>JAWLBW010000202.1:0-8616 GCA_041687475.1 bacterium
CCTCTCGCCCACGGCGGTCGCCATGCAGATGCAGGCCGGCTCGAACGGCCTGACGGCCGGCGACTTTTACGGCGAAGAAGATACGCCGCTGCCGGTAAAGGTACGTTACCGTAGAGATGCCAACCCCGCTGCCGATACGCTGCTTCGCTACCCCATTTTCGTACCCGGATCGCCCGATCCGCTTCCGCTCGGCTCGGTGGCCTCGCTCGAGCGCACGGTAGGCCAGGGGCTGGTCACCCGCGAAGACGCATCGCCCAATCTTGAAATCGTGGCCTACACCGGTCCGAAACCGCTGAACTTCACGGTGGCCGACGTGCAGGCCGCTCTCGACACAATCGTCATTCCCGCCGACTATCGCATCGATCTCATCGGCGAGAACCAGGACATGGGCGAAGCCGGTCGTTCGCTGGGCACCGCCTTGTTCTTCGCCGTGATGGCCGTGTATCTATTGTTGGTGGCGCAGTTGAAATCATTCCTGCACCCGCTTACCATTCTCATGACGGTGCCGCTCAGCCTGGTAGGCGTATCGGCCGCGCTGTGG
Organism: bacterium; assembly: GCA_041687475.1. Classification (GTDB taxonomy): domain Bacteria; phylum J088; class JAWLBW01; order JAWLBW01; family JAWLBW01; genus JAWLBW01. Next base: position 542 of record JAWLBW010000202.1, read on the forward strand.
ATTGCCGGTCGATACCTGTCGATGCCGGTCATGGTCGGGCTCATTCTGCTTGTGGGCACCGTCGTGAACAACGCCATTATTCTGCTCGACTTCATCAACCAGAAGCGCGCCGACGGCATCGAGCGGCGCGAGGCGCTGGTGGCTTCCGTGCGGGCACGTTTCCGCCCCATCATGATGACGTCGTTGTCGACCATCATCGGCATGATACCGCTGGCGGCCGAGTGGGCGCTGGGCGCCGAGCGTTTCGCACCGCTGGCCACGGCGGTAATCGGCGGCATGACGGCGGCAACGTTTCTGACCCTCGTCGTGATTCCGGTTCTGTACGACACGTTCGACGACCTACGGGGTCGCTCGGGGCGAAACTCACCGGCTGACGAGAAGGTCGTCGGGTGAGCAGGTACCCTTTTTCCCCGAAAGGAGCACTGATGTCTTTTCGTTTTCCTCACGCAAGGTGGCTGGCGGTCGCTGCAGTTCTCGCGGTCGGCTTCACGTCGGGTGTCGCCCGCGCCGGCGAATCTGTCTCGTTTCGTCCCGCTCTGGCCGATGACGACGGCTACAGTGAAACCTTCGCCTTCAGCATCGACATGCCCGAGGGGTCGGCGCAGGTGCAGCTTGCCTTTACCAACGCCGGTCCCGGTTCGGGGCGCGCGGTCTGTCGTGTGTTCGTGGTTTCACCCGATATTACCTGGCGTTCGCAAGAGGTTCATTCGTCGTCTGATTGGTCGCAGGACCGACGCGGCCTGACCCTGGGCGATTGCAGGCTCGACGCCGGGTATCCCCTGCGGTTGACGGCCGGAACCGACGATGGTTCCTTGCGCCTGACCGTGCACGAGCCGCTCGTGCGTCTGCCGCTGATGAAGGGCGGGCCCGACGAAGGCAATCTGCTGGTCGAAATGTATGCGCAAGGCGCCACGGCGACCGTCGAGTTGAAGGCGGACGGGAAGGGGGCCGTGACCCGGCCTGCGCGGGTATTCGTCGAGCACAGTCTGTCGACGACCACGCCCGATCGTATTGCCCGCCGCTGGTACAGATTTCGTACGATTGACGGGGGGCCGGTTCTCGGCGGACTTGTGCTGAGTGAACAACCGACCGGCAAGGCGCGCGGCCGGCTTCATTCCGACAGGGGAAAGGCGACGCTGCTTGAAACCCTGGCGGTCGAAGATGCCGAGGCGGCGGGCAGGGAACCGCTTGTTTTCAAGGATGGTGAGTGGGGCCTGCGTCTGGCGCCGCTCGACGCAGCCGTCGATTACGCACCGTTGCGCGAGATGGGCTTTCTGGGCCGTGTACTCGCCGCCATCGTGGGCGACCCGCTATTCACCGTAGTCGACGTCGACTGGCGCGAAGGTGAAAAAGCGCGCCGCGGCCGTCTTGAAATCATTACCTTCAGGTAGTTTCCGATGCGTTATGTGCTTCTATTGCTGGGGCTCGTCCTTTTTCCGGGGCACGCAATCGCCGACCCTTTCACTTTTCCCGGTTTCGGCGCCCAATCGGCGGCGCTGGGCGGTGCGCGGGCGGCCGAAAAGGCAGGGCCGGCTTCGTTGGCCTACAACCCGGCGGGGTTGAACTCGGGCAAGCAGCAAACCACCGTCTCGTATACCTGGGCGAAGCCGCTGCTGTACATCGACCGCGAGACACCCTCTGACCTGGCGGCATACCTCGAGCAGGGGCCACGGGGTGAGAACGATACCGCGTATCATCTGATTCGCTTTCGTACGAAGGTCAACGACGCGCAGGAAGAAAGCGCAGAGGCCGCGCCGCTCATACGCGGTGTGCACTTCGGCATCGTCGTGCCCTTTGCCGAAGAGCGCGAAGAGGCATCGACTTCGCTGGGGTTCGGTGTCTTTCTGCCCCAGGGCAAGCTGGCCACGGTCAACCTGGGCGGCGAGTCGACCCCGTATTTCGTCGAGTTTCACGATCGGAACCAGGCGGCGGTCATCTCGGCGGCCGTGGCGCACGACTTCGACGGTGGCTGGAGCATCGGGGGCGGCGTGGTGGTCGATCTCATTCAGGCCGAGGTCGACGCCACCATGTATGTGCCTCTGCGGTTCGCCTTTACCGACATACTGCTGACCGACGATCTTCTCCTGCCCGAAGCCGACATTCAGCCGCAGCTGCAGGCTCACGTTGCGCCTCGCGTGCGACCGGTGGCCGGCGTGCGGTGGGCGCCGTCTTCACGATTGGCCTTCGGGCTGAGCTTTCGCGAAGAGTCTGAGGGGCGGGTCGACGGCGAGGGCAGGGTGGTGCTGGGGGCGGGGCTGCCGCAACCGGTCGAACTGCCGCTGACCGTTTCGTTGAACACGCACTTTCAGCCGCGCCGGGCGGCCGCGGGCATGCAATGGCAGCCCCTTGATCGCTTGCGCGTGCAGGCCGACCTGACGTGGGAGCAGTGGTCGCGCTATCGGCCGCCGCTGGCCGGTTACGGTGTCGACAACCTGCGCGATTTCGCCCATGCCGGCCTGGCGGCTGCGGGCATCCTTGACTCGGGCCTGCTGGGAGCCTGTCTGGGACTCATCGGCAACGGTCCCTGCATTCCCGAAGAAGAGGCGCTGCTTGCCCGCATACCCGACGGCGTCGACGTGCGATACGAGTTCTCAGGCGCCCGCGACATCGTCATACCCCGGGTCGGGTTCGGCTGGCGGTTCACCGACCAACTCGAAGCTACGACCGGCTACTACTACCGCCCCAGCATCGAGAGTGCAAGCGGCTTCCGACTCACCCGCGTGCGCACCCTCAAGGATGTCGATGGCGCCGACGTGGTCGAGCGCGACGAGGTCGACAGCAATGTGCTCGACAACGCCCAGCACGGTTTGTCGCTCGGGGCAGCGTATATTCATGGTCCCTTCACCTTCGCCGCGACCGCGCTGTACGTGCAGCTGGTCGAGAAAACGGTCGATAAGCGGAATAACGATGTGTACTACGACGACCGGGCCCCGGCAGAAGGCGAGCAGATTGTCGAATTCGGCTATCCTTCCTACTCATACGGGGGCTCGGTGGTAGGTGGAATGCTGCAGGTTACGCTGGCGTACTGACCGGTCGACGCGTCGCGCCTGCGGCAGAACAAAAGGCGGGCAAGAATTCGGCTTTGCCGAAGCTCTCCGGTATAATGACGCCCATGTTAAACGTGCGTCTTCTTTTCGGCCTGTCACTCTCGGTCATTCTTCTTGCCTGTAGCGCGCAGGTAGACGAGGGGGGTACCGTCGTGCCCTGGCTCGATCCGCTTTCGACGCCCGAAGGGCCTTTTCCCTCAGACGCCTATGTTCGAGAAGATTCGTCTTCGCCCACGGGCTACCAGGTCGATTTGTCGGCTTTGCGAAGCGGTTCGTTGCCCGAGCGAGCGATTGGCCTGTTCGACGGCGACGCGCTCGACAACGTGCGGGGCGCGATGGAAGCGCTGGACGGTTTCTCGGGTTTTGCACCGATTTTCATTCCCTTTTCGGGGGCGCTCGACGCCGACAGCGTTCAGGCATCGGACTTCAGACTGGTCGACCTGAACGACGGCGTAACCGTGCCGGTGCGGGCCTCGTATCTCGGAGGAAGCGGAAGCTGGGTTCTTCTCCACCCACTGTCGGTGCTGCGGCCCACCCATCGCCATGCGGTATTGATCGGGCGAGGGTTGAACGATCTGGTCGGCGCCCCCATTCTCGGCGCGCAGCGCTTCCCCATGAAAGACGACGAGCTGTCACGCGCCCTGGAAGTCGCCGACTTCGGTCGAGGCGATATCGCCGGGGCGTTTGCCTTCGTGGTGCAGGATACCACCGGCGAACTGATTGCCGTCAGCAATGCGGTCAACGACGCACCGGCGCCCGATATTTTCGACGTGAGCCGCCCAAGCGCACGGGTTATCGAGGGCTCGTTCCGCTCGCCCGACTACCGGGTCCGAGGCATCATTCCCCGGGTGGAAGCGGGAGCTTCCCCCACCCCCGTGAGCGAGAACACCCTGCGTTTCTACCTCAAGCTGCCGGTGAATTACGACACGGCACCCAGGCCGTTTCCGCTGGCCATCTGGGCGCACGGGCTCACGGGCGATCGGCGCAGCATTCCCGACGTCGAAGACACGGCAGTCATTGCCATCGACGCCGTCGAGCACGGTCATCGCGCAAGCATTGAAGAAGAAGCCTTCATCGCCTTCATCTTCAACGATTTTCTGCACGTGCTGCGCACCCGCGACAATTATCGGCAGACGGTCGTCGACAACATGGTGCTGGCACGCCTGCTGCCGGCCCTCGATGAACAGCTTCAGGTCGCGCTGAGCGAGGGGCCGCTGCTGTATACCGAGCGTTTCGGATATATTGGCGGTTCGCTGGGCGGTATCGTGGGCGGATCGGCGATTCCCCTTTCGCCGCAGCTTGAAAACGGCATCGTGGTGGTGGGCGGCGCCGGGTTGTCAAAGGCCTTTGAAGAAGGGCTTTTCATGCTTACGGCGCCCAATGTGACCTTCGCGCACACGCCGCTCGAACGGCGCATGTTCTTCGCCCTCGTGCAGACGATTTTCGACCGCGCCGACGGGGTGAATTACCTGCGCCACGCCATACGTGAGCCGCTGCCCGGCCACGCCCCGCGCAACCTGCTCTTTACCCAGGTCATCGGCGACCCGCTCGTGCCCAACAGCTCGAATGAAACGTGGGCCTGGGCGGCCGGACTCGAGTGGCTCGGGCCGGTGCACCAGAATCTCTACGACCTGCCGGTGCTTGATACGCCGACGGCGGCCGGCAATATTGAAGTCGACGGAACCGCGCGTACGGGTATTGCTTATCAGTACAACCCGCCCGCCGACGAAGTCGTTTTTCTCAAGCGGCACGGCTACCTGGCCAACCACGCCGGCGCCCGCGGGCAGATTGAGCACTTCTTTCGCACGGCGCTCGACACCGGCGTGGGCGAGGTGCTACAGGGCGAGTGAGCCCTGCGGGTGGAAGGGCGCCCCGATTCCCGTTACAGTAAAGCTTTGCGCCTATCGTGAGGGTTCCCATGCTCGATGAATCGACCGTACAGCCCGACCCCGTCAGCCAGTTTCGCCTCTGGTTCGACGAAGCCCGCAACGCCAACCAGCCCGAAGCCGACGCCATGACGTTGTCGACGGTTTCCGAAGCGGGCAGGCCCTCGGCGCGCGTGGTGCTGCTCAAGACGGTCGACGAGCGCGGTTTTGTTTTCTACACCAATCGACGCAGCCGCAAGGGGCGTGAGCTCGAGGCCTACCCGCACGTGGCGCTGACGTTCTGGTGGCACGTGCCCGACCGCCAGATACGCATCGAAGGTACGAGCGAGCACGTGCCCGAGGCCGAATCGGACGCGTATTTTTCGACCCGACCCCGTGAGAGCCGGCTGGGCGCCTGGGCCTCGGAACAGAGCGAGCAGGTGGTCGACCGCAAGGAGCTCGAGCGCCGGTTCGCCGTGATGGAGCAGGAGTTCGAGGGCAAGGACGTGCCTCGTCCCCCCCATTGGGGCGGCTATCTCGTGCGCCCCGAGCGGGTCGAATTCATGGAACGCCGTCCGGGCCGTCTGCACGACCGCATCGTGTACGTGCGCGCGGGCGCCGAGTGGAAGATCGTACGGCTCTCGCCCTGACTCAATCGGCATGGCAACAGCCTTCGGGCCGTATCGAGCAAATCGACCGGGCCTTCTCCTTCTCCCTCATCGATCAGACGGCGTCTTCCTGCGTTCGGTCAGAAACTCCCGCAGCACGACGGCGTTGTTTTGCGCGGTATCCTTCGCGGCGTAGAGCAGGGTGATGGGGCCGTATTCGGCCATCGAACGCAGTTCGTCGACGGCCGCGGCGTTACGGGTGAGTTCTTCACGGTAGGCCTGGCGAAACTCGTTCCATCTTTCGGTTTTGTGGCCGAAACGTTTTCGCAGGGCGTTCGAAGGGGCGACTTCGGGCAGCCACAGGTCTACCGCCGCCTTTTCCTTCGTCAGCCCGCGCGGCCACAGGCGATCGACCAGAATGCGCACGCCGTCGCCGTCGGCCGACGCATCGTAAACGCGCCTGATGCCCACATGGTAACCTGGAGAGCTCATGGGGAGAAGCGTACCACGGGGCGCACCGCCCGGCTACGAGAGGGAAGCCGGACCGCTGAAGGGGAATGCGGCTTCCCCCACCTGCCTGAGTCAACCAACGTTTGACTACTGCCCACCTGACAGCCCGACCGTCCTGACCTACCATGGAAAACGTAAGGCCTGTGATCAACGTCACACACAGGGGTGAGAGTGATGTACGCGTGGCTTGTGGGGGTGGTTCTGGTGTCGGGTATGGCGCAGATGGCGCCGGTGGTCAACGCGGTACTGCGCAGCGGGCTGGTTCGTGAAGACCTTCTTATCGAATACGAGAAAGGCAACCTCGCCTGCCTCGAAGAGCGCACTTGCGATGCGGCGCTCGTCTGGGGCCAGCCTCGGGGCGAGGCGGCGCTGACCTATGAATGGGTGCTGCTGGGCTTCGACACCATTTCCATCGTGGTCGGTGGGGGCACGGCCTCGGAAATCACCAGCGGAACCCTGCGCGAAGTACTTACCGGAAAACTGAAGGGCTGGCAGGTCGTCGGTCCTGCTTTCGACCCCCACGCCATCGACGTGGTGAACGAGATGGTGGGCGGCAGGCTCAAGGTCGACCGGCGGCTCGACTCTGCCGGCGAAATCGTGCAGGCGGCGGCCGAAGCGCGCACAATCGGCCTCGTGGCCCATTCATACCTGCGCGCGATTCCGTCGAAGGTAAGCGAGTTACGGGTGACCGACATGCCGAAGACGGCCGACGGCATACGGTCGGGTTCGTACCCCCTGGCGCGGCCCGCCTATGCCGCTCTGCGCAAAAAAGGGGCCGACGCGGCCGCCTTCGGCGAAGCGGTGGCGGGCTCGACCTTCCGGCAGATTCTCTCGCGGCATGAGTTCGTGGTCGGACGATGATGCCCCGTAAGTGATGCCGTCTCGCCGGCCGGAATGGCGCCATAGCCTTCCTTTTCACCAGAGGAAGGGTCATCCGGCTGTTTCTTGCCGTCGGAAGGACCTGCACCAAGGAATGCGTTCCTTACGCAGGGCATGCTGCGCATTTTTCCACGCGTGGCGTCGGGCGCCTGCATGTCGGGCCTTGTTCTGATATGATCATCGACAACCCGACCGGTCGCTGTCCTGCGGCCGAACTCCGCAAACCACCTATCTTTCGAGCAGACGCATGGCCGGCGCCGACAGCCCGATGATGAAGCATTTCAATGAAGTGAAGCGTCAGTTTCCCGACGCCATTCTCTTCTACCGGGTGGGCGACTTCTTCGAAATGTTCGGCGAAGACGCCGTCATTGCCAGCCGCGAACTCGAAATCACGCTGACCTCGCGCAACAAGAACGACGAACAACCGTTGCCGCTGTGCGGGTTCCCGCATTTTTCGGCCACCCAGTACATTGCGCGCCTGGTACAGAAGGGCTATAAAGTCGCGGTCTGCGATCAGGTCGAAGATCCCAAGGCGGCCAAGGGGCTGGTCAAGCGCGAAGTCACCAAGGTCATCACGCCGGGCGTTGCCATCGACGAAGAACTGCTGGTCATGCGCGACCAGGCGCACCTGGTCGGCCTGTCGGAGCACGAGGGTCGGTTCGGGGTTGCGGTCGTCGAGTTTTCGACCGGTAACTTCCGGGCCACCGAACTCGACAATGAAGACGCCCTGCGCGAAGAGCTGCTGCGAACCGACCCGGTCGAGCTCGTGCTGCCGGCGCCCAACGGTAAGCCCGACGCCGCCCTGAAGCAATTTCTCGAAGCCTGGTTGCCGAAGATTGCCGTGCGCCTCGTGGCCCCGCTCTCGGGCACCCTCGACAACAACCTGAAGCGTCACGGCGGCGAGCAGGCCGAGGTTGCGTTACCGCTGAACCTTACGGCCGCCCGCGACGCCGCCGGCGCCGTGCTGGCCTATCTGGAGGAAACCCAGCGCGGAGTGCGCATGCCGCACCTGCGGCGCATCGAGCACTACACGCTCAGCGACGCCCTGCTCATTGACCCGAATACGAAACGCAACCTTGAAATCGTGCGTAACCAGCACGACGGCAAGAAGGCGGGGTCGCTGTTGTCGGTGCTCGACCGCACGCTCACGCCCATGGGCGCGCGCT
>JAWLBW010000203.1:0-8595 GCA_041687475.1 bacterium
CGTCGCCCCATCGCCCCATCGACGTGCAGCCGTGCAAACCGTCGCCCCATCGCCCCATCGACGTGCAGCCGTGCAAACCGTCGCCCCATCGCCCCATCGACGTGCAGCCGTGCAAACCGTCGCCCCATCGCCCCATCGGCGTGCAACCGTACAAACCGTCACCCCCTGGCATCACCTGACCGTGCGGCCGCGGGCTCACGGTTCTCCCCCCGTCGACGTGCACTCGTTCAGTCGGCCATCCGTGCAGCAATTCCCATTTCGTGGTACATTTTGGCAATTGCCCGTCATGGTAGCCTTGCGGAGACCTCATGTTTGCTTCTTCGGTTATGCCTGATTCCACCGCCGAAATGCTCGATGCCCTGGTTGAAGACGTTCGCGACTTTATCGACCGCGTACAGCAGCCCAGATTGAAGGAAAGCAGCTGGGTAGAGCGCATGCGCCAGGCGGGCGAGAAGCTTGCGACGCAGATGGCTGAATTCTCGTCGCGAGAAGGCATGCAGGCCGGGTCGTTCGAATCGATGCCCACCCTGGCCGAGCGCCTGCGGGCTTACGTCGAGGCCCTTTCGGAAAGCTCCAATGTGCAGGCCTTGAAGGAACGGCGCGACCGTCTCTCGCGTAGTTATGAAGAGTTTCTGCTCGAACTGAAGGAGCGGCAGGGCGCCCGGGCGGCCGCGTTGGCGCGGTCGCGGCAATTGAAGCCGGTCAACTACGCCCGCAACCTGTTTCACATCATGAACGGCGTGATTGCCGTTTCTCTGTACCATTTCGTATTGACCCGCGAATCGGCGTTGCTGGTATTGGGAACCATCTTTGCCGTGTTTGCCGTTCTGGAAATTACCCGGCGCTTTTCGGAGCGGTGGAACGATTTTCTGGTCGACAAGGTCTTCGGGGCCATTTCGCGTCCCTCGGAGCGGTATCGTACGAACTCGGCCACCCTTTACCTGGTTGCGCTGATCATCATTACCTGGTTTTTTCCGAAATCGGCTGTCGAAGCGGCCATTCTCGTGCTCGGATTTTCCGATCCGATGGCCTCGCTGGCGGGTAAACGCTGGGGCCGCCGGAAGCTTTTCCGCGACAAGAGTTATGCCGGTACGCTGGCGTTTTTCGTTTCCGGACTTGTGGTCGTCGGGGCGTGGCTGGCCTATGTCGAGCCCGGGCTCGGCATGTTGCGTCTTGCCGGTATCGCCGCCGCCATTTCGGCCGTGGGCGCGGTGACCGAGCTGCTGAGCAGCCGCATCGACGACAATCTCTCCATTCCCCTTGCATGCGCGGCCATGGGCGCGCTGCTGCTCTGAGGCAGGGCACGGCCCACGTACCCGGCAAGCAGCCCCGCATGCGTTTTTCCCGCGACCTCGTATCGTGGATCGGCCTGGGCGCCGGGCTTCCGGCGGCATGGTTGGTCTTTCTGTTGCTGCCCGAGACCTTTGTCGATGCCGAAGGCACGGTTGTGGCCTTCACGGCTTCGGGTCGTGCCACCGCAGCCGTCGGGGTGCTGATGGCCATCTGGTGGATGACCGAGGCTCTGCCTTTGTATGCCACCGCATTGCTTCCCCTTGCCATGTTTCCCCTTGCGGGGGTGTCATCCATCGACGCGGCCGCCGCGCCGTACGGCAATGAGCTCATTTTTCTGTTCCTCGGCGGTTTCGTTCTGGCGCTGTCGATGGAGCGGTGGGGCCTGCACAATCGCATCGCTTTTCTTACGCTGCAGTTGGTCGGAACGCGCGCCGAGCGTATCGTGGCCGCTTTCATGGCACTCACGGCCGTGTTGAGCATGTGGGTTTCCAACACGGCCACCGTCATCATCATGCTGCCGATTGCCACAAGTATTCTCGCTCTGCTGCGCGACGACAGCGGTTCCTTCGGCGAGCGCCAGCGTCTGAACCTGGGGCGTGGTCTTCTGCTCGGCATCGCCTACGCTGCCTCGATCGGCGGTCTCGGCACCCTCATCGGTACGCCGCCGAACCTTTTCCTGGCGTCGTTTGCGAAGAGCAGTCTGGGAATCGAAATCGGGTTCGCCCGGTGGATGGCGGTCGGCCTTCCCCTCGTAGTGGTGTTTCTTCCCTTGGCGTGGTGGCTGTTGACCCATGTGCTGTATCCGGTCAACGGACTCGAGGTTCCGCTCGAAAAGCGTTTTGCCCGTGAGGCCTATCGCCGTCTGGGCCCGCCGAGTCTGGGCGAGAAGGTCACCTTCGTGGTGTTTCTGCTGACGGCGCTCGGGTGGATCACGCGTCCCCTGCTGAATCGATGGGGGCCTCTTGCGGGGTTGACCGATACGAGTATCGCCATTCTGGCGGCATTGGTGCTGTTTGCCTTTCCGGTTTCGGTTCGCAAGCGTCGGTTCGTCATGAACTGGGACACGGCCGTGCGGCTGCCCTGGGGCATTCTGCTTCTGTTCGGCGGGGGGCTCAGTCTGGCGGCGGCCATACGCACGCATGGCGTGGCCGAGTTTCTCGGTGCGCAGGCCGGCGCGCTGGCCGGGTTGCCTTCAGTGGTCATTGTGGTGGCCGTGGTGGCCGGTATCGTGTTTCTGACCGAATTGACGAGCAATACGGCCACGGCGGCGGCGCTGCTGCCTGTGTTGGCGGCGGTGGCGCCCGTATTGGGGCTTCCGGTGCTGCTACTCGTCGTACCTGCCGCAGTCGCAACCAGTTGCGCCTTCATGCTGCCGGTAGCCACACCCCCGAACGCCATCGTGTTCGGCTCGGGCAGGGTTGCGCCCGGCGATATGGCGCACGCGGGTCTGTGGCTGAACCTGACGGCCGTCGTTCTCATTACGCTGCTGGGGTATACCCTGGTACTTCGGGTTCTGGGTTGAGCATGCAGAATGCCTCGACGTCGGGCGGCAGGCAGCATACGATATAGTTTCTCGGTTGTTCTCCGCTGCGAGGCGGCAACCCGGTTATCAAGTCTGGAGCATTCGTGCAACCATCCGACGCGCCTGCGGGCGACGATGCATTCTCTCTTGCAGATTCAAGCCTGGTAGTTCTCTACGACCCTGCCGCCGAAGATGAGGTACGCGAGCGGCTGCTGCCGCTGCTGGCCGATTTCGCGGTCGAGGCGCAACCGTTCGTCGCTTCGGCGCCGCCCGACCTGCCGGCCGGTACGGTCGTGATTACGTACCTGGGCGACCGCTTGCTCGGCGTCGTTCTGGGCGAGGCGGTACGTCGCCGGTGGCGAATCGGAATTCTTCCGCACAAGGGGTTGGTGCAGGGCAGGAGCATTTTCGGCCTTGCCGCGACGCTGTCTGAGGCGGTTGAAGATATCGTGACGGCCGAGCGCACGGTTTCGACCGATCTGCTGCTCTGCAGCGGAAGGGCCGTGCTCGACAAAGTCATCGTGGGCGATGCCTCGGCCATGGTAACCGTACCTGAAGATGCCGGGCGGATCGAGAGATTGGTACACGTACTGCGTATGCTGCGTCTGTTGCCGCTTGCGCGGCTGCGTCCCCTCAGGCTTACCACCCAATCGGAAAAGACGCTGGATACGGCGGTGCTGGGGTTACTGGCCGCCGAGGGGGCAGGGCGCTCGCGACTGCTCAAGCATGCCTTCGAGGGCTCGGGCGCCAACGACGGTATGCTGCAGGCGCTCATTTTCGCCCCCCAGAGCATCAGCGACATTCTTCTGTACCTGCTGCAGTCGCTGCGCAAGCCTCGAAAGGGGGTCATGCAGCTTCCCCGTTTTACCGGGCGCGTTCGCAGCGAGTCACTGTTGCTTGAGAGCCCGCGAGCCATGCCGCTGGCCGTTGACGGCGACAAGATGACGGCGCGTGAAATCGAGCTGCAGCTGGTTCCGCATGCCTTTGCGCTTGTTCCGGGCCGCCATCTGGTCGAAATCGGCGGTGCGGTCGAATCGAAGGAGGCTTTCCGGGTGCAGCATCTGCCCGTGGGCGAAACCCGTGACGAGTTGGTGCAGCGTCCGCTGCCGTGGCGGCGCCGGGCGGCGACGGAAGAGTTCAAGGAGCTCTTCATGCAGCTGCGCGAGAGCGCCAGGTTGTCGGGGCCTTATCTTACGCTGATGGTGTTGTCGACGCTGCTCGCCACCTTCGGCCTGTTCGCCGGGTCTTCGCCGGTCATTATCGGCGCCATGATTCTCGCCCCGCTGATGGCGCCCATCATTTCCCTGGCCATGGGGGCCCTGCGGCAGGACATTCCGCTCATGGAAGAGAGCGGACGTACCCTGGTTCTCGGCGTCTTGACTGCCGTGGGGTTTGCCACGTTTCTGACCTGGGTCACGCCGCTGCAGACGTCGAATCCCGAAATATCCTCGCGGGTGAATCCGACCCTGCTCGATCTGGGGGTGGCCGTGATTGCGGGCATCGCGGGCGCCTACGCCCATGCGCGGGCTTCGGTGGCGCGCAGTCTGGCCGGGGTGGCCATTGCCGTGGCTCTGGTGCCCCCGCTTGCCGTGACCGGTATCGGGCTGGGCTGGCTCGATTTCTCGGTCTTCGGAGGCGCTTTCCTGCTCTTTCTGACCAACCTGGCCGGCATTGTGCTGGCCGCGGCCATGACCTTTCTCTGGCTCGGCTTCAGTCCGTTTCACCGCGCCAAGCGGGGTTTGATCATTTCCATCGTTTTCGTGGCGGTTGTCAGCATACCCCTCGGCCTGGGCTTCAATCGCATGGTCGACGAGCATCGCATCATGCGTCTGCTTGACGGGTGGAAGGTGGCCGACGTAGAGCTTCGCGACGTGAGCGTACGTGACCTGCGCCTGCGTTCGGGCCTGCCGGTGCACATTTCGTTCAGGCTTCTTTCGCGCGGGCCCATCGATACGGCTACGATCGATACTCTTAAAGAGGCCATCGAAGAGCGCCTGGAGAGGCCCGTGCGGCTCGAGGTCGTGGTGGCCATCGTTCGCGACTGAGGCCGGGTGGGGCGGTGGCCGACGCCGAGGGGGGGACAGGGAGAATGCGCTGAAAATAATAAGGCCCTTAACGCTTTCACGTTAAGGGCCTTAATTTGGTTGCGGGGGCAGGATTTGAACCTACGACCTTCGGGTTATGAGCCCGACGAGCTACCAGACTGCTCCACCCCGCGTCAAAATCTAATTTGTGAGCAACAGCCGAATTTTTAGTATAACAAAGATGAGGCCTTTGTCAAAGAACTTTTTTCAATTCGGCCTTTTGTCGACTTAGTCGTCGTCGTCGAAGGCCGCCTGGGGCGCCTCGCCGCCGTGCATGACCGCATAGACCTTGTCGCTGTGGTCGCGATCGCGCATCATGCGCTCTTCGTTTTCCTTGTCCTGCTGGCAGTCGACGCAGCTGCGGGCGAAGGGTACGGCGCGCAGTCGCTTGGGATTGATGGGCTCGCCGCATTCTTCGCAGAAGCCGTAGGTGCCTTCTTCGAGACGAACGAACGCATTGTCGATCTGCTGCAATTTCTGCCTTTCACGGTCGCCCATGAGCAGGTCGAGCTCGCGGGTGCGCTCTTCCGACGCCAGATCGTAGATATCGCCGATTTCCTGGCCGGTCGCGGCCGTGCCGCTCTTGACCTTCTCGGCAATGTCGCGAAGCGTACGCTGGCGCAGTTCTTCGAGAATGGAGCGCAGCTCTTGTTCCTGCGAGCCAGCGGCCTCGGCCTTTTCGGTCGGCTTTTCGGTCCGCTTTGCGGTTGCTGCGGCCTTGGTACCGCTCTTGGATTTTGCTTTGAGGCTCACTGCTACCTCCGTGTAGGGGCTAAACTTATCCCAGTTTAGGAAACTGTTGGTAATCAGTCAAGACTCTCGGAGACAATACCGCCGACTATGTCGTACGGATGGGCTTCCGTTATCTCTACCCGATAGAAACGGCCGGCTTCGGCTTCGCCTTCGTTAATGAGCACGACGCCGTCGATGTCGGGGGCCTGCCCGTAGTGACGCCCCTTGAGCAGCAGGTCGGTTTCTTCGCTGACGCCTTCGACGAGTACGTCGAGGGTGCGGCCGACCAGTGCCTGGTTGCGCCTGATTGCGGTTTCCTGCTGCGTCTTCATGAGCTTGCGATAGCGGGTGCCTTTCGTACGCTCGGGAACCTGGTCGGGCATGGCGCCGGCGGGCGTGCCGTCTTCCTTACAGTAGCGAAAGACGCCGACGCGGTCGAAATGGCCCTCGCCCACGAAGGCGTCGAGCCGCTTGAAATCTTCATCGGTCTCGCCGGGAAAGCCGACGATGAAGGTGGTGCGGAACACGAGGTCGGGTATCTGCTTGCGCAGGCGCTCGATGAGCTCGCGCGTCTGTTTTTCCCGGGTTCCCCGTTTCATGGCCCGCAATACCGGGTCGGAAATGTGCTGCAACGGCATGTCGATGTAGGGCACCACGCGGCGGCCGTGACCGAGAATTTCCATCAGCTCTTCGTCGAAGAGCTTGGGATACTGGTACATGGCGCGAATCCACTTCACGCCTTCTACATCGTCGAGCCGCTTGAGCAGCTTCGCCAGCGTGGTGCCGTCGCCCAGATCACGCCCGTAGGCGGTCGAATCCTGGCTTACGAGCACGATTTCCTTGATGCCCTGGGCGGCCAGCGATTCGACTTCGCGGGCGATGTCTTCGATCGGTCGCGAGCGCGCCAGGCCACGCAGGGTGGGAATGATGCAGAATGTGCATTTATGGTCGCAGCCTTCCGAAATCTTGACGTAGGCCGTGGCCGAGGGCGTCGAAATCAGACGCGGCGTCAGGCTGTCGTAAACGTATTCGGGACGACCCACGACCTCGCGTTCGGCGCCGCCCAGCAACTCGGGCAGCTTCTGGAATTCGCCCGTACCCACGAACAGGTCGACCTCGGGCATTTCCTTGGCCAGCTCGCCGGGGTAGCGCTGCACGAGGCAGCCGGTCACGACCAGCTTCTTCTGACCGCGCTTCTTGAGCTCGCCCATTTCGAGAATGGTGTCGATGGACTCTTCCTGCGAAGGGCCGATGAATCCGCAGGTGTTGACGACGATAATGTCGCTTTCCTCGGGATTCGGATTGTAGGCGTATCCCTGCTTGGTCAAAAGCCCGAGCATGACCTCGCTGTCGACGAGGTTCTTGGGGCAGCCCAGAGATACCATGGAAACTGATTTGCTCATGAAACCCAATAGGGGACGTGTCCGGAGTCCAGTGAGTATAAAGGAATCCCGGTGCAAAAACAAGAGTAAGATAGCGCTTTCGAGGCGGCTCAGCGCTTGTTGAACTTATCCTTCAACGAAGCCAGGCTGCTGAGCCCCGGATGACCGACCGGCGCGCGTTCTTCACGCTGTTTGCGGGCGGGCGGGGGCCCACCGGGGCCGCGCGACGACTTCTCGGCGGCGCCCGGCTTGCTGCGCATGCTCAACTGAATGCGCTGACGGGCGTGGTCGACCGACATGACCGTGACCTTGACGATCTGGCCGACATGCACGACCTCGTGGGGGTCCTTGACGAACCGATCGGCCAGTTCACTTACGTGCACGAGGCCGTCCTGATGCACGCCTATGTCGACGAAGGCGCCGAAGGCGGTCACGTTGGTGACCGAGCCCTCGAGCTGCATGCCCTGTTCCAGATCGTTCAAGGTACGCACGTCGTCGCGATAGGCCGCCCAGCGGAACTCTTCGCGTGGGTCGCGGCCGGGCCGCACGAGTTCATCGCGAATGTCGAGCAGGGTGGGCAGTCCCACCTCGTCGCTCACGAACTGCTCGAGCTGCAGCTTCGACACCATGTCCTGGTTGGCGACCAGTTCGGTCAGGGCCACGCCGAGTCGGTTGGCCATGGCTTCGACTACCGGATAGCGTTCGGGGTGCACCGCCGTGGCGTCGAGGGGGTTCACGCCCTTGCGAATACGCAGGAAGCCGGCGGCCTGTTCGAACGCCTTGGGGCCGAGGCCGCGAACTTCACGCAGGGCATCGCGCGAGGCGAAGGGGCCCACATTGTTCCGGTGCTCGACCAGGGCCTTGGCAAGGCTGGGACCGAGGCCGGCCACGTGGGTCAGCAGGCTGGGCGAAGCCGTGTTCACGTCGACGCCGACCTTGTTCACGCAGGTCTCGACCACGTCTTCAAGGCTGCGCGAGAGCTTGCGCTGGTCGACATCGTGCTGGTACTGACCCACGCCGATGCTCTTGGGATCGACCTTGACCAGCTCGGCCAGCGGATCCTGCAGACGGCGGGCAATGGAAATGGCGCCCCGCACGGTCAGGTCCAGATCGGGAAACTCTTCGCGGGCCACGTCGCTGGCACTGTAGACGGACGCGCCCGCTTCATTGATCATGGCCACCTTGACCTGGTCTTCGAGTCCCTTGTGCTTGAGCAGCTTGCGGAAGAAGTCTTCGGTCTCGCGTCCGGCGGTGCCGTTACCGATGGCCACGGCGGTAATGCGATGCTGCGTGACGAAGTGCAGCACGGTTTCAACGGCTTCGGCGATGCGTTCGGCCGGCTCGACCGGGAAAATCGTCGCCTTTTCGAGAAACTTACCGGTCTCGTCGATGGCGGCGAGCTTGGCTCCGGTGCGGAAACCCGGGTCGACGCCCAGCACGCGCAGGCTGCCGGCCGGCGCCGAGAGCAGCAGGTTGCCCAGGTGGGCCTTGAACACTTCGATGGCCGTATCTTCGGCCCGCTGGCGCAGCACGCCGCGCACTTCGACCTGCAGTGAGGGCAGCATGAGGCGGTCGTAGGCAT
>JAWLBW010000204.1:0-8551 GCA_041687475.1 bacterium
AGGCGGTTCAGCGACCCCGAATCGATAGCGGGTCGCAACGTCGTCCGATGGGGATGCACCCGAAATGGAGTGCATGGCTCGGTGCTTGCGGGCGTCAGCCCGCGCCGGAGTGCATCGTTGACCACGTCCTTGAATGGTCGGCGTTGGCGGTGAACCTCTTCCCGCAGCATTTTTTCGATGTCTGGTTCAAGCGTCAAGGTGGTTCTCATACAGACATCATATGTCTGCCTGTTACAGTGTCAAGTCCGGCCTGGAACGGAAGGCCTCCGTCGGGTCTTGACGAGGTTGTATACTTGATCGACCGGCGCTGACAAGTTGACTCTCCCTTCCCCCCATGAGCTGGTGATTGGGGAACGCAGGCGCTTGTCTACGTCATTTCATCCGGTGCGCTCTCTGCCGGCGCGTGACCCGACTGCGTCCATTCATGCCTCGTAGCCGGCCGTCAATCGCCGCCATTCCCCCGGCACCGCACAGCCCTCGACAACGAACCCGGCTTCCGATTACCCTGATCTACCATGAGCAATTTCGAAGAAGCATATGAACGTTTGAAGCCCGATATCGAAGCCCTCGTCAATGCAGGCGATGGAATCGCCTTGACGCACGAGCAGGCCCTTGAGCTGGGCCCCGTAGCCCTGCGCGTGGCCGAGGCGTGGTCGCCTGAACTCGATGAGTGGTTTACCGAGAAGGAAGAGATATCTCTGACGCAGGACGTGCTCGATACCTTTGTTCGTGCACTCGAGGGGGCCGGCGATTGCGAGAAGGCCCTTCGTCTCGTCGATCGTATGATGGAGCTCGATCGGTCGAATGTCGCGTACTACGCAGGCGAAAAGGCGTACCTGCTTGCGCAGGCCGGCGATCCCGGGGACGCTGTAGCCCATATCCAACGAATTCGCGAAACCTGGCCCGATGATGTGTGGATTCATATCAAGTCGGCCCGGGCTTTCCAGATGATGGGGCGTCATGGGGAAGCGGCCGATCTGCTCACGCATGTTCTTCTGAATTTTGATCCCGGAAAGGATCTGGGGGCCGCGTACTACGATATTGAGGAACAGCTCGGAGAACTTGCCCTTTCGCTCGAACAGTCAGGTCTGCCCGACGGCGATGCCCGGTTTGAAGAGGTCTTCCTGCAAGTCGTATCCCCCACCGGATGGGAAAAAGCCTTCGGGCACATTGCCGCGTTTCCACGTTACAGGGCGCTACGTCTATTGAAACTGCTCGACCGCTTCCGCGAAAAGCTGGCGCCGACCTTGCTCGACATTCTCTCGGCGGCAGCGAAGAATCCCGACGACTACCGTCACTCGGACGAGCTGTTGTGGATCGTGCTCACGCTGGGCGATTGGCGCGAAGCACGTGCCCTGCCGCCGCTGTTCGAGATTCTGCGATTGCCCGAAGAAGACCTCGACGATCTCTTCGGCGATCTGTTGCTCGAGGTGATTCCCCTGGCAATGGCGGGCATGTCGGGGCCGGAACATATCGAAGAGCTCGTTCGCTTCGCCGGTGAACACGAACCCTTTGAATTTGCGGCAGCCATAGGGCTGAGCGCGCTGGAATATCTTATTATTGACGGACTGGTCACCCCTCGTCATGCTTGTGAGCTGGTTCGGCCGTTGCTCGATAGGGTACCGGTAGGTCGGTACGTCTGGGAAGATGCGGCCACCTTTCTCACACGCCTTGGCGATACCGATGCCTGGCGCCGTGTCGAAGAAGCGTATCCCACCGGCAAATTACAGATGCTCGACGCCGACTACGAAGAGCTGCGCAACGACCTCCAGCTTTCCGAGCCGGAGGCAATCGAGCAACTACGCGAGCTGCTGCCCTGGCGGGAATACGATGCACGCACGGCATTTGTTCAGTGGACCATTGCTCATGACATCGACGAGTCTGCCGACGACGACCTGTGGGACGACGACGAAGACGACGACGAGTGGGTTATGGACCCGGGTTCCAGTGAGGAAGAGTGGACGCGGGCCTGGCAACGTTATCGGGAAGGAAAAAATCCATGGGCCAGGGAGCCGTACGTGGCCCCGCCGAAAGTCGGCCGCAATGAGCCGTGCCCCTGCGAAAGCGGGAAAAAGTACAAGAAGTGTTGCGGGAAGTGACGCCTGTACGGTCGGGCTGTTACGTAGCTACTCTATGCTCCCATTGGGTCGGAGAAGTTGACGATTCACCGTCATGCGACGTGCAACACAATCTTGCCGGGTACTCAGCGAGGCAAGAAGTGCAGGGCTTTCGTGATTTTTCAACAACATGCTAATGCCGATGGCCGTGCAGGAGCGTCTCGAGCAAATCGTTCGCAAAGCCGCGTTTTCGTTGGTCGTCAGTAGGCAACGGGATGCTTGGCGCCAGAAGTCCGGGCGGTGCGGTGCTTATCTCACCCTGCGGACCCGGCGCATCGAATCTTCCGTTTCCGTCGCGATCGACGAAAACCGCATTGGTGAACGCAAAGGGCAACTCTTCTCGTGACAGGAGCAAGGGAAAGAGATCGTGGTTGTTGCCGGACTCCGGGTTGTCGCGAGCGACTGCTACGAACCAGGTGTCGACGGACGGCGAGACCTCGAAGGTCCAGTTCAGCGACTTGGCTCCTCCGGCATGCACGAAGTCGCCTTCTGTTATCTGCTTTGCGTATTGGTGTGTCGGATACGCTCGGACAGCCCGTCCAGCGCTGGCCGCCACATTGGGGGTGTTGGCGAAAACCTCGAGCGTATCGACGGTAATCCAATCGGGCATGACCGCGCGTACTTCAACCGTGATCGCGCCCGCGGCTGTCAGGATATCGCCCAGCCCGGCTTCACGGCCGTCGCTGGTGCGTACCCGCAGCTCAACATGAGGCCCGTTGCTGCCTATGACCTTTCCTGCCTGCATGGCGCGGGCGAAGCGTTCGGGGGTCACGCGGGCCGCGGTGTCATGGAGCTCGCCGACCTGTACCAGGCTGCGTGGATTACCAGCCGATGACGCGTACCAATTGTGGGTATCCGACACGGCTACGCCTACCTTGTGCATGCCCAGATTGAGCAAGGCGAACAGATCGTTGAGTCCCGCCGGAAGGTCGGCGTAGCCGTTGTATACCTCGAAGGCATCGAAGTCGGTGCTGAAGAGACCGCCGCTCAAGTCAACGGCCTCCGGATCCATGCGGAATCTTGCCGCATCGGCCTTGGGCTCGAGAGTTGCGGTGTCGAGGCGAATAGCCTCGAAATAGCCCATCACCGGGGTACGGGCATGATTGATCTGCACCACGGGTCGATCGATTGAACCCATGCCCCGCAGGTCGGCAAACATCGTCGCCGGCGGTCGCATTCGGCCTCCTACGCCTTCGAACGGATCGTAGGCGCCCCCGCGGGGCAACGTGGGATCCGAGCGCAGCGGATAGGCGTTGAAGTGTCCGAGATCGAAGAAGGTCAGCTCGGTACCGGCCACGCCGGTGACGTACATGCCCATGTCGAGCTTATCAATTACCGGCCGCACATCGGACACTTGATCATGGTCGGTCGTAACGAGTATCTCGACCCCCTCGGCGGCAAAGGTGAGTACGCGGTCGTTCTGTGGAACCGGCGAGTCAAAACTCCGCACGGTGTGCACATGGGTGTCGGCTCCTATCCACCCGGGCTCGTCGACCACACGATCGATCGATGCCTCGACGGTGCGAATCTCGCCGGGCTGCAGGGTAACCGATGTAACGAAGCGCGAGAAGGCAGGACCACGCGTAATGACCAGTTCATAGGCGCCGGCCGGCACACGCAGCGAATTTCGGCGGCTTGCGTCCCTCTTGGCCATGACGCTGACGAGGTCGTCGTGGTCGACGACGGCCTGCGTCTGAAGCTCGGGTGGCCAGGAATCGAAGGAGATGTCGTTGAAGAGAGACGACGGCTTCTGCCGACACTCGAGGCTGCAGATGAGCGATATCTTTGACGGCATGGGAAGCCTTTTGCCGCCGAGACGAGGATCGTGGCCCCGGATTTCGAAGTGCAACTCTGCCGGCGCCTCGAGATTGAAATCGACCTCTGCCGTGACGCCTGCCTCAAGCGTGATTGACTGCGGCTCGGGGGCAAGGCCACCGGCCGGATCTGCATGAACCTGGTAGGAACCGGGGCGAACGAGGCCTGTATAGCGGCCCTCGGCGTCGACCTGCAGTATCGTTTCCAGTCGGCCCTGGTCGTCGAGCAATGCCACGCGTCCCTCGTCGAACGGTTGGTCGCCGACGTGAACGGTTCCTGAAATCTTCGCTGTTGCCTTTATGCCGGCAGCAGCGTTGAGGCTCGTACGCAGCCCGTCGAAACCGGCATAAACGTGAAGGTCTCGCGCCACGTGAACGCTACCGCCCGGTAGCAGAGGGAACACTCCGGATGAAGGCGTACCATGGTCAAACCCGAAGATGCTGCCGGTCAGAAAGCCGAGAGCGTCTTCCGTTCCGTGCATGATCAACCCGATGTGCGAATATAAGAGGCTCGCGGCTTCAGCGAGCGGCGTAACGGCGTAGCCCGCCGTTTCGCCCCGAAACCCGAGGGTCTCCAGGCGACTGTCCAGGGAGCCGAGATTGAAGTCGCCGAGCAATCCGCGGCCGCCTTCGGCCGGTCTGGCGGTATTGAACCGGTGTACGTTTCCGCCCGCTTCGATCAGGTCGGTCAGGGTTGTATACTGCGTTCGCGACTCAGGATTGCATACCGCGGTGTGCACTTTGATGCGCGATTCACCGCTGCGTAAGACGAAGTACTGCGAGGCCTGCAGCGAAATCTCGCCGTCGGTGGGCCATGGCACGTTGAGCCCAAGGCGGGGGTCGCCCCCGGTGAGGCTGGCCGTGAGCGTTGAGAGCGTACCTTCGAGATTGATCCAATCGGCCAGGTGAAGCGGCCCGTACGCGCCCACGACGAGTACGCCGTCTTTCCCGTCGCGCAGCACCTGGAACTCTTGGACATCGATCGACCAGGCCAGGCCGATCAAGGTACCGACTTCTCCCAGGTAATCATGCCAGACGCCGTCTTCACGCTGGATGTCGGCACTGACAATCGTACCGCCGTAGTTATTGAGCGCCCATTTGCGTCCGGGGCGGCGAACGACGGCCCGGATGCGGTCATTGGCCATCAGCCAGTCGCCGACTTCTGCGTCAAAGACCGCTCCGACATCGTTGCCCAGAGAACTCCAGCCGTCGAGCGACGCAATCTGCTTCCAGTGTACCGGTTGCGCTGTCTCGGCCTTCAACTCGGCGAACGATTCCGAAAGATCACCGGGCAGACACCTATCGCTGTATGAATCCGTGGCTGGGCCGGATGAGCATGCAGAGAGCACGAAGGCCAGGCTCACGGCGACAATGGAGTGGCGGGAGACACTCCGGACGGGAGTAAAGAGGAGCGCATTCATCACACGATTATGCCAAGGTACGACGCTTAGTTCCATCGTGGAACGAGACATGATGCCCACTCGCGTCGAAAAGCTCGTCGGAAATGTAGAGCTGGCCACAGCCTTAGCGACGCCCTGTCTCATCGGAACCGAGCGAAACGATGCGCCACCGGTCGTCTAGTCCGTGAGTAAGCGAGCGATAGCTGTTCTCGAAAATGCCCGGTCGGCATTCAGGTAAAGATCGACCATCTTCTTTGACGACGCCCTCTCTTTGGGCGATCATGTAGCTTATTTCCCGAGAGGCGGCTTATGAGTAACGGCGCGAAAGCACTGGTTGATACGTTGGCGAACGCCGGCATCGATACTTGTTTCACCAACCCCGGCACGTCGGAAATGCACTTCGTGGCCGCGCTCGACAAGTCCGACATGCGCGCCGTGCTCTGCCTGTTCGAGGGTGTTGCGACCGGCGCGGCCGACGGTTACGCCCGTATCGCCGGCAAGCCGGCCGCGACCCTGCTGCACCTGGGTTGCGGGCTGGGCAATGGTCTCGCCAACCTGCACAATGCCCGCAAAGCGCGCGTACCGATGATCAACATCGTCGGCGACCACGCCACCTACCACACGAAGTACGACGCCCAATTGCAGTCCGACATCGAAACCGTGGCCCGCAACGTGTCGCCGAACTGGGTGCGCACGACACCAAAGACCGAGCAACTGGCGGCCGACGCCGCCGAGGCCGTCAAGGTTGCCTTGGGGCCCCCTGCCCAGATTGCCACATTGATACTGCCCGCCGACGTTTCCTGGAGCGACGGCGCCGAAGCCGTAAAGGTGAATCCTCCGGCCCCCCCTGAGCCGGCCTCGGACGCGAAAATCAAGGAGATTGCCGACGTGCTGCGAAGCAGCAAAAAAACCGCCATCCTGCTGGGCGGGCGCGTTCTTCGGGAAAAGGGGCTGTTTGCGGCGGGTCGTATCGCTGAAAAAACCGGCGCCAAGCTTTTCTGTGAAGTATTTCCCACCCGTCTCGAACGTGGTGTCGGCCTGCCGCCGGTCGAGCGCATTGCCTACCTTGCCGAAATGGCCTCGGTGCAGTTGAGCGGATACGACCACCTCATTCTCGTCGACGCCAGGGAACCGGTTTCGTTCTTTGCCTATCCCGGAAAGAAAAGTTACCTGGTGCCCGATGGTTGCACGCCGCACCACCTCGTCGACCCCCATGAAGACGCCGTGGCGAGTCTGACCCGTCTTGTCGAGGCTCTCGGGGCAACCGACGTCGAGCCCAAGCTGCAGAAATTCGAGCGGCCGAAGCTGCCCTCGGGCAAGCTGAACGCAAGTAAGGTGTGCCAGGCTATCGGCGCCCTGCTTCCCGAACGCGCGATCATTTCCGATGAGGCGCAGACCTCGGGCGTGAAACTGCCGGTCAACACCGCGGGCGCGCCGCGGCACGATGTCTTGACGCTGACCGGCGGCGCGATCGGTCAGGGCCTGCCGGTTGCCGTCGGCGCGGCCATAGCGGGAAAAGACCGCCCGGTGCTTGCGCTTCTCGGCGACGGATCGGCGATGTATACCATTCAGTCCTTGTGGACGATTGTACGCGAGCGGCTCGACGTAACGACGATCATCTTCAACAACCGCTCGTACGCCATCCTCAACATCGAGCTGCAGCGCACCGGCGCCGAAGAGGCCGGACCGAAAGCCAAGGCCCAGCTCGATCTTACCGAGCCGCCCATCGACTTCGTGGCACTGGCGGCCGGCATGGGCATGAAGGCGCGTCGGGCGACGACGGCCGAAGAATTCAACGATGCGTTGGCCGAAGCTTTCCGCGAAAAAGGGCCGCATCTCATCGACGCCATCGTACCCAGCGAGTATCAGGGTTTGAAGCTCAAGGCCCTGCCGCATGTTCTGGGCGCGCTCGACTCGATTCCGACACCGGTGGCCAAGGCGCTCAAGCGCAAGATTGCGTCGTGAAAAGAATGCCTTTCGCTTCGATACCGGAAGCCTGACTTGAAGCCCCTTTTCCACGTGGAAGAGGGGCTGTTGTTTTGCCGGAAGCGGCAAGGTTGCTGGTGGAAGAGCTGTACGCAAACCTCGTTGCCGGAAGTTGCTGTCGCCCCCGAGGTGAACCCCATGACGGACGCCAATATGCATTTCCATAAGGCGCCGCCGCCCGGGCATGGAGCCACCGGTACTGATACACTGAACGGCAGATGAAAACGAAGAGCGGCTTGCACCTGTCTGCCTTGCTGGTACTGGGCTTTGCCCTGGTCTACCAGCTCGTGCCCCTGCAGGCCTCCGCGTTTTTCGGGGTAGCGCCGCGCGATACGCTGTCGGACTCGTGCCGCTGCGTGCAGGTCGATCTGCAGCCCCGCGATTTTCTAGAGCCGACTCATCGCCTTTCGACTCGAGATGGCTTTCGTTCGGCTGAAGAATCGAGTGGAAGCAGGTTCTCGCCCCTGACGTCGGCTGGCGTAATCGGTCAGGCGTCGACCACGCCCCGTCTTTCTTCCCTTCGTCACACGCATCGTCTCAAGCCGCTCGCCCGCGTTCGAGGTGTACCGGCCTCGCGTGCGCCACCCTCATTCTCGTAATCCGACGACAATCTCTGCAGCGACCGAACCGCACCAACAACGTCCGAGCGGCATTTCGGTGCGCTGTAACCGTGCAATCGAATTTGTGGAATTACGAAATGGAAGATAACGAACCTATCGGCTCGCAAAAAGGCGACGAAAAGTCGAACCTCACGGGCCTTTACCTGATGGTGGGCATTCCGCTGGCGATCTTCGTGCTGATCCTGCTGCACGAAGCCGGCTTGTTTTAAGCGGTATATACCGGGTGCCGGTGTTCCGGATACTGGATTCGGAGCACCGGCGCATTTTCTCGGGAGGGCGGGGTCTCAGCTTCCGGTCGACGACCCGTTGTCTCGTCGTGTGAGAAAGAACGCCGTACGTCCGGCCGTGAAGCGCTCGCCGGCGTCGATTCGGGTGTAGCTGAGCGGGCGCCCGTGAAGGTACATTCCGTTGCCGCTTCCCAGATCCTTGAGCGCCATGTGGTCGGGGTATATTTCGATCTGAAAGTGCCGGCGGCTGAGATGCCTGTCGGCCACAAGTACATCGGCGTCGACCCGGCCGACGGTAGTAATCCGGTTTGCCAGGCAGACAGAGCGTTCCTTTTCGTTCTCGACGATTGTAAGCACGACTTCGTCGCTTGCCGAAAGCTCGTCGAC
>JAWLBW010000205.1:0-8498 GCA_041687475.1 bacterium
TTTTGAGCGGCGATGAAATGGCCGCCAACCTGACCGTCGACGACATTCGCAAGATCTTCTCGAATTAAGTTCGAGATCGGCCCAAACCCGACCTAACGTGTCTCTACCGATTGGGCGGTCATTTCTTTGTGCCGTGCGCCTTCGACGAGGGATGCCAGATCGAGTCCTTCAAAGCGAAGAATATTTCGCGAGGCAACGCCCTCGATGCAGGCGCTTACCGCGGGCGAAAGCGTTGACTGCAGGTGCGAGAGAAACGGCGGGGTTCCAACCAGCCTCAGCGATGAAAAACGACCGAGCCCGCGTTCCCTTTCCAGAAAGCGGGCGATGTGACGTGCGAACTCGGTGTAGCCCTGACGCCAGGCAGATGCAGATGCTTCACCCGGTCGGGCATGAGACGCACCGCCCCCGGCGAACGGCTGAGAACGAATGCGGCCCCTTTCACCCGTAAAGTTGGCGAACTCGACCACTTCCTTCCAGGCGCCCGAAGTCGTCGCTTCGTACACCCTGGCCTTTGTCGAATCGGCCACCACCACCCACGTCGCTTCCATGGTTGCACCTCGCAGAGTCATAACTCCTTTCTGCCCGGTGCTTATACGAAAAGAATGCCAACGCCTGGTCTTCAGAGGGAAAAGATTGCGTACCTCACTGTCCTCGCCAACACGCACCGTCCCGTTCCGGAACAACAGGGCGTGCATTCGACACGGTCTGTGACAACGATCACGTAATCAGAACCAATCATCCTGCATGGAATCATAGGAATCGTCTTCCGAACGCACCAGCGCCGCCAGTTGCGCGATACGGGGAACCTCGGTGGCGAACCAGTACTGGGCCGCTTTCAGCTTGCCTGCGTAGAAGGCGTCGTCGCCCTTCCCCGCGGCGCGTGCCTCGGCGGAGACGGCGGCCTGCAGCAGCCATTGCCAGCCGACAACGAAGATGGAGAACAGCTGCAGGTAGTGAACGGAATGGCGCATCATGCGTTCGGGTTCGCCCTGCATGCCGATGCCCGCAAGGGTCATGGTCAGCGAGGCGATTCCGTCGAAGGCGGCCTCGAGTTGCTTCGACCAGGCTTCGTCGACTCCCGCAGACCGGGCGCGGTCGCAGGCGGCCTGCACTTCTTCCTTGAGCGCCTGCATGGCGGCGCCCTGCGCTGCTACGACCTTGCGGCCGAGCAGGTCCATGCTCTGAATGCCGGTGGTGCCTTCGTGAATGCTGTTGAGCTTCTGATCGCGCATCCACGCTTCGGGCAGGTACTCGCTGGTGTAGCCGTAACCGCCGTGAATCTGCACAGCCAGGGTGTTCGACTCGAAACCCCATTCCGCCGGAAAGCTCTTGGCCACGGGGGTCAACAGATCGACCAGCAGGAAGGCCCGTTTCCGCCCGGCCTCATCCTCTTCATGCGCGGCGAGATCGGCGTACATCGAGGTCGTCGCCAGCAACGAGAACGCCCCTTCCACAATCGCCTTCTGTCGCAGCAGCATGCGGCGCACATCGGCATGTTCGATGATGGGCACCTGCGCGGTCGTCGGGTCCTTGGCGCGCAGCGGCCTGCCCTGGGGACGCGTGCGGGCGTAGTTGAGCGATTCCTGATAGGCCACCGCGGCGGTCGAAGCGCCGTTGAAGCCCACCATGATGCGGGCCTCGTTCATCATCTGGAACATGTAGGAGATGCCCTTGTGCGGCTCGCCCACGAGCCATCCCCGGCAATCACCCGACTCGCCGTAGTTCAGCACGAGCGACGGTAGACCGCGCCAGCCGATCTTATGCACCGCACCGGCCGTGTTTACGTCGTTGAAGACGAGTGCATCGCCTTCGGGACGCATGCGGGGAACGGCGAACAGCGACACGCCCTTGATGCCCGCAGGCGCGCCTTCGATGCGGGCCAGCGTCATGTGCACGACATTGTCGGCCATGTCGTGGTCGCCGCCTGAAATGAAAATCTTCGCGCCTTCGATAAGGTAGTGACCGTCGGCCGTGGGCGTGGCTTTGGTGCGCACGTCGGCCAGGCTGCTGCCCGCGCCGGGTTCGGTCAGGGCCATGGTGCCCGTGTACTCGCCCGAATACATGCGGGCCATGAATTCCTGCTTCACCCAATCATCGCCAAAAGCTTCGATGAGGTGGGCGGCGCCGGTGGTGAGCCACAGGTAACCGCTGGCGCTCAGGTTGGCCGCCATGAGGTAGGCATTGGCCAGGGCGCTCACGGTCATGGGCATCTGCTGGCCGCCCACATCGACCGGGCGGGTGGCCGAGAGCACGCCCAGGTCGACCATGCGCGGCACGACCTTGTGCAGCACCGGATGGGCCTTGATACGACCATCGACAAACTTCGCGGGCTCTTCATCGACAGGACGGTAGGTGGGGAACAGCACGTCGCGGGCGAAGCGGCGCACGCTGTCGAGAAAGAGCGTGAAGGTCTCGCGCGAGTGGTCGGCGAAGTACGGCAGCGCGCACAGGCGCTCGACACCCAGGACTTCGTAGAGAAGGAAATCGACGTCGCGGTCGCTGATGAGCGGGTTGGTGGTATCGGCCATGGTAGTAGACTCCGGTGTATCCTTTCATTGTCGCCGCGTGGAGAGGGGTTTTCAAACTCCGAACGCGGAACTCGGAACTCGGAACTCGGAACGCGGAAAAGGAAAAGAGAATGGGATTACACGGAGGCGGTGAGGCGCAGAGGTTTTCGGCGGAGACTTTCTTTACGCGGAACCACACAAACGCGGAGCGCGGAACTCGGAACGCGGAAAGGGAACTTACAAACGCGGAACTCGGAGCGCGGAACGCGGAAAGGAGAACTATACAAACGCGGAGCGCGGAGCTGGGAGCGCGGAGACGAAAGCATCGGCGGGTGGATGACCGGCAGGAATGAATGCCTCTTCCCCGTGGTGCTCCATAGTGCGGAGTGGTATTATGGCGACGGCATTGCAATATTCGCTCAGCAGGCGCAGATGACTTTCGCGAGCTCTTTGCTGCCTCGTGCCTTGTCTCGGAAAAAGAGTGGCTACGGTCGGCTGGAAGTTACATTCATGCAGATTGAACCTTGGCCGGTACTTGGAGCAATCCAATGGCGAAACAAGCAATCTTGATTCTCTTTCTCCTCTTCCTCGCAGGCTGTGGCGTTGTGCCGATCAGCGCATGCGTGGCCATTGCAGGAGACCGTCCGCCCGGAGGGCCGGCTTCTATATATCCCTGGATGTCGGCGAGCTATGCCGTAACCTCCGGCACGGATATCGACATCGTCCATAGCCGCCACGCAGTAGAGTTCTATCCTTATGAAGGAAGTATAACGTTCAAGCACGCCTGGGTTGTCACTGCAGATGCCGTCACCCAGGCGGCAGAGGTGGTAGCCCAAGGGGGGTGGAGTGTTGAAGCCGTCGGAAGTGACGGAAATACGCTCGCGTCGTTTTCTATCCACGCGCCACCGCCGAGTGCCGAACAATTACTTGCGACGAAGGCCAAATGGTTCTGGTTTATCACGTGGCTGCGCGGGTCCTACCAAGGAAAAGTCGGGGAACGTATTTCATTCGAGCGGTCGGGAAGCATTGCGACGACAGAGGGTAGCGTATATGAGCTGACCGGCTACGAAGAACTCTGTACCTCGAATGGGCTCAACGTATGCGAGTACCCGATCGATGCCGAATTTCGTATGGTAAATGAAAACACGGGTCTGGATTCAGTCCTCTGCCGCACGGTCAATACTCGCTATTTATAGCAGAAATACGATGCCGAAGAAGATTATCACGATGATGGTTCTTGCCTTGCTGGCAGGCTGCGGTGTCGCGCCGAACAGCGCATGCCTGGCCACCGTCGGCGAGCGTCCACCAGGCAGAATGAGCCTGGGTGAGTATGAGGGGCCTCCCATGGATAGTGCGGCGACTTCAGCCACGAGTATCGATGTTCTCCATAGCCGCCACGCAGTGACTTTCTACCCGGCCGAGGGAAGAATCAGGTTCGCGCACGTCTGGGTTGTCGCCGCAGAAGCCGTTACCCAGGCGGCAGAGGTGGTGGCCCAGGGGGGGTGGGAGGTTGAAGCCGTCGGCGCCGACGGCGCCACTTTGAAAGTCTTTCCTTCGAACGAACCACCACCGACCGCCGAACAGATTCTGGCCACCCAGGCCAAGTGGTATTGGTTCGGAACCGAGCTGCAGGCGTCCATCGAAGGAGAGCTGGGCGAGCATCTTTCCTTCGAGCGCTCAGGAAGCATTGCAACGAATGCGAGCAGCGTATACCAAGTGACCGCCTACGAGGAAAACTGCACATCTGCCGACCCCGATGAGTGCAGATATCCCATCGATGCCGGTTTCCTTGTGATGACCGAAAACACAGGCTTGCGTTCGTTGGGTTGCCGGGCGGTCAACCTGAACCACCGGTATTAGCACTCGATTCAAGGCAGTGGGCTCATACACGCCGTGCGGATGGCACGACGGCATCGTACGCCACTACGGCCAATTCGCTCCAAGGGGCAACCTAATTGCCTTACGGCGGGTAGAGCGCCCCTCCGGCGTGTCGATTCGATACAGCGCGCCTTCCTTACGCGCACCAATGCATCGATTGAAGACACACATTGTGGTCGGTAACCGACCCGGCCGTGGTGGAAGGCGTTTGGGCACGGAACGCGCTATGACATAGGGGTAAGAGCAGATACGTTCTGCCAACCTTTGCCAGTGGAGGCCGTCATGCCGAACAAACACCGCACCGTACTTCCCTCACTCAAGAACGCCCTTGATCACCTGCGCGACGAGCAGGTTCACCCCGTGGGCGTAAGCGGCCTCAGCGGTCACGGCGTCTCGGCGACGCCGCCCGAGATTCCGCACCCCGAAGAAGTGTCGCACACGCATCCGTTCACGGATAGGAAAGGCGAGGAGTAACGCGGAACGCGGAACTCGGAACGCGGAAGGAACGGGAGATCCCAGATCGCAGATCGCAGATCCCAAAGACGGTTTGCCTGGCTTTCCGCGAACTCCTGCAGACCCGCTTGGTAAGTCGAGCCTCGTACGACAACGATGGAAGGGATTCCTCACCCTGCCCGCGTTCGCACGGTCGGCGGACGGGTTCGGAATGACAGGCCGTGATGGCTGTCGCTCACGTGCGGCACGGTCGCCCCGAACCCCATCGGACATTCCGGCCGGACAACGCTGCTGGGGTGAGGGGCCCCTTACTGCCGTGGGCGGTTTTCCTTCCGCTCGCCCCATCCCTTGCAGCCGTGCAGCACGTCATGCGGGCGGCATCGGCTGAAGGGATTCCTCACCCTGCCCGCGTTCGCACGGCTGGCGGACGGGTTCGGAATGACAGGCCGTGATGGCGGTCGTTCACGTGCAGCACGGTCTCCCCTTCACACGCTCTCCCAATCTCCCCATCGACGTCCGGCCGTGCAGCACGGTCGCCCCTTCGCACGCTCACTCGCTCTCCCCATCGACCTGCAGCCAAGCAACCCGGTCAGACCGTCTCGCCTTCTTCGTCGTCCAAGTCAACCGTGTCGGGCTCGTCGAGGGCGAGCAGGTTATCCGAATCGGCCACCGGTAACTCTTCGACGTCGCGGAGTTTGCGTTGCATGGCGCGGCTGCGTACGCCGACCTGGTCGACGCTGTTCGAGGCTTCCTGCAGCTTCTTGCGCACCTTGTCGAGGGCCGTGCCGAACTTGCCGAATTCGGTCTTCACGCCGGCCAATAGCGTCCACACTTCACTTGATCGCTTTTCGATAGCGAGCGTGCGGAAGCCCATCTGCAGGCTGTGGAGAATGGCGGTGAGCGTCGTGGGGCCGGCCACAACGACCTTGCACTCGCGTTGCAAGGATTCGAAGAGCCCCGGTCGGCGCAGCACTTCGGCATACAGACCTTCGGTGGGCAGGAAGAGAATGGCGAAGTCGGCGGTGTGGGGCGGTTCGACGTATTTCTCGCGAATGCGCTTCGCTTCCAGGCGAATCCGGTTTTCCATATCCCGCGCACAGCGTTCGACGGCCGGAAGGTCGCCCTGTTCCTGCGCGTCGAGCAGGCGCTGGTAGTCTTCGAGCGGAAACTTGGCGTCGATGGGCAGCCAGAGCGGGCCGTCGCCGTCGGCGCCGGGCAGCCGTACGGCATATTCGACCCGGTCATTGCTGCCCGGGCGCGTGGCCACGTTGGCGGCGTATTGGTCGATGGTGAAGATCTGTTCGAGCAGGGCGCCGAGCTGTACTTCGCCCCAGGTTCCCCTTGTCTTCACATTGGTGAGCACGCGCTTGAGGTCGCCCACGCCGCTGGCGAGCGCCTGCATTTCGCCGAGGCCCTTGTGCACGGCTTCGAGCTGCTCGCGCACGGTCTTGAACGATTCGCCGAGCCGCTTTTCGAGGGTCGACTGGAGTTTTTCATCCACCAGCGCCCGCATCTGATCCAGTTTGGCCGTGTTTTCGGTCTGCAGCTTTTCGAGCTTCTGCTCGATGGTGAGGCGCACGGCTTCGAGGCGCTTTTCGTTGCTTTCGGTGAGCCGGGTAATGTTCTGCGAAACGCTTTCGAACTGCTGGGCCTGCAGGCGGCTGAGCTCGGCCACACGGGTGCCCAGGCTGTCGCCGAAGTTGCGCAGGGCCAGGGCCGATTCCTCACGACTCTCACGGGCGGTCTGTCGGCTTTCGTCGCGGTTGCGGCCGATTTCGTCGCGCACGGCGCGTTCGATTCGTTCGGTCGCCTGCGCGAGCGCCTGTTGCTCCCCTTGATTCCGTCCCCGCAGGAGGAGCAGGATGCCGACGATGAGGAGAACGCCCTGGAGGCCGATGATGACGTAGAGAAGGATTTCGCTCATGGAATCACTTTACCGTGATGGACGGACAGACGCTGTCTGGACGTGGTGGACGAGTGCAAGGGGACGGCGGACGGCGGTTACACCCCCGGCCGGATGCACGTGACTCATGTACCCCCTGAGAGGGGGCCTCACTTGCCGCTTCGACCGTTCGGCGATTCAGGTCACGGGCCCACTCCCCGCGGAGAGTCTGTATGGACTTCAGATCGTAGAGGGGGCGGCGTTCTGCACGGGTGCACGGTTCCCGGAGCCGGCTGAAAGCCGGCGGACCAGTTTACCGATTACCGGCCACCGGTCACAGGTCACAACCGTACATCCCTGCAGCCGTTACGTATCACCTTTCACGTATCACGTATCACCCCCGTGCAGCCGTGCAGCACGGTTCGTATCACCCCCGTGCAGCACGGTCACCGACACCGATCCAACTCGACCCCATCAAACTCAGCCCCCTCCGAGTCGACCGCCGTAAACGAGAGCCGGCATTCACTGACCTTGCCCTCGACGAAGTGGTAGACCTCGGCGGTGTGGGCAAGCAGTGAGTCTTCCCCGATGGGATAGAGCAGCGCACCGCCGCCGCCCGTGACGATGTAGGTGATGCCTTCGGCATCGTTGCGTTCGCCGCCTTTCAGGGGGTGGAAGCGTTCGTAGAAGTGGTTGTGGCCGTTGAGCACGACCTGAACCCCATTCCGCTCGAGAATGGGTACGATCTTTTCGCGCACTTCATAGCTGGGCTCGCGGTCGGGGTGCGCCGTGTACGGGGGTCGGTGGAAGACCACGATTTTCCACGGTCGGTCGCTCGCCTTCAGGTCGGCCTCGAGCCAGTCGGCCATGTCGTCGTCGGCGGTGTCGGTAATGGCCTTCAGGGGCGCTTCGGTGTCGAGCATGACGAAGTGGGCCGCGCCCCAGTCGAAGCTGTAGTAGCGTTCGTTGTCTTCGGCACGCAGTGCCTGTTCGGGCAGGAAGAAATTGCCGAGATAGGGTTCGGCTTCGTTGGTGTAGTAATCGTGGTTGCCGGTGGTGGGGTAGAACGGCAGTCGGGGCAGCAGCTCGCCGTACATGCCGAAAACATAAGTCTGAAACTGGTCCCAGCTGCCGACCGGATAGGCATTGTCGCCCGTGGTGACCCAGAAGTCGATGTCGTCTACACGTTCGACCATGCGGTCGCGCACGGCGGCCTGGTTGCCGACCAGATGGCCGTAATCGCCGAGCACGAAGAAGGTGGCTTCGCCGTCGACCGCGGCCGCCGAACGGAACGACCAGGGCCCGGCAAGCCGCTCGCCGTCACGTACAATTTCGTAGCAATACTCACTGCCTGGTTCGAGTCCGCTTACGGCGGCGACCTGAAGCAGAATGTCGTCGGCTTCGGCGCCGCGAATCTTTCCGCCTGAAATTTCGGATCCGAGCAGGCGCCCGGCGGGTCCGGCAAGACGCAGCGAGGCCGGCTTCGCGCCGTCCTTCATTCCCCAGGCAATGAGGGCGTCGTTTCCGGTAACCGATTGCAGGTAGGGCAGGCGGGCCATTTCCGGCGATTGAACGGGCGCACGCGAACAGTCGGGCAGCGTTGGTTCGTCGACATCGGCGGTGCAGGCGCCGAGTACGGCGGCCAGCGTCAGTACAGGCAGGGGAAGTCGCGAAAGCATGGGCACTCCTGAGAAAGCCCTATCACTTTACCAGACTCGGTCACACGATTTCCGATCGACGTCAGTCTGGCGCCTGGGTCGGAGTTCCGTGCGGTCCGG
>JAWLBW010000206.1:0-8386 GCA_041687475.1 bacterium
GGCCAGGTCGTCGACGGCGGCGGTCACGATGGGCAGGCCGATCGGGTCGGCAAGCGGGGTGCGGTCAAGCCGAGCGGCGCCGGCGGCGGCGACGTGGTGCTCGTCTTCGCCCGGGCCGACGAGGCCGAAGCATTGCTGGCCGAGCTTACGGCCGAAGGAATCAACCCGGTGGCGCTGGCGTACCAGGCCCCCGGCATCACGCGTGCCCTGCCGGCCGCCTGATGGAATGAAATTGTAGAGAAACGGACTGGAAACGATGACGGATTGGTCTCCCTTTCCCCGCCTGTCGGTCGAAGAGCGCGTGCGCTTTCTCGTCGATATCGGTCGCATAGACGAAGACGACGCCCGCGTACTTCTGTCGCGGGGCGGCGCGCTCGGCATCGAGAAGGCCGATAAGATGATCGAAAACGTCGTGGGCGTGCTCGAGCTGCCCGTCGGCCTCGGCATCAACTTTCTCGTCAACGGCGAAGAGCGCGTCGTGCCCATGGCCGTCGAAGAGCCCAGCATCGTGGCGGCGGCCAGCCACGTGGCCCGTATCGTGCGGAAGGCCGGCGGTTATGAAGCTTCGATGAGCGAGCCGGTCATGATCGCCCAGCTGCAGGTGCTGGGCGCCGAACGCCCGGCCGAGGCCCGCGACGAGCTGCTGCGACGCAGCGGCGAGCTGCTGACGGCCGCCAACGCCCTGCAGCCGAACCTGGTAAAGCGTGGCGGCGGCGCCCGCGATATCGAAGTGCGCCTGCTCGAAGACGATCGGCCCGGTCTTTCCGAACGCTACAAGGTGCAGATGGTCGTGCACCTGCTGGTCGACTGTCGCGACGCCATGGGCGCCAACCTGCTCAACACCATGGCCGAGGGCGTGGCGCCGCTGGTCGAAGACATCACGGGCGGCCGCGTGCTGCTGCGCATTCTCTCGAACCTGGCCGACCGCCGCGTGGCCGCGGCCCGCGTGCGCATTCCGGCCGAACATCTTGCGTTCAAGGGATACGAGGGCGACACGGTCGTTGCCAACGTGGTCGAGGCGGCCCGTCTCGCCGAGCTCGATCCCTACCGTGCGGCAACGCATAACAAGGGCATCATGAATGCCGTCGACGCCGTCTGCATTGCCACCGGTAACGACTGGCGCGCCCAGGAAGCGGGAACGCACGCCTTCGCGGCCCGCAGCGGCCGCTATGCCTCGCTGACCTCGTGGCGAACCGAAGAAGGCTGCCTCGTGGGCGAAATTCAGCTGCCCGTGCAGGTTGGAACCGTGGGCGCGCAGATTCAGGGCCACCCGGTCGTGCGCATCATGCACAAGGTGCTCGGCGTGAAAAACGCCGCCGACCTTGGACAGATCATGGCCTGCGCCGGACTGGGGCAGAACCTGGCGGCCCTCAAGGCCCTTGCCACCGAAGGAATTCAAGCCGGCCACATGTCGCGTCATGCACGCGCCGTCGCCTTTTCGGCCGGGGTGCCCGCCGAGCGGGTCGAAGAAGTAAGCCGCCTGCTCATCGATAGCGGAGACATCAAAATCTGGAAGGCGCAGGAGATTCTTGCCGCCCTGGACAATAAGGAGAAGGTCTGATGGCCTACGCGTACGGGAAAGTCATTCTCTTCGGCGAACATTCGGTCGTTTACGGCCGGCGCGCCATTGCCGCCAGTCTGCCCATTCCCATGGAGACGCGCATCAGCGAGTCGCTCGACGGCGCGACGCGCCTGCTCGTGCCGGCCTGGGATCTCAATCACCGTCTGTCGGAACTGCCCGACATCAGCCGCACGCTCGACGCCGCGGTCGCGCGCCTGCTCGAGCTCACCGGACTGACCGGTCGGCCCATGACCATTGAAGTTACGCCGCACCTCATCAGCGGCGCGGGGCTGGGCAGCAGCGCGGCCATCAGCGTCTCGATTCTGCGCGCGCTCAGCGACGCATTTGAGCTGGGGCTCGACGATCGCACGGTCTGCGCCTACGCTTTCGAGGCCGAAAAAATCTTTCACGGCAACCCGTCGGGCCTCGACAACACCATCAGCACCTATGGGGGAATGCTTCTCTTTCGAAAAGGCGAACCCTCGCTGATTGAGCCGCTGCAGACCCGCGCATCGGTTCCGGTGGTGGTCGCGCTGAGCGGGCAGCCCGGCGATACGAAGGTAACCGTCTCGGCCGTGCGCGCCGCCTGGCGTCGCAATCCGAACGCCTACGACTTTTTCTTCGACGCCATCGACAACATCGTCGAGCACGCCGTGCAGGCCCTGCGCGAGAATGATCTCGAAACGCTCGGGCTGCTCATGACTCATAATCACGGCGTGCTGCGTACCCTGGGCGTGTCGACCCCGAAGCTCGACGAGCTGGCCTCGATTGCCGTCAAGCACGGAGCGTTCGGTTCGAAGCTCACGGGCGGCGGCGGTGGCGGCGCGGTCATTTCCGTCTGCGCTCCCGATCGGGCCGACGCCATTGTGCAGTCCATTCGCGGCGAAGGTTTCGAGGCCTTTGCGACGACGCTCACGCCTGCCGCGGCCGGCGCCGGACTCACGGCCATGCAGGTCGCCTGACGCTTTCCGGATTCTCCTCCGGTTGAAACGCCCAGCGGTGCCGCCGCTCGGGCGTTTTCTTTTTGGGCTTCCCCTCGGAGAATGGAGCCCGTATGATGGGGTGAACATGACATTTTCGTGACAGTAATCTGGCAGACTGTGGCTTGGCGCCGCCCTGTTCCGGGTGCCTGTTCCGTGACCTTCCGTGGAGACCAGACGATGATTGACCAGCAACGACTCGAGCGCATTCACCTCGACCCCAAGCCGTGGTTTCAACGCGTGATAGCGACGTTCATGCTGATGCCCAACTACAACAATCCGTTCGGGCGCACCAGAATCATTCTCGAGGGCGAAGAAAACATTCCGCGGAAAACCGGCTGCATCTTCGTCATGAACCACACCGACCGATACAACTACTGGCCCTTTCAGTACAAGCTCTATCGGCGGAAGCTGGGCTTCACGGCCACCTGGGTCAAAGGCAAGTACTACGAGAACAACGCCATGGGTTGGTTCATGGATACGGCCAACAACATTCCCCTGCCGTCGAAGGGCTATGTATTGACCAAGGATTTCCAGGCGAAGAGCGGGCGTAAACCGACCGATGAGGAATACGCAGCGCTGAAGCGCCATACCGACGGCGTCATCGATCGCGCCGAGGCCGAGAAGCAGGGTGGCGACGGCGTGCGGGCCTTTCTTGCGAAAGATTGGCCCGAAGGCGATTATGCCCTGGACCTCGAAACCCGATTCCGGGCCATGATGCTGCGCGTGGTCGAAATCTGCCGCGAAGGCATGGACAAAGGGCTGCACCTGCTCATCTTTCCGCAGGGAACGCGCTCGATTCGGCTGACCAAAGGGCACACGGGGGCCGCACAGATGGCCATGTACCTGAAGGCGCCGGTCGTACCGGTCGGCTGCAACGGTTCCGACCAGTGCTACCGGGGCAACTCGCCGCTATCGTCGGGCGGAACCATCATCTACCGTATCGGCAAGCCCCTGACCGTCGACGGCGACCTGAAGAAATTCCGCATCAGGGACGATTTCCTTCCCTTCACCCAGAGCGCCGAGAAACACGCCAAAACCTTTCGCAAGGTCACCGATCTGTTCATGGACCGCATCAACGACCTGCTCGACCCCCGCTACCGGTTTGCCGAAGATGTCGAACTGGAGACCGGCGCGAATCGCTTCATCTGATCGGCAGCCCCGGTTTCGGCGTGGCGGAAATGATATCTGCAGGCAGCATGCCCGCTTGCCGGGCATGCCGACGTGCAACCGGTATCGTGCAGAACGTGAAGGCGAGCCCTGCAGCATTGCATCCGGAAAGGAGTCGATTCTACGACGCCATTCCGCCGGACGAAATCGCCCGAGATTTAACCCGTAACCGGCAACCAGAGCCGGACCACGTCAGTACGTATCCGAGCGTCGTGAATCCGAAGCCGGATCGCTGTAGCGCGATTCATCGTAAACGTTGTCTTCGTGCAGGCGGCGCGAACGCATCGCGCCCAGAAAAATCTCCTGCTCGCGATACTGGCCCGAGGTTCGAATACGACCGTACCAGCCGCTCAGGTTCTTCAGCGGCGCGGGCACTCCGTAGCCGCGCCACTGCGCGACCCACCACACCGCCCCGTACATCGCCAGATCGGCCCATGTCAGGCGGTCTCCGACCAGATGGTCGTGCCCTTCGAGGGCGGCGTCGACCTTGCCCCAGAGTGCCTTGATCTCGTTCCAGTGCTCGACCTTGTGCTGCGTCAGTCGGGCCCATGCTTCGGACATGCCCTTGAGGGCGAGAAAGGCCTCGCGCTCGCGAAATTCCTTCAGATGCTCGGCGAGAAGGGGCACGGCCAGCACGTCCGATGCCTTCAGCAGGCGGTCGGCCTCCTGCTCCCATTCGTCGATACCGGGTGCGTACTCGCTCGGAAACAGCTCGTGCCGCTTGTTCAGCTGGTTTACGTAGCGCCCGATACGGGCGGCGCCCTCGACCACCTCGCCCTCGGCGACCAAGGTAGGAATGGTGTCGCTACGCGTCATGCGCTTGAGTCCGTCCATTTCGTGCCAGCCGACCTCGACCCGCTGGTGCAGCAGACCCTTCTCGCCCAGCGCGCGCCTGGCCCGCTCGGCATACGGACAGTGCTTGTTCTGATAGAGAATCAACTCCATGCCCACCATTATCGGCCCGAGCCGGGTCGGGCACGTACGACGGGGGCCTGATGGGTGAAGGGTCGCCGGCGGGAACGACGGCGAGTGGAAGGTGCAAGGCTGGTGGCGATGGTGCGACCGAAGATCGAAACCTTCAACCATGCCGTTTTCGCTAGAGCATCTTATGGTTCGCCAGTAGAATACCAACCACCGTATTGAACGCGAGCACAAAAATGATGAAGCCCATCAGCGAAACCGACACCCGCCGCCAGACCTCGTCGAGACGCTTACGCTGCATCGAAAGAACACCGACGGCCAGGCCGGCCATGAGGGCGCCCCAGCTCAGGAACTCCTTCACGTCGAAGATGTTGGCCAGCCACGGCGCCGAGGTAAGCAGGTCGAAACGAATTTCCGTACGGAATTCGGGATACGTCCACCAACCCAGAACATAGAGGGGAACCATGGTCAGCAGAAACCCCAGAGCGACACCGCGTGGGGGAATGCGGCGCTTCGGCAACATGAAGTACATGTGAATGGCCGAGGCCAGTGCCAGGGCGGCGGCCATGCCGTGCAGAAGAACCAGGGTACGCGTCACGATCTGCTTTCCGTATCAATAATTGGGGAAGAACCACTGTTGAACGCCGGTCGCGATGGTCGAGACAATGATGCCCCAGACGATGACCTGCGGATGCTTGCGCACGAAGTCGTCGAAGCGTGCCCCGCCGACCCACGCGAGCACCGCCGCGTAAAAGCTGACCAGCATGTGATTGAAGAAGGGAATCGTTTTGGTCGCCAGCACCGTCGACTGGGGAGGCCCCGGGTTCAGCACGCCCTGCAGGTGCACGACGAAACTGACGAGGCTGCCTACCAGCGCGGCGAAGAAAAGCCTTTCGGGGGAAAGAAGACCGGTCATCCACTTACGCCGGGCCGGCTGCTGCGGTGAAGTCGGACGTTCAGCGACGGTCGCCATGGAAACTCCTCACACGGGGACATTCGGGATCGGGCGCCATGCGGTTGCCCGTAACGTGGGCGCTTACCACGTGGCAGCCGCCCCGGCAGATCGAAAGATACCGGCACGTATTGCACGGCTCGGGCGCGTTCTCGGTGTAGGAA
Organism: bacterium; assembly: GCA_041687475.1. Lineage (GTDB taxonomy): Bacteria > J088 > JAWLBW01 > JAWLBW01 > JAWLBW01 > JAWLBW01. The sequence continues at coordinate 5,749 of JAWLBW010000206.1, forward strand.
CGGAATGCGGCTGCCTGTGCGCTCGTGTTCCACTCGGTGGGCATGTCTTCGGCGCGCCCGGCCGGCTCGTCGACGAAGCTGCACGACGACCAGGTGCCCTCGGGCTGCACCGCCGTGAGCACGTTGCCGGCCTCGCAACCGTGCACGCCGAAGCGATCGAGCAGCTCGGGCGAGGGCGACAGATCGCAGAGAAAGGGCACGAACGAGCAGTCAATCTTGAGAGGGGTACGGTACTTCCGCATCCACTTCTCGAGGTCGCGCATGAAACCCTGCAGCCGTTCCGAGGCTACATGCAGCAGGTCGTAGGTCTGGCTGCCCCGTCCGGTGGGTTTGAAGCGCAGAAATTCCACCTCGGAAAGCTTTCGCTCTTCGGCGTAATCGACCACGTCACGCAGGTGTTCGACATTGGTGCGCGCCACCACGCAGTTGATGCCCGGATTGTTGCCGGCTTCCTGCAGCAGGCGAATGCCGTGGTCGGCCTGGCCGAATCCGTCGAAGCCGCGCACGGCCGCGTAAACCGGTCCGATGCCGTCGACGCTCACGTTGATCTGACCGAACACCCGGCAGGCACGGGCCATTTCGGGGGTCATGCCGAAGCCGTTGGTGGTCAGGTTGGGCACCATTCCCCTTGAACGGGCATGGGCCGCCAGCTCGAACAGGTCGGGCCGCAGCGTGCTTTCGCCGCCGCCCATGGCCATGTGAAAGACGCCCATGTCGGCCAGCCGGTCAATGACGTCCTTCCAGTAATCGGTCGGCAGGTCGGTGCCTTTACCCGTCGAGTCGGTGTAGCAGCCCTTGCAGGCCACGTTGCAGCGGCGGGTAACGGTAAGATGTACTTCGGTGGGGGCCGAGAGATAGCCCGGATCGGCGCCGTGCCAGCGCGGGTCGTCGGCGTGGCCGATTTCGCGCATGTATTCGCGGTCGACGTAGAGCAGGGCGGGCGGATCTTCGGTCTGCAGAATTCCCCCGAAATGCTCGCCCCGTTTGCGTACGATTTCAGGCATGGGGCTCGCCGCGCTCCGTCGCCGCCTCATCCGTGGCGCCGTCGCCGTCGTCGCCCTTGCGCGGACGCAGATCGGCGAACATGGCCAGCAGGAAGGAGCCTGCCGACGCCATCCACAGAAACTCCGAAAAGAGACTGCCGATGGAACTGGAGTTCGGGTTATAACCGAGCTTTACCTTGAGAATGCGGCCTGCCATGGGTGTGAACCAACTCTTCCGATAGCCGCATGGATTGCGGCTCGGCACTCAGTATACCGGGTGCGTGGGGTCGGGTTCAAAAGGGTAACGAAAGGATAACCGTCATGACGCGCTGTTTACAGCACGTCATGCAAGCTGAAGGGGAGATGGGGCGATGGGGAGAAGGGGCGATCAGGAGGGGAGGCAATGCCTGGAGCCTCATCTGCGATCTGGGATCTGGGATCTGGGATCCGCTATCTCCTCACCCCTTCTCGTCCAGCGCCAGGTTGCCCAGGGCAATCAGAGCCAGTCCGCGTACTTTCGGGTTCTTGTGGCGGCTGACCTTCATGAGCGGGGCTTCGGAACGGGGGTCGCCGAGGTCGCCCAGGGCACGCACGATGCGTTCGACGAAGGCGTCGTCGGGGGCGCCGAGCTGTTGCAGCAGAAAAGGTACGACCTTGCGGTCCTTCAGTTTGGCCAATGCATCGACGGCAATGCCGCGCACCGTATAGGAAGCGTCGTTCAGCAACTCGACAAGGTAGCGCGTGGTGCGCGGGTCGGCGGCTTCTTCGAGAACGCGCGCGGCCGCGGCCCTGATGTCTTCGCTTTCGTGCTTGAGCAGGTTGGTAATGACGCGAAGCGCCTGATCGCCGGGTACCTTGGCCAGGGCGTACACGGCCTCGACGGCTTCGGCGGTGCTGCCCGAGCGAATGCGTTCAACCATGCCGTCGAGCGCCTCGGCGGCTTCGAGCTTTTCGAGCCCTATGGCCGCGCACTTACGCACGCCGGGGTTCGGGTCTTCCATGAACTCGATAAGAAGAGCCCGCCGTGCTTCCTTGCCTGTCGCTTCCTGCACCTGCTCAGCCATTGGTATTCCTGGACCAATCTTTCAACGCCGGCAATTCCGGCAGTGACTCTGCGCTCCCGACCGCGTCACGAACGGCGTCGGCGGCCAGACGAGCGGCGAGTACACCCAGCCTGTCGACCGGAACGTGTTCTTCGGACAGGCCGGTGGCCGCGCCGAAGGCGACGTCGCCGTCGAACGTCATGTGCGCCGGCCGCACGCTCATCGTCACACCGTTGTGTGCGAGGGCGGCGAAGTGCCGCACCTCTTCTCGGTTGAGCACCGCGTCGGTAACGGCCACGAGCAGATTCGTGTGGGCCGTTGCCGGCGATTCTGCGGGTTGCCGCCCTTCGAGTATCATGGCCTCGGTATCGGCAAGCCGGTTCGAAGCCGGGTCTCGCGCGCCCGCAAGCAGGCTTCCGTCGGGGTTGAGAATATCGCCGAACGCATTCACGACGGCAAGCACGCCTACCCTGACATCGCCCAGACGCGCAGACATCATACCAAGACCGCCACGCATTGCGCCCGCCACTCCGAACCATTTTCCGATGGAGGCGCCGGCGCCCGCGCCCCCAATGCCGCGCGCACGGTGGTCGCCCCCCGCGAGCGCGGCCC
>JAWLBW010000207.1:0-8383 GCA_041687475.1 bacterium
GCGATGGTGTCGAGAACGAAGACGTCGCCGCCGCACGAGTAGCCGCAGCTTTCGAGGCGGGGAAGCCCCTCGGTCGTTTCGGTATCCTGGCCGCAGGAAGCCGAAAGCAGGCCGGCCGTGAGCAACGCCGGCAACAGGAATCGGATATTCGGTAGCCGGATCATAGGACCTCGATGTCACCGAGTCCGTCTTCGGCCCGTCCGTCGGCGGCCCCGAACGAACCGGCCACCGGCACCAACGAACGAACGATGGAAAGAAGCACCTTGCTGGCGTTTTCCTTCGACGGCGAACGGTAATGAAAGTTCTTCTTGAACGTGCCGCCGGCGGTGCCGGCCAGCACGATGGGGAAGTCGTCCATGGAATGGGTTCGTCCGAGCGAGCAGTCGGTGGTCGCCAGCAGTATCGTGTTGTCGAGCAGGGTGCCGTCGCCTTCGGGTACGGCGCGCAGCGCTTCGATGGTGTAGCGCAGCTCTTCCATGATGTGCTTGACGATCTTGTTGACCTCGGGCTGGTCGCCGGGCTCGTCGTGGGTGAGCTGGTGATGGCCCGACGGCGCGCCCGGAAAGAGCAGGTTATTCACCGAGTAGGTAAACCAGTTCGTGAAGACGCGGGTCTGGTCGCAGGCCAGGGCCATGGCAAGCGTGTCCATCATGACCCGATTCTTGGTCGACAACTGGGGCCGGCCCTCGACGTCGGGGTAAATCTCGGCGGGGGTTGCCGGAATACCGCACGCCTCAAGGCTGGGCGGATTCTCTTCGAGCCAGGCAATACGTTTTTCAAGCTCGCGAATGCCGGTCAGGTGCTGGTCGAGCCGGGCCTTGTCGGCCGCCCCGAGTCGGCTCTGCAGTTGCGCGGCGTCTTCCATGACCGCGTCGAGCACGCTGCGCCGCAGACCGAGCGAGGGATCGGCAACGCCGTCTTCGCCCGGCAGGGTAAAGCCGCCGCCGAAAATGCGGTCGAACAGCGCTTTCGGCGAGCTCTCGGGTGGATTCTGGTTGTCGGGTCCGTTGTACGACAGACCGGCCTTCGGGGCCGCCCCGAACTCGATCGAGCGAAATCGGGTGTACCCGCCCAGCTCGGCGGCGATGACCTGGTCAATGCTGGGCATGGTAAAGGTACGGTGGTCGCCCTCGAGCAGCAGGGGCGCGCCGGAAAGAATGCCCGCCGCGCCGGCCGTGTGCGGCTCGACGTTGGGAACCTTGACCGACATGCCGGTAACGAGGGTGATGTCGTCCTTGACCGAAGCCAGCGGGGCCAGCTGTTCCGAGAGGGTCCACGCGTCGCCCGCGCCGGTGCCCGTGGGTACCCAACGATCGGGCAGAATGCCGTTGCCCCAGAAGAACAGGCCGAAGCGCTTCGGAAGTCCGCCGCCGACGGCGAAGGCCGTGCCGGAATCGTTCAGAAAGATGTCGAGCAGCGGAAGGCCGACCGACACGGCCGAGCCGGCCAGCATGCCACGAAGAAAAGTGCGTCGGTGCATCAGGGATTTCATTCTTCAACTCCCTCGCTCACGGGTTCGCTTGCATAGCGGAAGGCCGGGCTGGTGGCCAGAGCCGACATGAGGGCCTTGACGCGATAACCCGATTGTCGGAATTTTTCGGCCAGCGCGTCGATAAAGAGCACCTCGCCCACCTCTTCGACGTGGCCGGTGGCGTAGCGGTAGAGATTGCGGGCAAGACAATAGCCCAGTTGCGGATGCTCGGCCACGGCGGCGCCCAGTTCCCATGCATTGGAGAAGCGGCGGCCGTCGAGATCGCCGCCGGCATCGATAGGCACGCCGTTTTCCTTGTCGCGCCAGCGACCGATGGCATCGAAGTTCTCGAAACCCAGACCGATGGGGTCCATGGCCTTGTGGCACGAGGCGCAGCCTTCGTTGTTCTGGTGAATTTCCGAGCGCTCGCGCAGCGTGCGGGCGTTCTCGCTGACTTCGGGCAGGCCGGTGTTCAGGTTGGCGGGCGGGGGCTGAATCTCGCCGCAAAGCAGGGCCGTGCGCACGAACTTGCCGCGCAGCACGGCCGAGGTATCGATCGGATGCGATTGCAGCGTCAGGAAGCTGGCCTGACCGAGAAAGCCGCGTCGCCCCATGCCGCTCGGCAGGCGTACGGCGCCGAATCCGTCGGTAACCGGCGAGGCGATGCCGTAAAGGGCGGCCAGCCGCTTGTCGACGAAGGTGCGCGTCGTGGTGAAGAAGGTGCGAAAGTCGCCGTTCCGTTCAAAGATGATGTCTTCGAGCAACAGCAGGGTTTCTTCGCGGGCGGCGGGCCCGAGTTCCTTGTCCATGAAGGTGAAGACGGTGGTGTCTTTCTGCAGGTCGTCGAGCTGGCTCAGCTGGTATAGCTCGGTAAAGAAGCCGCGCACCGCCTCGCGCGCCTTGGGTGACTCGACAAGGCGGTTTACCTGCGCGTGAAGGCCGTCGTGCGTGGTGAGCTCGCCGTTTTCGGCGGCGTCGAGCAATTCGTCGTCGGGGGTCGAGTTGGTCAGGAAGTAGGCCAGCCGTGTCGCCATTTCGTAGTCGGACAGCCGAAACCTGCGCGGTCGGTCGGGATCGGGTTCGCCCAGCTCGATGCGGAAAAGGAAGTTGGGCGACTGCAGCAACGCTGTCAGTAGAAACTCGGCGCCCTTGTCGAAGTCGTTGTACTGCGTGCCGGCCTGTACGCCGAGCGAAACGAGGCGCGTAAGCTCTGTGTCGCTGAGAGGACGCCGCCATGCCTTACGACCGAAATCGCGGGCGATTTCGCGGTAACACGCCTCGTCGGCTGCGCTCCCGGGGCTGCAGGTCATGACGCGGGCGCGCCGTTCTTCATTGTCGAATGCCTGGCGGGCCAGCTGCAGGGCCCCGGCTTCGTAGCGCTCGACCCCCAGGGGCGAAATGGTGGTCATGGCCGAGCCGATGGAAATGAGACCTTCGACGGCCTGATCGGGTTCCAGGGCATGAGGTACGACAATATCGGCCCCAAAAAGATCGCGCACGGTGTTGGCGTATTGCTGCGCCGAAAGGCGCTTCATCGTGCCGGGCGCCGGCTTCAGCGGAACCGACTCGAGGTCGACGGGGGCTTCTTCCGGGGCCGGCGTGGTGCAGGCGGCCAGAGCCAACCCGGCGGTACACAAGAGGAGGCGCAGGTTCATGGTTTCCTCCGGAAAGTCACAAGCGGCGAGATATCGGCGCCGTCGACAAGATCGGTCACGGCGTCGGAACGGTCGCCGAGAAGATGGTGGCGGGCAAAGGCGAGGGCATGGGCGTTGACGAGGCGGTAACCTTCTTCGGGGTCGAGCGAGTCGCACAGGCCGAGACCGAAGGTCTCGTGGCAACCGCCCGCGAGCTCAATCCACGTAACGTCGGGGCCGTCGAGGCGGTCCCAGAGTTCGGCCATGCCCACCGGGTCTTCGCCGCCGGTCATGGCAAGCAGGGGCACGGCTGCTTCGTTGGGGCCGCTTGCGCCGAACCACGACACGCCGGGCGTACCGGCCATGGGCACGGCGGCAACGATACGTTCGTCGCGTACGCCGGCTTCGAAGGCCGCCAACTGCGCGTCGTTGCAGCCGCCCGAAGCATCGAAGGCGCCGTTAGCACACTCGCTTTCAATGGCGTCGACGTCGTAGGCGGCTCCGGCAAGCGCCCAGGCCGTAAAGGCCCCGTAACTGTGGCCGGTCAGCACGTAGCGATCGGCGGCGATGCGTCCGGCAAGCGAATCGGAGGCGGGCAGGTCGCGTACGGCGTCGACGGCGCGGGCCACGTCAAGGCCGCGCACGTAGTACATCCACACCGGGCGGGGGTCGATGTTGTCGACCAGCAGGTTGCCGGTGTGATCGGGGGCCACGGCCACCCAGCCGTGCGAGGCGAAATGACGCATGACCGCGGCGCTTCCGCCCCCCAGGCCCATGTGACCGTGCGAGTGGGCCAGCAGCGGAAAACCGCAGGATGAAAGAGGTTCGGCCGGTCGGGCGTCGACCAGAACCCGGTTGTCGGGAAAGATGCCGACGTAGCTTGTACCTTCGCCGTCGTCGTCGGTGGTCGGGTACCAGACGTTGACCTTGATGGTGCGCTCGCCCACGCCGGGAGGCTCCCAGGTTACGTCGAAGCTGCGGTAACCTACGTTGAAAGGCCCCGACTCATCGACGGCCGCCGCGGCGGTGGCTTCTTCCGTGCAATTGCCGGTTGCCTTGTCGTTGGTGAGCAGAGCGTTTTCTGCGGCGCACGCGCCCATGGCGCCGCCCGCGAGAACGAACAGGGTCGCCCTGCCGACCCATTGCCGGAAAGACACGATAGTCTCCGCGAAAGAATAGAACGCTGTTTTAAGTCCGTCCGGAGCGGACGTCCTTCCCCCGGTGCCCATCGGGTAGTTACCGTTGAGCCCGGCAATCATACCACAGGTGTTACGCTGCGTCTACTGGGGAGACGATTGCCATGGCACAGGGTGGAAGCGGAACCAGCCCGACGTTGAGGGCGCTGCCTGCTCCCTGAGCACCGCGGAACCGAAGCCGAATCGATAGAACGGTGTTAGACCGAAGGTATGGTCTTGCGGAATGTGGGCCGCCGCTCGAGGTGGTCGAGGTAATCGGCGAGGCGGGAACGTCGCGACTTCCACCCTTCGCCCAGACGGAAGGATACATAGCCCAGCGAGCAGGCCAGCGCGATGTCGGCCAGCGTATACGTACCGCCGACCAGCCACGTGCGGCCGTGCAACACGTTTTCGGCGTAGTCGAGAATGCGGTCGAGAAGGGCCTGGTCGTGCTCCATGCCCCGCCAGTCGAGGGGGCCGCCCACGCGTTGCCGGGCATAATGGATGCGAATGGCCGCGTCGGAAGCTTCGTCGGCGGTCTGCTCCCACATGCGTGCGTCGGCCCGGGCAAGATAGCCGTGCGGCAAGAGGTGGGGCGTGGGGTAGCGGTCTTCGAGGTACTCGCAGATGACCGTCGAGTCGGTAATGGTCAGATGCTCGTCGAGCAGCACGGGCACCTTCTGCACGGGGCCCGCCTGCAGAAGCTCGCGGGGCTTGCGCGCAAGGTTTACGTCGACCTCTTCGCAGGCCAGACCCTTTTCAAGCAGGGCAATGCGTACCTTGCGGGCGTAGGGCGAACGACGGGTCATCAGAAGGCGACGTGCGGACATACCGGCTCCACTGGGGAAAAGGGAACGACTTCGGGCAGCGTCAGACTTCCCCATTATTGCCTGAGACGGTCCGTCGACTCAATACCGGTTGCACCTTCGATCTCTGCAAGGCGGGTCTGCAGGGCCGGGGTGAGGTGTAGAACCGCTTCCACATTGCGGGCTTCCTTCGACTTCTCCCACTCATCGGGCGAAAGCATCGATTCGAGGGGAAAGTTGTGGGCCGCCGCCGAGTAAGCCAGGGCTTCCCACGCCGGATTCTGCTCGTCGACCTGCGGCTCGATTCCCGTAGCGTAGAGCGAGAGGGTGCCGTTGTCGTTGTCGACCAGCTCGAGTACGCGGGCCTGTACCGGAAAGTCGACGGCCGAGGGCATCATCATTTCGACGTAGCCGTGGGCCGCATCGGTGCCCGGACGTGCCCAGAGCCGGCTCGTGTGGCCGTGGCCGCAGAGGTGGGCGATGACGTTGGGGTAGCTGTTGAGGGTCGCACGCATGTCTTCGCCTTTGATTTCCGTGGCGGTCTTCGCCATGTCGTCGGTGCAGTGGTGCGAGGCCATGATGACGAGTTCGTCGTTCTGTCGGGCCGCTTCGAGCGCGGGAATGACCAGGTTTTCCCACACGGCGCGGGGCACTTCGCCGTTCGAGCTTGCGTGCTGCACGATGTCGCCCTCGGGCGAGAAGCGGGTTTCCATGTTGGTGTCGACGCCGATCAAGACCAGGGGGAAGCCTTCGACCGGACGCGCGACCCACGTCGCAATGCCTTCGGCGGCGGCCTCTTCGGTAAAGCCGTGCCCGGGCGGAAGCGTGGGCGAGGTCAGAAAAACCGCCATCATCTCGGGAACGGTCAACAGCCGGCGGCGTGGGTCGGGCGCCACGCGGCCCTCACGCACCACGGGGGCGTAGGGGCGGCTTGCGTCACGCACGCCGAAGGTCATGTCGCCGTTGGAAAAGGCGCCGAGGTGAAGAAAGTCGTCGATGCGATCGGAGACGGCCGCTTCCTGTACTCGCTCGGTGGTGTCGAAGGTGCCGAGCCACGACTGGTCGTGATTGCCGGGCACGACGTAGTAGGGCACGCGGGGGTCGAGTCCGGCGGCGGTGAAGGGATCGGCAAAATCGTTGCCGCTGCCGGGAAGTGGATCGTCACGTTTTCCGGTGTCGGGCGTGAGAACGCCCCCGTCGAGAAGCCGGCGTACCCACCACATCTCGATTGCCGACGAGGTATCGGCAAGGTCGCCGGTGAGCACCGCGAAAGCGAGGGGACGATCGGCGAAGCTGTAGCGATTCAGCGAGCGTATGAGCGCGTCGGTAAGCTGGGTGCCCAGGTGATCCTGCGCGCGAAAGGCACTGGCGAACGCGAAGCGCGTGACCCCTTCGAGGCGTATGGGGCTCTGCACGTCGGAAATCTGGAAGTCGGAAAGCTGGGCGAAGTAGAGCAGCGAGCGTCGCTCGCCCTGTGTCGCGGGTTCGCCGAAGGGGGCATGGCGCGTGTGGTCTTCGCCCTCGCCCAACTGCAGATCGAGCAGGCCGTAGCGTTCGTAGTCGGGCAGGTGCGAAACGCGCAGGCTACCGTCGTATATGGCGCCGCGGGTGGTCGGCAGTGCGGGGGTGGGAAGCCAGACTTGCTGCAGCGTCGTCCACGCCTGATCGGCCAGCGTGTAAGCGACCGGTTCGCGGTTGTCGGCCTCGTTCGCGCCGTCGGGGGCAGGCTGCGAACCACCGGCGCATGCGGCAAGCAGAAAAAGAGTAAGCCCCGGCAGAGAATAACGCATGTAATGATTCAACCAGAATCACCGCAGCGTTGCACGATGGCTACAAATGTGGCCGGGCGTGAGGAATACGGGCCGTACGCACCCCGATGCCGATTACCCGCCGGCGACGAAACGTCGCACGAGAAAGCAGGAAAGGTCGAATCAGCGCAGGAACTTGCGCAGGAATGCCCCCACGACAACGATGGACGCGGCGTCGAAGGCGATAAGATAGGCGATGCAGCCGCCGATACCCAGGGTGCCCCAGGGCGCCGCAACGAGGGCGCCGGTCGGCCATGCCCCGGCGTTAAGCAGCAGGTAGCGCACCGGCTCGATGGTGGCCGTGAGCGGATTCAGCGACGCCGGCCATTGCAGCCACTCAGGCATGACGCCCAGCGGCGCGAAGGCGGTGCTCACGAACATCATGGGCAGACCCACGACCTGAATGAGCGAGAGCATTTCGAAGTGCGCCTGCAGGCTGAAGGCCAGGCCGATGCTGAGCGTCGTGAAGCCCACGATGGCCAGGCCGGTGAAGGCGAGAATCAAGAGTACCGAGCCGGCGGTCAGGGAAACCGCGTCGCTCCACCAGGCGGCCACGCCCAGCACCAGTGCGGTCTGCAGCGTGCTCATGACGAAGATGTGCAAGGCCGAGGCGGCCACGATGGAGAAGCGGCTCGACAGGGGGGCGACGAAGAGCCGATCGAGAAACCGGTTTTCCTTGTCGAAGAGCACCGGTACGCCGCTGGCCAGTGCGGCGTTGAAGGCCGTGAATACGATAACGCCGGCGGTCAGAAAGGCAATGTAATTGGTGTTGTCGGCCAGCTCGGCCGCCATGGGCAGGTTGCGAAAGACCGAGCCGAACAGAAACAGCCAGATGAGCGGCTGAAAAAGGCCGGCCGCCACGGCAATGGGCTGCCGTCCCGTGCGTAGGAACCAACGTCGGGCCAGCGCGCCCGTTTCTCGCAGAAAGTGATTGCTCATGCGTCAGCCGCGTGCGCGCCTCCGCGAAGGGGGCGGGGTGTCCGACTCGCGCCAGGGAGCGTCGCGAAGGGTGTGACCGGTTGCCGCGAGAAAGACGTCGTCGAGCGTGGGGTGTTGCATGCTGAAGGCAAAGAAGTCCTGGGGCGAGATGCCGAGCGAGTCGGCAAACGAGCGCCGTATGTGTTCGGGCGATGCGTCGGCCGAACGCAGGCCCACGAACAGCCGGCCGCCTTCGCTGTCGTCGACCACGACGCGCACGGCCTCTTCATTGGACTCGATGAGCCGGGCCGCTTCTTCCAGTTGCGTGCGTGTTTCGAACTCGGCGACCTTGAGCAGCGCCAGCGTCGGGGCGAAGGCGTTCTTGAGTTCCTGCGAGGTGCCCTGGGCCAGCACGCGGCCATGATCGAGAATGACGATGGTGTCGCAGAGAAATTCGATTTCCTCGGTATGGTGGCTGGCGACGAGCACCGACGTTCCGCCTTCGGCAAGCCGACATATGAAGTTCCACAAAGCGCTGCGGGTGTGAATGTCGAGCCCAACCGTGGGTTCG
>JAWLBW010000208.1:0-8371 GCA_041687475.1 bacterium
TCGAAAAGTCTCTGGGACAATATTTTCCGTCGCCGCGCCGAACAGTCCGACATCACAAGGGTGCTTGCCAAAGTACCGATCTTCCAGGACCTGCGCGCGCAGGAGCTGGCCCAGGTCGGCAATCTGGTGCATATTCGCACCTACAGCCCCGACGAAGTCATCTTCATGGAAGGCCAACCCGGTACCGGTATGTACATTCTGCTTTCGGGCAATGTACAGATCGCGCTCAACTACAAGCGCGAGGCCCAGATAAACCTGGCCACCCTGCGGGCGGGCGACTTCTTCGGCGAACTGTCGCTGCTCGACGAGAGCCCGCGTAGCGCCACGGCCGTGGCGCAGGGCACGACCGAGCTGGCCGGCTTCTTTCGCTCCGATCTCATGGATCTGGTGGAAAAGAGCCCATCGCTCGGCGTCAAAATCGTGCTTGCCCTGGCCGAAGTGCTGGGCGAACGGTTGCGTTCGACCAACAAGGAGCTGCGTCACCTGCGCGAGCGTGTTTCTTCGCTGGAACCCCGCAACGACGGCTCCGAAACCGATCCCTTTCTTAAACGCTGACCCGTACGCAGCCCATGAATCAACGCAGCACCTGGCTTCTCTGGTTGAAGATTTTCGGCGTGCTCGGCATGCTTGCGGCCGGCTTCGCATTTCTTGCGACCATCAAGGTCATTTTCATTCCCCTGCTTCTGGCGGTGGTCTTGAACGTGCTGCTGGCGCCGCTGGTGGCGAATCTCGAGCGACGGGGCGCCGGTCGCAGCCGCAGCGTGGCCATCGTGTTCGGCCTGTTCATGCTGGTGCTCAGCGGCCTGGGCGTGGGGCTCGCCGAACTGGCCGGTTCGGAAATCGACGCGGTCAAGCAGAAGTGGCCCGAGGCGCGCGCCCGCATGGTCGGCCTGCTCGAAAGCACGCAGAACGTCATTAACGAACGCGTGCCCGAAGACAAGCGCGTCGATCTGACCGAAGTCATTCCCCAGCGCATCGACGCCGAAGCGAACAAGCTCATGGCCGAGCTGCCGCACATCGTCAGCGAAGGGGTCATCGGCATCGCCCTCATCTTCGTGTTCAGCTTCTTTCTGCTGCGCGACGGCCGTTCGCTCAAGAAGGCCATCGTGGCGGCGGTGCCCAACCGCTACTTCGAGATGACGCTGAGCATTCTGTACCGCGTGAACCAGCAGGTCTCGAACTACCTGCGCGGGTTGACCTTCCAGGCCATTGCCGACACGGTGGTCGCCACGCTGCTGTGCTTCGCGCTGGGCATTCCGAACGCCCTGCTGGTCGGTCTCATCGTGGGCTCGACCACGGTCATGCCGGTGGTCGGCCTCGTCATCAGCGGCGTGCTCGGGCCCCTCATCGCCATTTTCGGGGGAAGCGGCGACCCGCTCACGCTGACCCTGGCCGTCATTGCCATCATCGGCGTTACCCACCTCATCGACAACCTGATGGTGGCCCCGCTCATCATGGGCCACAGCGTTCACATGCACCCCATTCTGGTCATCGTGAGCCTCGTGCTTGCCGGCAAATTCTTCGGCATGCTCGGCATCGTGCTGGCCATTCCCACCGTGAGCGTACTCATGGTGCTCGTGCAGGAAGGCTACCGGGGCATCAAGAGCAACGAGTACTACCTGAAGACCGTTCCACGGTAAGCACGGTTGCGCGGGGTCGTCAGAGTAACCCCCGACCGTGAACCCGCTTGACGCACTTGCCCCCTGAAAGGGGGCCGCGGGGATGCTTCGGCCACATGAGCTGTGGTGCCGCTGAAATAAGTACAGTGACGCCCGGGCTTCGCGAACACTACACGGAGACGCAGAGGCACCGAGCTTTGTGCTAGGCTGCTTTGCTGGTAAAGAGCTACTTGGGCTTGTGTGCCGCACCTCACCCAGAAGGCTGACAAGACTGCAGGTAGCAACCTGCCCTTTCCTGCAGGCGCCCTCTGCGTCTCGGCGCCTCCGTGTATCCCTGCGGCGGTCAGACCTGCAGACCTGCAGACTGTCAGACTGTCAGACTGTCGGACCAGCAGACCTGAACGGCTGACCGGTAACTCGCGCCCGGCTCGACGGCGCGACTCGATACGGAATTCATGCTCAGTTCCGCGATGAAAAGCGGCGCAGGAACATCGCGAAGATGCCTGCCAGAAGCGCCGCCGGTAGGCCGGGGCTCGCGGTGCGGCAGCCGCTTTCTTCGACCGGGTCGTATACGGCGAGGTAGAAGGTCTGGTCGGTCGTGCCGCCGCAGTTCGTCACGCGCACGCTTACGCGTACCTCACTGCTCTTGAATCCGGCGGGCACCTTCCACGTCAGATGGCCGGTTTCCGGGTCGATTTCCATGGTGTTCGGGCCTTCGGCCAGCTTCCACTCGGCAAGGCCGGCTTCGGCTTCAAGACTGGGGGCGTACTTCCACTTCACGCCGCGAACTGCGCCTTCCTTCGGCCTCGTGGCAATGCGGGGCGCCGGCTGGGGCGCGCTGTCATCGACAAGGATGGATAGCCGGGCTTTTTCGCGCAGCGAACCCGTGCGTACCGTCCACTGAAAATCGGCGTTGCCGCTCCAGGGTAGCATGTCGGTGGTGTCGCGGCTCGAGATCGACGTGTCGGCGCCCAGACAATGGCCTGCCCGCATGTACGATTCGGCATACTCAAGCGAATACCCGCCGTCGGGCTGCACAAGCGTGAGCCCATAGTGCTTGGAACGTGAAGCACAGGCGCCCGCATCGGGCTCGGTCTGCCCCGGCCCCGGCTGGCACCCCTTATCGTTGGGTAAATTGGGGTTTCCGTTCGACCTTTCATCTACGTGCCAGATGCAGACAAGGTCGCCGGGTAAATCGCTGTCGAAGCCGAGGCGCGCGCGGTATTCCACCAGAAAATAGTCCCAACTTTCGGCGGCGTTGGGGGTAACCTTGAAGGCTTCGCCACCCGTAACCAGGGGTTTGACCTCGCGGTTGCAGATGTTCCCGGTTACCTCGCGGGGGTATAGCCAACCGAGTTCGGCCCGCGACCACGCCGACATTTCGTTGGGGTCGGTGCCCGGGTCGCTGCCGCTCCAGCCGTAGTCGCAGGAGCGAATACCGTGGCCCATCAGGTCCCAACAGCCGACGCCGTTGCCCAGGTCGGCGTAAAGATCGGGAAGGCCGAGTATGTGGCCGAATTCGTGCGCCCAGACACCCATGGCCGAGAGGCCGTCGGGCGAAGCCGCGGAAAGTTGCGGCCCGACCAGGTAGCGAACCCTATGCCCATCGATGAAATTGGCGTGCTGTTGCGACCAGATGTCTTTGGTAGAGCATTCTAAGACGTCGTAAATGGATGTCTGTTCGGCGCCTGCACCGGCGTGGACCACGAAAATGCCTTCCGGCATATCATCGCCGTCATTGTCGTAATCCATCAGGTCGACACCGCTCTCAATAGCTTTGCCGAGCGCGAAACGGACGAGCTCCCAGGCTCCGCTGTTTATCCCGGCGGCGCCAAGCCCGAGGCCGTAGCAACCGTTATCGGTCTCGTAGCCGTTTTCCAATGCGTATGATACGTAATGGTCATAGCTCTGCGGCGCCTTGAGCCAGCCGATGGTCGTGGGTTCGTCGAAGGTCAGCAGGCCGCCGCTCATGCGGGCGTACATATCGGCCATGGTGTCCCAGGCATAAAGGTAGTTGCCCTCGAAGCCTTCATGACGACCGAAAAGCATGTCTTCAAAGTAGGCAGGCTCGACGACGGCCGGCTTGTCTTCAAACTCGACCAGCAGCAGAAGAACCTTCCACGGCTTATCCCACGCACTGACGGTCGGCAATTCGGCCATGGGGCGGAGGTCGGCTCCGTGCAGCAGGTGGTCGAAGGAGTCGGTTCGCGGGCGCCAGTCGCGCTCGGCCGAAGGAGGCGGGCCAGCGGCGCCGACCGGGCGTACGTCGAGGCTGAGCCCACCGAAAAGCGCCAGCACAACAAGCGTGGAAACGACCCATCTACGGGGAAGGCGAAAAATGCCCGACATCTAAGTCTCTCCTCGGTCGACGCCGACTCTGCTCACCCTTTCATTCCAGAGGAACTCGGCATCGGCGTCCACTTACCCTGCGATATTGCGGGGAGTGTACCGCATTATACCAGTGCGGAAGGCGATACGCCTGCCTGTCGTGCTGCAGGGGTACATGGGGGGTCGGCGGACGGCGGGAATAACCCCCGAACGTGTATCCGCTTACCGCACTTGCCCCCTGAAAGGCTAAGGATCCTACACATCTTCAGTCCCGGAGGGACGACTCAGTTGTAGCCCAGGACGTAAGTGCTGGGTATCAGAACGAAAATGCAAATGAACCCCGAAGGGGTGACTTTTCTTTGCCCGGGGTGATAACCCCGGGGTCTTCATACGACCGACTGCAATAACGAGGGTCAATTTTTATGCCGGGAGACCACCAAAACGGCCCAGGGTTACACACGGGGAAATCATGAGCCACCCCTCCGGGGTTCCCAGGGCCTTTTCCCACGTAGGCCCAGGACTTACGTCCTGGGCTTAGCATAAGCCGGCCCTCCGGGCCTCAGCACTTAATCCGGAAACCAGTCATCAGAGTCGACGCAGGGCATTGCCTGAAAATGTGCTCAATGATCAGCCTGAAAGGGGGCCTCGGGGATGCTTCGACTACAGACCGGTCGTCAGCCGCCACAGCGACGCCCGCGCTTCGCTGAACACTACACGGAGACGCAAAGGCACAGAGATTTGCTGCCGGGGAATGGTATCGCGCCTTACCGCAGAAGGCTCACAAGGTGGCCGAGAAGCAACCCTTTCCTGCAGGTGCCCTCTGCGTCTCGGCGCCTCCGTGTATCCCAGCGGCGGTCAGACCCGCAGACCTGCAGACTGTCAGACCAAGAGACCTGAACGGCTGACCGGTAACTCGCACCCGGCTCGACCGCACGCGCGCGACTCGATACGGAATCTGGAGGATGTACGCGTTGAATGGCGGCGCGGCGCGTACCGAAGACGCTCCCCCTCGCCCCTTCACCCCATCTCCCGCTCGACGGTCTACCGGTCGACCGTTCACGACTCGATACGGAGTTATGCTTCGTTTCGTGATGAACGGCGGCGCAGGAACATCGCAAATACGCCCGCCAGAAGCGCCGCCGGTAGGCCGGGGCCGGCGGTGCGGCAGCCGCTTTCTTCGACCGGGTCGTATACGGCGAGGTAGAAGGTCTGGTCGGTCGTGCCGCCGCAGTTCGTGACCCGTACGCTCACCTTCACTTCGCCGCCCGTGAAATCGGCGGGCACCTTCCACGTCAGCGCCCCGGTTTCGGCGTCGATTTCCATGGTGTTCGGGCCTTCGGCCAGCTTCCACTCGGAAAGTCCGGCTTCGGCCTCGAGGCCGGGCGCGTACTTCCACGTCGTGCCTCGAACGGCGCCTTCCTTCGGCGTCGTGGCGATGCGGGGCGCCGGTTGTGGCGCACTGTCGTCGACCAGAATGGAGATACGCGCTTTTTCGCGCAGCGAACCCGTGCGCACGGTCCACTGGAAATCGGCGTTTCCGCTCCAGGGTAGCATGTCGGTGGTGTCGCGGCTCGAGATCGAGGTGTCGGCGCCCAGGCATTGGCCCGCGTGAATGTACGATTCGGCGTACTCGAGCGAGTATTGTCCGTCGGGCTGAACGAGCGACAGTCCGTAATGCTCAGCCCGGCTCGCGCAGGCGCCGGGCGCGGGTTGGGTCTTTCCCGGCTCGGGCTGGCAGGGGTACCGGTTGGGAAGGCCGGGCCTTCCGTTCGATCGCTCGTCGACATGCCAGATGCAGACGAGGTCGCCGGGCAGGTCCCCGTCGAAGCCGAGGCGCGCGCGGTATTCCACCAGAAAATAGTCCCAGCTCTCGGCGGCGTTGGGGGTAACCTTGAAGGCTTCGCCACCCGAAACCAAGGGTTTGACCTCGCGGTTGCAGACGTTTTCGGTCACCTCGCGAGGGGCAAGCCAACCCAGCTCCGACCGCATGAACGTCGACATTTCGTTGGGATCGGTGCCCGGGTCGCTGCCGCTCCAGCCCATGTCGCACGAGCGAATGCCGTAGCCCATGAGGTCCCAGCAGCCGACGCCGAAACCGATGCCGTCGGACGGCGCGTACAGGTCGGGCAGGCCCAGAATGTGGCCGAACTCATGCGCCCACACGCCCATGGGCGCGAGGCCGTCGTCCGAGGCCATCGAGCGTTGGGGCCCGACGAGGTAGCGCACCATCGTGCCCTCGAACGAATTGATGTGCTGGTGCGACCAGAAGTCGCCGGCGCGCACACCCGGTTCGCATTCGTATTCCTGCAGTACCGAAGTCTGTTCGGCGCCGTGACCGGCATGAACGAGAAAAATGCCCTCGGGTATGCCGTCGCCGTCGTTGTCGTAGTCCATCAGGTCTACGCCCTGCTTCACGGCTTCTTCCAACGCGAATTTCAGCACCAGCCAGCTGCCGGCGTTACTGCCCTGGGCGTACAGACCGAGTCCATAGCAGCCGTTGTCGGTGGGAAAACCGCTTTCCAGGGCATACGACGCATAGTAGTCGTAGGTTTTCGGCGCCTTGAGCCAGCCGACGGTCGTGGGTTCATCGAAAGTCAGCAGGCCGCCGCTCATGCGCGCATACAGGTCGGCCATGGTGTCGTGGGCATACGGATAATTGCCCTCGAAGCCCTCGTGACGACCGAAAAACATATCTTCGAAGTAGGCGGGCTCGGCAATGGCCGGTTTGTCGTCGAACTCGACCAGCAGCAGAAGCACCTTCCAGGGCTCGTTCCACTCACGGGCCTTGGGCAGCAGGCTCATGGCGCGAAGGTCGTCGGCCATGCCGAGCTCAAAGCTGTCGGTGTGGGGACGAAAAGCCGGCTCCCTTTCGGGTGGAAACAGCACGGGCGCAGCCTGAACGGGGGCCGCCATGCCTACCCACAGGAACAGCATCAGCATCGAAAACGCCCACAGGGCTTTTCCCGCCGCACACGAAGAAGAGAGGGCTCGCTTGTCGCGCATACGTTTCTCCCCGACATCGCTTTCGCGACTGCCGACAACCTTATCAACGCAGGGTGAAGTGCTTCTGCAGCAGCGCCAGTTTGGCCGGCCCGATGCCCTTCAACCGATCGACCTCGTCCCACGACGCATAACCGGCGGGTGGTCGAGCGGCAATAATTATATCAGCAAGTGCCGTGCCAATGCCCGGCAGGTCGGTAAGGTCTTCGTGGGTGGCCGTATGCAACGGCAGGCGGGAAATGGAAAAGGCGGGAATATCGGCGTCAGGGGGCAGCTCACCCGCCTGCCCCCGCAGGGCGTGCGTCAGGGGAATGGCCGCTGCAAGCAGCAGCGGCAGCACGAATCGTTTATCGCTCACCTCGTCGCTCGCTTTTGAACAGGCGGTAGTCGAAACTG
Source organism: bacterium (assembly GCA_041687475.1). Taxonomy (GTDB): domain Bacteria; phylum J088; class JAWLBW01; order JAWLBW01; family JAWLBW01; genus JAWLBW01. The sequence goes on from JAWLBW010000208.1 coordinate 7,344, forward strand.
TCGACGAGGGCCTGCCACGAGGCCTCGACGATGTTTTCGCTGACCCCTACCGTGCCCCACTTGTCTTCGCCGTCGCCGCTTTCGACAAGCACGCGTACGGCGGCATCGGTGCCGCGGTTCGAGGTCACTACCCTAACCTTATAGTCCAAAAGCTTTACCGAGGCAAGCTCCGGGTAGAACTGTTGCAACGCTTTTCTGAGCGCATGGTCGAGCGCGTTGACGGGGCCGTCGCCCATGGCCACGGTATGGGCCACCTTGCCGTCGACCTCAATCTGAATGCTGGCTTCACTGATCGGTTTGTCATCGCCGGCGCGCTTCTCGTCGATGACCCGGAAACCGATGAGCTTGAAGAATTCCTTGTGCTGCCCCAGCGTGCGCTTCATGAGCAGTTCGAAGCTGCCGTCGGCCCCTTCGTACTGATAACCGCGGGCCTCCATGTCCTTGAGCTTATCAAGAATGGCGGCGGCCCCGGGGCTGTTCGACTCGAGATCGAGACCGAATTCCCTGGCCTTGAATGCCAGATTCGAGCGGCCGGCCAGATCGCTCACGAGAACGCGGCGCTGGTTGCCCACGCGCTCAGGCTCGATGTGCTCGTAGGTCAGGGTCGCGCGCTGAATGGCGCTGACATGCATGCCACCCTTGTGCGCGAACGCGCTACGGCCCACGTAGGCCTGGCGCTTGTTGGGCGTGAGGTTGGCAAGCTCGTACACGAACCGCGACACGCGGGTCAGCTGCTGCAGCTTTTCGTCGGTCAGTACCGGCTCATCCATCTTGAAGGCCAGGTCGGCCGCGATGGATACCAGGTTGGCGTTTCCGCAGCGTTCACCGATGCCGTTGATGGTGCCCTGAATGTGCGTCGAGCCGGCGCGCACGGCCGCCAGGCTGTTGGCCACGGCCACCTCGCCGTCGTTGTGGCAGTGAATGCCGGCAACAACCTCGGGAAAAGCTTCGCGCACGGCCCGCACGCCGTCTTCGATCAGCCAGGGCATGCTGCCGCCGTTCGTATCGCAAAGCACAAGCACCTTCGC
>JAWLBW010000209.1:0-8328 GCA_041687475.1 bacterium
TTCAGCTCGAGAATTTCGCCCTTGACGTCGACGGTAATCTTCTTGGTAAGGTCGCCGCGGGCAATGGCGGTGGCCACGTCGGCGATGTTGCGCACCTGCGAGGTGAGGTTCGAGGCCATGGAGTTGACGTTGTCGGTCAGGTCCTTCCACGTGCCGGCTACGCCTTCGACCTGCGCCTGACCGCCCAGCTTGCCATCGGTGCCCACTTCGCGGGCCACGCGGGTCACCTCCGAGGCAAACGATTCGAGCTGGTCGACCATGGTGTTGATGGTGTTCTTGAGCTCGAGCACTTCGCCGTGGGCGTCGACGGTAATCTTCTTCGACAGGTCGCCCCGGGCCACGGCCGTGGTCACGCTGGCCACGTTGCGCACCTGCTCGGTCAGGTTTCCGGCCATGGAGTTGACGCTGTCGGTCAGGTCCTTCCACGTGCCGGCGACGCCTTTCACCTGCGCCTGGCCGCCCAGCTTGCCCTCGGTACCCACCTCGCGGGCCACGCGGGTCACTTCCGAGGCGAAGATCGAGAGCTGGTCGACCATGGTGTTGATGGTATTCTTGAGCTCGAGAATCTCGCCCTGCACGTCGACGGTAATCTTTTTCGACAATTCGCCGTTGGCCACGGCCGTGGTAACCTCGGCGATATTGCGCACCTGGGCCGTCAGGTTGTTCGCCATGGAGTTGACGTTGTCGGTCAGGTCCTTCCAGATACCGGCAACGCCCTTCACGTGGGCCTGACCGCCCAGCTTGCCCTCGGTGCCCACCTCGCGGGCCACGCGCGTTACCTCGCCGGCAAAGGAGTTGAGCTGGTCGACCATGGTGTTGATGGTGCTCTTGAGCTCGAGAATCTCGCCTTTCACGTCGACGGTGATTTTTTTCGACAGGTCGCCGTTGGCCACCGCCGTCGTCACCTGCGCGATGTTACGCATCTGCGAGGTGAGATTGCTGCCCATGGCGTTCACGGTGTCGGTCAGGTCCTTCCACGTACCGGCGACGCCGCGCACGATGGCCTGACCGCCCAGCTTGCCTTCGGTGCCCACTTCGCGGGCCACGCGGGTCACTTCGGCGGCGAAAACCGAGAGCTGGTCGACCATGGTGTTGATGGTGTTCTTGAGCTCGAGAATTTCGCCGCGCACGTCGACGGTAATTTTCTTGGAAAGGTCGCCCCGGGCCACGGCGGTCGTTACCTCGGCGATGTTGCGCACCTGCGAGGTCAGGTTGTTCGCCATGGAGTTGACGTTGTCGGTCAAGTCCTTCCACGTACCGGTCACGCCCTTCACGACCGCCTGGCCGCCCAGCTTGCCCTCGGTGCCCACTTCGCGGGCCACGCGGGTCACTTCCGACGCGAATGAGCCCAGCTGCTCGACCATGTCGTTCACGACCTTGGCGGTGCGCAGGAATTCGCCGCGCAGCTGGCGACCTTCGACTTCGAGCGCCACCTTCTGCGTCAGATCGCCCTTGGCCACCGCGCCGATGACCTTGGCCATGTCGGTGGTGGGCTGCACCAGGTCGGTAATGAGGTTGTTTACCGACGACACGGTATCGAGCCACGACCCCTTGGCCCCCGGCAACGAGGCGCGCTGGGTCAAACGGCCTTCCTTGCCCACGGCCGTTCCGATACGTTCGAACTCGTTGGCCATGCGTTCGTTCGTGTCGATGATTTCGTTGAGGGTGTCGTAGATTTTTCCGGCCACGCCTTCGGCGTCGATCGGCATGCGCGCCGAGAAATCGCCCTTCTTCATGGCCATCAGAACTCTGAGCAGTTCCTTGGTATCGAGGGTCTGGTCAAGTACGGGGGTCGCAGACATGGCTGGCTTCTCGCTACGGTTGTTCGTTCGCGGAAAACCGCTGAAAGCGGTGAAAACGTCGGGGCTTGGTAAAGTAGGAAGATTGTATATCGGAAGCCGGTGCAAGGGCAAGAAAAACTAGATGTTAATCAATGGTCAATGCATTGCGCTATTGGCAATATCGGGAGAATTGCCCGAGAAAGCGTCGCTACCGCAAGGTAATACGCTCCGAATAGCCAGTAAGGGGGAAACGGCGAATCTACCGGTACGCAGGCCCGAGCGGGCTGGCTTGAAGCCGGCTTCCGTATGGCGAAGGCAGGGGAAGCGACGCCGCCAAAGGGGCGGGAAAAACCAAGGGGCAGGAAAGGGATGAAGTAGGGGGGAATAGGGATAAGCCCGGGGGAAGCGCTTGGCGAGCGCCGCCCGCGATGCTGTAACTATTGAACGACCGGGCGTTCAGGTGCGCCTTGGCCCCGCCGGCGAGGCTGAAAGACGAGGGGAAGCATCGTTACAGCCAGAATGAGCAGGCCGCCGGCCTCGCGCGACTCCTCAATCTGCGGTCGTTCGGCTTTCATGGCCTGCACCATTTCGCCGGGTTCGATGGAGCCCCAGAACCCCGGAAACAACGACATTGCCCAACCCAGGCAGACGGCGGCAAGAAGGGCGGCGGGAAGGCGCACCGACTTACCGCGCAGCCAGCCTGTCAGCACCGCGGCGCCCGCGAGGTAAACGGCGACCCACGCGAGGGGGTCGGGGTCGTTGTATTGAAGAACGGCCGAGATCACGAACAGTACGGCCATTATGATGGCGAAAACACGTAACAGGCTGCGCATACCTGAGTATAGCCCGACAACCGCGTTCTCTGCATGCGTATCGCTCCTCCATTGCCGGTTCACCCAGTCGCCCGAAGGGGTACAATGGGGGAAAGGAGATTCTCAAAACATGCGAATTCTGCACACCATGCTACGCGTCGGCGATCTTGACCGCTCCCTCGACTTCTACTGCAACACCATGGGCATGACGCTTCTGCGGAAGAAGGATTACCCCGACGGCAAGTTTACCCTGGCCTTTCTGGGCTATGGACCCGAAAGCGAAACGGCGGTCATCGAGCTCACCCATAACTGGGGCGTGACCGAGTACAACCTGGGCGATGCCTATGGGCATATCGCCATCGGGGTCGACGACATTTACCGGGTCTGCGACGACATCAAGGCCAAGGGCGGCAAGGTCAGCCGCGAACCCGGGCCCATGAAGCACGGCTCGACCGTGATTGCGTTCGTGCAGGACCCCGACGGGTATAAGGTCGAGCTTATACAGACCGGCTCGCAGAAGGATTGAGCTGAGAGTCGCGCGACCCGGAAACCCTGATGCCGGCCGGCCGCCGCCTGCGTTACGACGACAAGGTCACATTCCGTTCCGAAAAACGGCAAGCAGGCACATACACCAGCTTTCTTGTTCCAGCTTTCCCTCATCGCATGGCGCCCGCCCGCCAGGCGAGCGATTGCCCTTGGCCGAAGTATGCCCACCCCTCAGTCTGGAGGAACAGTGCATGATCGCCGGGCGGTAATCACTTCGATGCCGTCGGCGCAAACACCGGAGGTTGGAGCATCATGAAAGATTTCCGTTTGTGGCAGGTAATGCTTGCTGCCGGAGCGCTGACACTCGCGGGCCCCGTGGCCGCGACGGCGCAGACAGTCGAAGAAGAGGGCGATTCGTGGACCGTCGAAGAACGGGAAGTCGAACGCGAAGTCGACGATGTCGAACTGCAAGACGAAGACACGGTTGAAGAAGCGGTAACGCCCGAGTCGAACGTCATTGTCGTCGAGCCCACGACCCGCCGTGCCGACACCGGCCCGAACGTGGCCGTCGAAGTCGGCGGCGGATTTTCGAACTACACCGACGACCTGAATGATGCGACCAGCCCGGGCGGCAGCTGGGACGTGCGCGGCATTTTCGGCCTGAAAAGCCCCATCGCATTCGAACTGGCCTACGTGGGCGCCGCCAACAACCTTGATGTCGGCGACAACACGGCCATCGCCACCTCGGGCGAAGGTCTGGTTCGTCTGAACTTCATGGACTCGACCAGCGGCGTGCAGCCCTTCATCGGCGGCGGCGTGAGCTACTTCCGCCTTGATCTCGACAGCGATCTGGCCGACCTTGTCGACCTCGACGGCACCGAAGCCCTGGGCTTTCCGGTAACGGCGGGTATTCAGTTCTACCCGACCGATAACTTCACGCTCGCGGCGCGCGGCAGCTATCGTTTTCTGACCGACGCCCTCGACAGCGCCTTTCCGGCCGGTGACCAGTGGAACGCCGGCATTACGCTCGGCGCGGCATTCTGAACGAGTCCTTCGCGTTGCCGGAAGCTCTCCTTTCCCCCGGGGGAAAGGGGAGCTTTTTTTATTCTGCCGACCTCGACGAGCACCGCCGGGCACGCCTGTTGCAAGAACCAACCTCGGGCGCGGGAGAAGGTAGAGCGGGGGGCTCGGGGTGTTGCGCCTGAGGGCATACTTGTATTCCCTCTGTAGTCATCAGTAACGCAGGGATAGTATGAACACAGTCGACGTACGCACGCTTACGCGTTTCAGTGACGACGACGAGGCGACAGCGGCCGTTCTTGCCCAGAGCACATTGCGCCGGTTGGAGAAGGGCGAAACGTTGTTCTGGGAAGGCGACGAGCCTTGCTGTCTCGTTTTCGTGGTGAACGGATCGCTCAAGTTGACCCACCACCTCGACAACGGCCGCGAGGTCATTGTCGACGTGCTCTGCCGCGGTGAAGCCGCCGATGAAGCCGCCGTTTGGGCCGGTCTGCCCCATTCGGTTACCGTGACGGCCCACGAAGAAGCAACGGTGCTGGTGCTCGATCGCGAACGCTACCTGACGTGGATTGCGGCCGATGAACGCCGCCGCCGCGATCATGCGAAAGAATTGGGACGGCAGATGAACCGCCTTTCGCGTCGGTTGGCCGAGCTCGCGGCCGGCAGCGCCCGTTCGCGCATCGCCTATCTGCTCTTCACGCTTTATCAGCGTTTCGGCAGGGTCGAGGGCGAGCAGATGCGCCTCGACATTCCGCTGTCACGGCAGGAAGTGGCCGACATGATCGGAACCTGTCTGACCACGGCCATTCGCACCATGAGTCGACTCGAAAAGCACGGCATCGTCAAGGCCGGCGCGCACGGGGTGCGCGTTTTCAAGCCCGAGTGCCTGCGTCTGGTAGCCGACCGCAACTGCGACTGCGAGACGAACCCCTGCGCGGCCTTCTGACCAACCGCGCCTTCGGCACGGAATCCTCCATCCGCAATCCTTAATCCTTAAGGGCGCGTGGGGCATGTTTGCCGAAGCAAACCTTGAGGCCCCCTTTCAGGTTCCTTTCAGGGGGCACTTGCGAGACGCGGGGTCACGTGGGGGGCCGGTAATCGGGTCGGCCGGCCGTCTCGGCCAGCAGCCGGTGGGCGACGTCGGAGCGCGAAACACCGTCAACGGCGGTCGTGGCCGCAAATCTGGTCTCAGAGTCGGTCGTAGTCTTCCGGTGAGCCGACTGCACGGCTTTCTCATCGTCGAAAGCCCCGTCGTCGAAGGCGATGTCGGGCAGCGAGTCGGGCTCAGACGTGTTCGTGGGGCGCTGCGACAGCATGGAGTCGAGCGCCAGCAAGCCCAAACCGACGAAGAGTAATCCGAAAATGGCGAGTCCGGCCACCATGGGCCAAGGTAGTTGTCCGGTCATGCAAGTGCCTCTTTCGTTCCGGTTGCGCTTGTTGTTTCTCCGGCGGTTTCGACCAACCAAGGCGTCGGCCTCGACCCGGGCGACGACGCTTCGCCTATCATCATGAGGAAAAAGTACATTCGATGTGAGCTTGAGCCCTCGGTGGGAAGGCGCTTTGGGGGGGGGAGATCCCAGATCCCAGATCGCAGATCCCAAAGGGGGGAGGGGTTCGCGTTCTGCCCTCCGCGTTTCGCATTCCCCGTTCCGCGTTCCAAGTTCCTGTTTCCGCGTTCCGAGTTCCGCGTTCCGCGTTTGTATTGGTTCCGCGTTTCCCAAAAAGAAACCCCCTTCTCCGGGTGGAAAAGGGGGCTGAGGTAAGCCGGCGCTTCCCCGAAGGGAAGCCGGTGTTTTTTCTGGGTCAGCGGCCCATGAGCTGGCGTGCGATGGGGGCGAGCTGCGATTCGGTGGCCGGTACGCGGTGCACGCGGGTTGCGTCGTAGGCTTCGCCCGGGCCGTGGCAGGTCGCGCACGAGTCGTTTTCCGTACCCGACAGGTTTACCGAGGCGTAGTAGCTCGAGACCATGGCGTGGGCCTTGGTGCTTTCCGAGTCGTGGCAGCCGGTGCAGGCCGCACCCGCGGGGCTCACGTTCAGGTCGTCGGCCGGGTCGGCGTTACCGCCGGTTTCGACCGACATGGCCAGTGCGCCCTGTTCGACAGGAACCCCATAGGTTCCGGGGAAGTGACAAGTCTCGCAGTTGGCGATGTCGTTGGGGAACGCCACGTGCTTGAAGTCGTGAGCATTGTTGCCGTAGCCGTATACCACGTACTTGTCGGCGCTCAGGTTCTCGCCCATGTGAATCGCATGAATCATCGACGACATGGCTATCGAACGTTCGGCCAGACCGTCGGAGGTTACACCCGGACGTCGGTTCACATCGGTGGCGTTGGGGTTGTGGCAGGTCACGCAGACGTTAAGGTTGTTGACCCGGTTTTCGCCGTGTAGCGAGAGCCGCTCGTGGCAGGCATTGCACTTGTTGATATCGGCAATCTGGCGACGCGGCGTGTCTTCTGAATCCACACCTCGGATGACCGAGTCGGGACCCAGTTGCGTGTCCCAGGCACCGTCGTCGTCGGAGTCAACCCTGACGCGGCCTTCGATGAGCACCGCCACCATCGACGAGCCAGCCGGTACCGTGCCGAGTTGACCTGGCGTAGTGGTGAAGCTGCCATCGTCGTTGGCGATAAGCCCCCCGGCCAGGGTGGCCAGACCGTAAGACTTGGGCTGTCCGTTATTTTCGCCGTTGCCGCTGTTGTTGAAGTCGCTGGGTGAAGCCACCGTACCTTCGGTAACGGCCTGGGCTACCCTGACGTTGGGCAGGCTCTTGGCCCAGGCCGGTGGGCTTTTCACATCAAGCGCTTCACCGTCGGCGATGATGCGGAAGGTGGCCACCGGCTGGGTCGCATCATTTGCCATGACCGACAGCAGCTCGTAGGCGATGACCGGCAGGTTCTCGGGCACCATGGGGTTGTGCGGCGTCGGATGGGCGGTCATGTGCGCTTTTTCCGGCGAGCGCTTTGCATCGGGGCCGTGGCAGGTGGCGCAGTCGGCATTGGTCTTGTTGGCATGCGCGCCCGTGACCGTCGGGGTATCGTCGAAGGTCAGGTTGTCGTGGCAGGTGGTGCAGGCTTCGATGGAGGCCGTCTTCCACGCGTCGCCCTGGGGCGTTGCCTCGAGGGTACCGTCGTGGCACTTGAGGCAATTGCGCGAGTCCTGGGGGTAGCCGACATGCGAGAAGTCATGCTTGCTGTCGTTATGGCCCCAGACCACGTAGTCTTCGGTGGGCAGGCCGCCCGACTTGTGAATCTTGTGCACCAGCGAGCTCAGGTCCATGGTGTGGCCGCTGTTGGCGTCGACGGTGCCGGGGTTGTGGCAGACCACGCAGTATTCGGTTTCATTGCGGGCGCCGCCGTGCGCCGCAATGCCGCCGTGACATTCGTTACATGATTGGGTGGTCACGATGTCGCGGGTGGTCACGTCGGTAACCGCGCCGTCGTGCGGACGCCACGTGTACACCGGGTTGCCCAGCCCGCGACCCTGCACGCTGCCGCGGAATTCGAGACCAAGGCGATGGGTGGCTTCGGGAATCCAGGCCACTTCGACCGGTTCGGTAACGGCCTTGACGTCGGTCGTCAGCGTGTAGGCATACAGGCCTTCGGCAATCGACGTGAGCGTACCGCCCCGTTCCGTGGTGGCCTGCACGGCCGGTTCGGTGCCCGGCCATTCGCCTGCTTCCGGCGATTCTACGCGATTGACGTAGCTCTGCCAGTAGCCGGAGGGCCGGGTATCGTCCGTCACCAGGCGCGCAATGGCGAGCGAAAGGTCTTCGGGTTGAATCGCGACGGCCTTGCCGTCCTTGAAGGTCGAGAACACCACGGTCAGCCGTTCGTCGTCGCAGACGCCGAGAATAACGGGCGAGGTGGTCTGCGACGGGCCGCCTTCGGCTATCGCCGTCGGGTCGCAACCTTCGTGGGCGACGGGCGGCCGGCTTGCGGGGGTATCGGGCGCCGATTGGGCGCAGTTCATGGTCATGAGCGCCGCCGACCCCAGCAACACGCTGTGAAGGAGCGCCCGCATCGGTTTTGTGGCCGAGTAGGTCGTGGTTGTCATGTCAGGCTCCTGTCCTTGGTTTCTGCGTCGGCGACCGGTTCGCCGGCTTTCTGTTGCAGAAAGCGAACGAACAGCAGAATTCCTGCGAGAAGAAGGGGCACGCCGATGCCCCCGAAAATCAGAAAGGTGGCCGGCGTCAGGTGCAGCACGGCCAGAGATACGAGCAGCAGGCCGGC
>JAWLBW010000210.1:0-8288 GCA_041687475.1 bacterium
CGACGCGGAATGCCCGATTGCCAATGCCCGATGCTCAAGTCGGCTATGCCGTGCAATCAGGGCGCTGTACTTATTCCGACGTCTGACGTCCGACTACCGACGACCGACTTGCAGCCGTATCGCACGTGCAGAGGATACACGGAGACGCAAAGACGCAGAGGGGGGCCGCGTCTTACGACGCGGAATGCCCGATTGCCAATGCCCGATGCCCAAGTCGGCTATGCCGTGCAATCCAGGGCGATGTCCTTATTCGGACGACTGACGACCGACGTCCGACGACCGGCCTGAAGCCAGTCTTCCCTTTCCTGAAAGCGAAGCGTAGTCAGGTGATGCTCGCCGACGGCGAGCCGCAGTCATACCCCCATGCAATGGGGGCGCAGGGGGAGAGCTTCCGACGACCGACTTGCAGCCGTACCGCACGTTCGCGACAATGACTCCCAAGGAGACTACTGATGACAGGTATACCCGCAATCGGGTCGCCGGCACCCGATTTTTCCGTCGAAGATGCGTGGGGAAAGCCCCTGCGCCTGCAAGACCTGCGCGGCAAGAAGGTCGTTCTCATCTTTCTGCGTCACCTCGGCTGCCCGCTCTGCCGGTTGGAAATCGCCCAGCTTCGGCAGCGGTTCGAGGCCTTCCGGGCGCGGAACGCCGAAGTCATCGTGGTGGTCGATTCCCCTGCCGAGAGTGTGCGCGAGGCTGCCGAGAAGCAGAAGTTTCCCTTTCACCTGGTTGCCGATCCGGCGCACCGGCTGTACGACACCTATGGGGTACACCGGGGCAGCCTCATGCAGTTTCTGGCCCCCACGGCCGGACTTCGTGCGGGCAAGGCCATGCTGAAGGGCCACGCCCACGGCGCGTTCGAAGGAAGCGAACTGCAACTGCCGGGCGATTTCGTCATCGATGAAGCGGGCAAGATTGTGCATGCCCATCTCGGGCGGAATATCGCCGACAACTCGCCGCTTGATTTGCTGCTGGCGGCTTGCGGTAAGTGAGATAAGGTCGCGCTTCGCGCCCACTTGGTAAGTGAAGTGCGATTTACACAGGAGAGCGCGGGGAGCGCTGAGGGGTGGTGCGCGAAACGCTTGGCTGCTGCGTCTACCCGCGTGTTTTTTCTTGTTGGCTTGTTGCACGGCACCCTGGTAAATACACGGCTGACTCCATCCGCCGGTCCGAATTGAACCGGGCCTTCCTCTTCACAAGAGGAAGGCAGACCGTGACATCTTCCATCCCGGCACGCGTGCTGCACGTTGCTGCTGTACTTATTCGGACGACCGACGTCCAGAGCCTGCCCTGAGTGAAACGAATGGGTCCGGCGACCATCGTGCAGCCGTACATCACGTCGAATGGCTGCAGCCAATGGCAATATGCTACAGTAATCGAAATTGACCAAGCGACGGACGATGGCCGCGCTCAGCCCGAAAGGCCCCGCCCGTAACTCAACGAGGAGTCTGATTCTTGTCTTCCACCCCTTCGCCGAGCGAACCTCCGCCAGCACCTGTGCGGTCTTCGGTCGGTTTTCTTGTAGCGCTCTTCCTTCTACTACCCCAGAGTCTCGCCGCCGATCAGATGCAGGCAACCACAGAGGCCGCTCCTACCAGCGCCGATGTTGTCCTGCTTGTTCTGTTCGTGGCTCTTGCGCTGGGGTTTTCCTTTCTCTGCTCGATTGCCGAGGCCGTTCTTCTGAGCGTTACGCCTTCGTACATTGAACAGCAGAAGGAGAAGCACCCGAAACGTGCCGTCCTGCTCAAGAAGCTCAAGCAGGACAATGTCGACCAGTCGCTGGCAGCGATTCTCACCCTCAACACCATCGCGCACACCCTGGGCGCCATCGGGTCGGGCGCGAAGGCCTCCATCGTATTCGGAAGCGCCTGGTTCGGGCTGTTCTCGGCGGTCATGACCCTGCTGATTCTTTTTGCGTCGGAGATCATTCCGAAAACCATCGGCGCGGTTTACTGGCCGCGTCTGGTGGCGCCGACCACTCTTTTCGTGCGCAGCCTGATTATTGTGCTGTACCCGATCGTATGGGTCTCGGAGAAACTTACCAAGGTCATCTCGCGAGGGAAGGAAGTGCATGTCTTCAGTCGCGACGAGTTTCTGGCCATGGCCCGACTGGGCGTTGTTTCGGGACATATCGAAGACAAGGAGTCGCGCATCATCGAGAATCTTCTTCAGCTGAACTCGATTCGTGTTCGCGACGTCATGACCCCTGTCAGCGTGGTCACGGCCTTTGAAGAGGGACGCACGCTCGAACAGGTGCTGCGTACGGTCGTCGACAAGCCTTTCTCGCGTTTTCCCATCTACCACGAGAAGTTCGACGAGGTAACCGGATTCGTGCTGAAGGACGAAATACTCTTGAAGCACGCCCAAGGGCAGACCGACCTGCCGCTGAAGTCACTTCGGCGCGAAGTGCTCGTGCTGCCCTTTACGGTATCGGTATCGGTGGCGTTCGAGCGTCTGCTGCGTGAGCGGCAGCAGATTGCGGTCGTCTTCGATGAGTACGGCGGCTTTCGGGGTCTGGTGTCGCTTGAAGACGTCATCGAGACCTTGCTTGGCGTCGAGATCGTCGACGAATCGGACACGCGTATCGACATGCGCGAGCTTGCCAGAAAGCTGTGGCGGGAAAGGGCCAAGGCCCTGGGCGTCGATGTCGAGACGACCGCCGATCGCGACGTGACGTAAGGGGCAATTTCCGACGTAATCGATAGGGTCGCGCTTCGCGCCCACTTTGCGCGTCTACGACGCGAATGGCCGATGTCCAATCGCCAATGCCCAAGCCGACCCGCTGACTCCATCCCCCAGGCCGGAATTGAAACGGGCCTTCCTCTTCACAAGAGGAAGGCAGACCGTGCGCACTTCCATACGGGACGCGTGCCGCACGTTGTCGGGGGAAGTTCACATCGAGTCGGTGAGCACGGTGAGCTGCGCGCGGAGGGCCGTTCGTACCCGTACGCCTGCCCTGCGCGCCCCGACAAACCCGACGCCCCGCATACCCTTCCTCTTGTGAAGAGGAAGGGTATGCCGTAACATCCGAGGGGCCCGTGCTGCACGGAAACCGATTTGGGCATTGGGCATCCCGCGTCGCAGACGCGGCTCCATTGCGCATCCCGCGTCGCAGACGCGGCTTAGGCCATCAACATCCGCAAATCGGCATCCCCTATCTCCTTGCGCTCGTCGGCCAAAGCTTTGAAGGCTTTGAAGACACGGTCAACGATGCCGTCATCGACCTGATACCCGAGCGTTTCCAAGCGCTTGCGTACGGCGTGCCGGCCGCTGTGCTTGCCGAGAACAAGCATGCGTTCGTCGCTGGCGCCGACGTCTGCGGGCCGCATGATTTCGTAGGTCATGCGGTTCTTCAAAACGCCGTCCTGGTGTATGCCCGATTCGTGGGCGAAGGCATTGCCGCCCACAATGGCCTTGTTGGCCTGCACCGTTATGCCCGTGGCTTCGACCACCATGCGGCTCGTGGGTCCGAGCTCCCGCGTATCCACTCCCGTTTCGAAGGGAAAGACGTCGGGGCGGGTGCGCATGGCCATGACGACTTCTTCAAGCGCGGCATTGCCGGCCCGTTCGCCGATGCCGTTGACCGTGCATTCGACCTGCCGGGCGCCCGCCTTCACGGCCGCGAGGCTGTTCGTGACCGCCATGCCCAAATCGTCGTGGCAGTGCGCCGAGAGCACGACATCCACACTCCTGCGCACGTTCGCTTCGAGATAGCCGATGAGCGCGCCGTAGTCCCAGGGGGTGGCGTAGCCGACGGTGTCGGGGATGTTGATGACCGTGGACCCGGCATCCACAGCCGTCTGAAATACCTGCACGAGAAAGTCGCGGTCGCTGCGGCTCGCGTCTTCGGCGCTGAACTGCACGTGCCGCACGTGGGCCCGCGCCTGTTCGACCGATCGGCGCACCCGGTCGAGCACCTGGCTGCGGGTCATCTTGAGCTTGTGCTCCATGTGCAAATCGCTGGTCGAAATGAACACGTGCACGGCCGGACGGGCAGCCGGGGCCACCGCCGCGACGGCGCGCTCGATATCGCCCGGGTTGCAGCGGGCCAGCGCCATGATCGCGGGTCCGCTTACCTCACGGGCAATGGCCTGCACGGCTTCGAAGTCGCCGCGACTGGCGGCCGGAAAACCGGCCTCGATGATGTCGACGCCGAGGCGCGCGAGCTGCTTCGCCACACGGAGTTTGGCGGCCGGCGTCATACTTGCGCCCGGACTCTGCTCGCCGTCGCGCAAGGTGGTATCCATGATGAAAACGCGTTGGGACATGTGCTCCTCCACACTTCCCCCAGCTTCTTCTACGGGGGGAATCAATTCGGTACGGTTCGGTCGGAAGTCGGTCCTGCGGCTGCGCAGGCGGGTGACCGCGAACAAACGAAGGAGCCCCTGGCAAAAGTGCGCGTCGAAGAGACGACGTCGCTCTCTCAGGTGGAAAACGTCTCTACAGCAGCGCCGTTCGCAAGGCGCCGATGTCTCAAGCTGAAATGGGTCGGGAGACGGAGAACCCCTGAAAGACTTTTACCAGGGGCGTCGTAGGAGGAGGGTAGACGCACGGAGGGTGTCGACGGCCGAAGGCTTCGTGACAACGATATGAGTCGTGGTGTTCATATCAGGCTCCTCAAGGTCTACCGTTCACCCGGAGAAACGGGTGCGCGTGATCAGAGTATAGCACATTCGGGTGGACCGGCAAGCGGGGGGGTTGCTGGTTGTCGGGTGCTTGCTGCACGGGCGGGCGAGACCTGCATGGATAATGTTCGGCCCTGCGCTGGCCGGCCGAATGACAGTGGAAGTGAGGATTGAGGATCTGATCCTTGGTCGCATCTTCACAAGCGAGGTGAAGGTTCCGTCTCGAGTCGCGCCGCCGAGCAGGGCGAGGCCGATACTTCGCCGTCGCTCAGCACAGGCTCTGAGAGGCGAACGTTTGTCACGGAATACCGCAGGCGACAGTGCTATACGGTATCGCTCAAGTCTCCCGATGCTCTTCGTCAGTATGGCTTATCGTGCCCATCTCGTTGTCCGTGGCGCCCTGCGCCACCTGGCAACTCGATGTGGAAATACTCTCCCGCAAGATTTGATCGATGAATCATCAGATTGAGGATAGAGGATGAAGGATTGAGAATTCGGTTACCCGTTCACCACGACCGTGACGTCGCCTTCGCGCACGACAACCGGGCGGTCGCCCGTGCAGTCGATGATGGTCGAACCGCGTACGCCGGGCAATTCCCCACCGTCCACAATACATGCCAGGCGGTTGCCGAAGGCGCGAAAGACCGCGGGGCCGGTTCGCGTCGAGGGTTCGCCCGAGAGATTGGCGCTGGTGGTGACGAAGGGCTTCTTCCACTGCAGCAGAAAGTGCTGTATGAACGGATGGGGACTGCGGCGCACGGCCACCGTATTCGTACCCGCCGTGGTTTCGGGCGGAAAGCCTTCGGCCGGTACGATCAGCGTGACCGCCCCCGGCCAGTAGCGCTCGGCCAGTCGAACGGCCACGGGTGTCAGGTGTATGCCGAATTCCGCCGGGTCACCCGGCGGTAGAAGCAGGGGCAGGGGCTTGGTTTCGGGCCGCCCTTTCAGCGCGAAGATGCGGCGTACGGCCTCGGCGTTCCACGGGTCGCAGCCGAGTCCGTAGAAGGTCTCGGTGGGGTAGCCGATTACGCCGCCGCGGGCGGTAACGTCGGCAAGTTCTCGAAGCGTGGCGGGGGGCAGCATCGGGTTACCGGGCCGGTGTCAAAAAAGTGGGCTGAGTTCCCTTCCCCTTGCAGGGAAAAAAGAGAGAGCATGCTTGCAAGATACCATGCTCTCTCCCCCATTCAGGCGTACTGTTCTTCGACCTTTTTGGCCTTGGCTTCGACCTTTTCGGCCAGCGATGCCTTGTAGGCCCGGTATTTTTCGGCCAGATCCTTGTCGAAGCGGGCCGCCATCTGCACGGCGAACAGGCCGGCGTTGCGGGCGCCGCCGTCGCCGATGGCGAAGCCGGCAACCGGAACGCCCGAGGGCATCTGCACGGTGGCAAGCAGCGCGTCGAGGCCCTGCAGCGAGCTCGAGGCAATGGGAACGGCCAGCACGGGCAGCGAGGTTTCCGATGCCACCACGCCCGCCAGGTGCGCGGCCCAACCGGCGCCGCAGATGACGGCGAGGTAGTTGTCGGCTTCGGCTTCGCCGACCAGCTTCTTGACGCGCTCGGGGGTGCGGTGGGCGCTGGCCACGGTCATGCGGGGTTCGATGCCGAACTCCTTGAGAGCCTTGGCGGCCTCGGCCATGACCGGCGCATCGCTGTCGCTGCCCATGAGAATCAGTACTTTGTATGCCATTTCTTTTCTACCTTGATAATCAGTGATTCAACTTCTTTCTGATATGCTCGGCCATTGGGTTCGGGTGGCCGGGCCCGACAGTCGGGTGACTGCAAATCGGAAAAAAGAATTCATGGTAGCAGAAAGAAAAGGCGCGCGAACCGCTTCGCACGCCTTCTGAATCAGAGAGTACCGTATGCAACGGGCGTCGGGCCTTCGCGTCCGATGGCCGCAATCAAGCGCAGCCGCAGCCGCTGCCGCAACCGCCGGCCATTTCGAGCTCGCCCTCGGCCGCCGGCGCTTCGACCGGACGCAGGCCGAGCTTCGTCAGCAGCTGCTTGTCGTGGTTCTCGCCGGGGTTGGGCGTGGTAAGCAGGCGTTCGCCGGCGAACATCGAGTTGGCGCCGGCCAGGAAACACAGGGCGTGCGCTTCTTCGGTCAGGTGGGTACGGCCGGCCGACAGGCGAACGACCGAGTTGGGCATGATGATGCGGGCGGTGGCAATCATGCGCACGAGCTCGAGCGGGTCGACGCGTTCCTGCTCTTCGAGCGGCGTTCCTTCGACCGGAACCAGCGCGTTGATGGGCACGCTCTCGGGGTGCTGGGGCTGGGTGGCCAGGGTATGCAGCAGGCCGATGCGGTCGTTGTGGTCTTCGCCCATGCCGATGATGCCGCCGCTGCAGACGTTAAGGCCCGCATTACGCACGTTTTCCAGCGTTTGCAGACGGTCGTCGTAGGTGCGCGTCGAGATGATTTTCTCGTAGTACTCGGGCGATGTGTCGAGGTTGTGGTTGTAGTAGCCCAGCCCGGCTTCCTTCAGCCGCTGCGCCTGATCCTGGTTGACC
This sequence comes from bacterium, assembly GCA_041687475.1. Classification (GTDB taxonomy): domain Bacteria; phylum J088; class JAWLBW01; order JAWLBW01; family JAWLBW01; genus JAWLBW01. The sequence continues at coordinate 7,135 of JAWLBW010000210.1, forward strand.
ATGCCCAGGGTCACGCACGACTCCATGCCCAGCGCGTTCACGCCCTTGACCATTTCGATGACGGCGTCGAATTCCTTACCGTCGCGCACCTGACGCCAGGCGGCGCCCATGCAGAAGCGTGACGAGCCCTCGGCCTTGGCCTTGCGGGCGTCGTGCAGCACGCGCTCGACGTCGAGCAGCTTTTCCCGCTCGAGCCCCGTGTCGTAGTGCGCGCTCTGCGGACAGTACGAGCAGTTTTCGGGGCAACCGCCGGTCTTGATGCTGAGCAGCGTCGACATCTGCACCTGGGGCTCGGGAAAGGCCTGCTTGTGTACCGATGCGGCCTCGAACACCAGCTCCATGAGGGGCTTGTTGTAGATGGCGGCGATTTCGTCACGCGTCCAATCGTTGCGGGTCGGAAGGTTGGGGCGCTGCATGGCGTTACTCCACAAAACCAGGGGGAAAAAGGCTGCGGCGCCGAGCCATTCGGGCACCGTGCAAGCCCTTATTGTAGAGAGGGATTGACTCTTGTGTCAACTTGCAGCCATGAGTCAGGTTGACACCTATGGGGAACGCGGAACAAGACAAGCGCGGAACGCGGAAAGGGGAGCAACACAAGCGCGGAACTACACGAACGCGGAACGCGGAAGAACCTTCAGTGCATACCGTCTCCGGTTTGGGATTTGCGATCTGGGATCGCGAAGCAATCCCCAATCCTTAATCCACAAGCGGGGAGTATGGGCGCCAGGTCTGAAACTCGAAGTGCACGTGCGCCGCGGCACCTATCACCTCTCACTTATCACTTATGCCCACCGTTCAACCTTGCTGCACGAACGCCCCTCAGCGCAAGCGGTCGCGGAACGACCGGTGGCAGGCGACGCATCCTTCCTGCAGGCGCGACAGCGATGCCAGTATACCCGGGTGATTTTCTTGCCGTGCCGCCTTCGCCAGCGCCATGGCCGTGTCATGTACGAAGTGATCGCCCTGGGCAAAGCTCTTCATGTCGGCCCCCAGAATGCCGGCCAGACGCTTCTGCTCGTCGACCGACACGCGCGGGTGGTTTCCGATACGCTCGGCGGCCAGTGCCACCTGCTCGTAATCGCCGGCCCAGAGGGCGTGCATGACCTGGTCCATTTCGGTCTCCAGATCCTGCATGAGCGCCTTGAGCGTGGGCC
>JAWLBW010000211.1:0-8242 GCA_041687475.1 bacterium
GAACGTACCCGAAACCGGCTTTCAGTCAAATTGCTCCGAATAGGAACGGCAGGGAGGCGTCAGGCCGAAACGGTCAACCGACTGCGCCGCTGAAGCGACCCACCCCTCGCCCCTACCAAACACAAAGGGCCGTGGCTTGCGCCACGGCCCTTGCATACGGGGTGCCTGGTGGGTGTTGTCAGACTTTGTTCTCGGCGTCGCCGAGAATGCCCTCGACCTTCTGTATCAGCGTCTTGAGCGTATCAAGAGACTTGCGAACCTTCGGCGCAACCTTCCTGACGTCGTTCTTCGTCAGGTAGGCCTGGAGCTCGGGGTACCTGCGTGTAGCACGGCGCTCACGGCCGTGATACGTGAAAGGTGAAACGTGATACGTGCCGGGCTGCACGGTCGGACGTACCTGAACCGTCTTCCAGTCGAATCCGGATAGGAAATGGGCGAAGTGCGTCAGCTCGAACCGTCCGTCCGCCCGACTGCACCCCACTCTCGGCGCTTCGCCAGCCGAATCGACCGACGACACCGGACGAACCCGCCGAAAACCTTCCCGATGGCCCGAAAGTGCGCCTGGGCGATTTCGATGGGTGGCACCCATCACTTTTCCCCAGTCGCGTTTTTTGCCCAACCGCGGCACTTTGGCGGGTGACTTCGTTATCCGGGAGCGTAAAAGTCGCTGTTTGCCACGAATCACGGCCGCTCGACCACCTGCTGGAGGATCCCGATAAGTTCGCGCACCTTAGCGGCCAACTCGGGCGGGGCGTCGGCGTCGTTTTCCTCGAGCCAGGCCAGATAGTTCGCGGTGTGATCCCGGCACGCATCGATCTGGACGCCGAAGCCATACGCCTTCTGCCCTTCACTGGCCCGGCCGTCATGAAAGGCGCGGGAAAGCTTCTTCGGTGAAAGCTTGAGAAGTTCAGGCTGTTCCTGCAGGCGCGCAAGCGCTTGGGGCGTCAACGAGGCGATGACCTTCAAACGCTCGACTCCGCAGGAGCGCCATTGGTCCAGAAGTGTCGGATGTCCGTCGGCGAATTGCACCAATTTGCGCTGCTTCCGCTGCCGCAGCGCCGGCGTGCTCAACTTCTTCCGCCAATCCTGGAATGCGCGGGTCGGGAGGTCACGGTGGCCTTGGTTGAGGACGCGGCCGGCCGCAATTTCCCGGTCGAGGGCGTCTTCGCCGGTCAGCGCCTCCTCGTACCGCAGGCGTAAGTTCTCGAGGCGCGCCTCCCACCTGGCCATCCACCGCTTGATTTCGCGTACTTCTTCGTCGTCTTCGTCGAATTCGAACATCGCTACCCCGGGAACGGTGTATCGGCGAAGAATATAGCACACGTGCGGTACGGTCGGCACGGGCCTGCCGGGTTGCACGGCGCTCACGGCGTGAAACGTGAGACGTGATACGTACCGGGTGCACGGTCGGACGGTCAGTGACCGGTGGCCGGTGGCCGGATTCGTGCTGCACGGCCCGCGCGATCGCCTCTTCCCTCCCTGCTTCCGGATTGCCGTGGTGAACGGTCGCCCCCTCCTTCTCCATACGCACGCGAACGTGCCGCAGTGAACTCAGCATCGGCTCACGTCCATCGCGGGTTGGAGACGGAGGGGGTTCAGGCTACATTTGATCCCGGAATGATCGCGCCCACTCCCCTCGGGGAGTATTGCAGCCGTACAGCACGGTGAGGGGGCGACGTACTGCACGTACAACCGCATCTGTCATTTGTCATCTGTAATTTGTCATTCCGCGCCGCAGGCGCGGCAAGCCAGTCTTTCGAGCGTATCGTAGGCAGGGTGCGTCGCTTCCGGTTTCGCCCGGTACCCTGCCGCCCGCTCTTCAAGCAATGTACGGTGGCTTTCGGGAACAGGCAATTCACCGGGCGCATCGGCTACCCGATCCCAGAGTTCCTGAAGGTAACGCAACTGTTCGGCTTTCGACATGCCGGCGAAACCGGGAGGCTCCTGAAATGGCTCACGTGACATGCTAAAAATCTAGCACGAATGTAGACGTGCCGCACGGCTTGAACTAGCTTCGGCGCACGCGAATTACGTATTCGGCGCGGAAGGTGGCGACCCTTTGCCCTGCCGCGTCGCGGATGTCGGGCTCCAGCGTAAACCGCGCCTCTCGACCCTCGGAAATCAGATTCCGAATCCGTCGTGTCTCGGCTTCGTCGACGCGCACCTCGGCCGTGATGTCGCTGCACACGGGGCGCAGGTACTCGATGGTCGCCGATTTCACGGCTCCATAGACATTGGGAATATCGTTGGGGTCGAGCGCGGTAACGCCGACAACCCCGCCCATGAACTCGGCGACGGCAAATTGCACGGCGGCGTGCATCGTGTTGGTGTGGTTGCCCGTCTCGGTATTGAGCGGAACGCGGCACCGATAGATCCCGTCTTCGACCGATTCGATCGTCAGGCCGATGTGCTTGTTCAGCGGAATGAGGCTCAGGATGAAATTGGCTCTTTCAGCGTTCGTCATAATGGGGGCTCCTCTCGGAGAAAGCGGTGCACGGCCGGCACGGGCGTGAGACGTGATACGTGAGACGTGATACGTACCGGGTGTACGGTCGCACGGTACCTGGCCGTTTTTTTATTATGCCGGTATCCGCTTCCCCCGCGGTCTACTGCGTCCACTTTGTTCGGCCGGCACGGATGGCCTGTTTCCCCACGGCCGGGTGGCGCAGATTCCACCCTGCGCTTCGCTGCGGTTGGAATGACACGGGGCTACGGTTAACCGTGAACTCGCACCTGCGGTACTCGATTCTGGGGGGCGCAGGGGGCGTGAGCCCCCGCAATGGAATCAACTACGCCCTGTCATCCCGAGCAGAGCGAGGGACCTGTACCGTGCTGCACGGCTGCACAATGGTCGTCGGTAGTCCGACACGTTCGCTTCGCTCAGTGCAGGCTCTGGACGTTCGAATAAGTACAGCGGCGACGGGTGCACGGTCACACGACAGTGGCCAGTGACCGGTTTTGTGCTGCACGGTCGCACGGTTAGTGACCGCTGACGTCCTGACGGTATCCGCGTTCCGCTTGGTCCACCGCGTCCACTTCGTCCACTGCGTCCACCTCGTTCGTGCTGCACGGCAGACCGGCAAAGTACTTCGATGAACGATGGCCGCTGCCGAAGGCAGCGCTCCGTTAATCCCCCATGCAATGGGGGAAATATTGGGCATTGACCATCGGGCATTGGGCATTGGGCATTGGGCATTGGGCATTGGGCATTGACCATCGGGCATTGGGAATTGCACTTCGGCGTACAACGCCGAAGTGCCTACTGCATCTCGTACGCCCCCATATCGACCGTCCCATTCACAATCCGGGGGTCATTGGCCATGTCGACCGGCGAGGCGACGCCGTCCCAGACGCTGTTGTCACCCGCGTCGACCGCCGCCGAACCGTAGCTGAGACGGACATTGCCCTGTATGTCGTCGGCCGTGCCGGCGATGCCGTCGGGCCCGACGGGGCTGGTGGCCAGGTGTGGATCGCCGCTCACCACATTGCTGCACGAAAGCGCGCCGTAGACGGAATAAATGCCGGCGACACTGGCCGGATACGCGCAACCGTTCTCAAGCAGCGAATACGTAACGGTGACATCGGCCGTGGGGCCGACCGTGGTATCGAAGAAGAGCTCGAGATTCCGACTTTTGTCGTCTGCAGTATCGTTCTGCCAGAACAGCGAGTTGGTGATCTGGAGCGAGGGACCGGTCCACCGAATCGCGCCCCCTGTCGCCTCGGCGTAATTGCCCACAAGAGAGGTGTGAACAAGCTCGGCACGGCTGTAACGGCCGCCGTCGACGGCGCCGCCGTACCGGGCCGAATTGCCGGTGAGCACGACATTGGTGAGGCGCATGGGGGTGCTCACATTCGAGTACAGGTATATTCCGCCCCCGAACGTGGGCACACCACGAGGTAGCGAGTTGCCGCGAATGTTCGCCCGGGTAATCTCCGGCGTCGTATAATAGGCAGCGATGCCGGCCCCGCTGTATTCCGCCTCATTCTCGACGAAAAAGGTCTCGTGCAGCCGGGGCACCCTGTTCCCCGACGACGAGGTGGCGTAAAGGCCGCCGCCGGACTCGCCCGACGTATTCCACTTGAAGGTGACTTTGTCGTAGAACCCATCGGTGCTCGTCGTGTACAGGCCCCCGCCGTTCCCCGAAGCTGTGTTTTCGAGGAAAGTGCTGTCTTCGATCGTGAGCTCGGTGCCGGCAATGCGCCCGCCTCCACCCTGGCTCGACGAGTTGCCCTCGAAAACCACGCCGCTCAGGTGCAGCGTTCCGTTGCCGGTGTTGATGCCGCCTCCGTGGGTAACGGCGACATTGTCGTCGAAGCGCGAATCGGTAAGCGTCAGCTCGGCATCGCTCGCATACAGTCCGCCGCCGTAGCGGGCCTCGTTCTCGACGAATTTCAGCTGCGCAAGCGCCGGCGAAGCATTGCGAACGAACATGCCGCCGCCGTAGCTCTGCTCGCCCGCGCCAAGGGCATAGCCATTGGTGATCGTAAAGCCGTCGAGCCCGGCCGAGGAGTTGACATCTTCGGCGGTCACGACGTGGTAGCTGCGCGATTCGCCGTCGGCCAGCAGCCCCGAAAGCGTCGTCACGTACAGATCGGGGTTGCGCTCGCTGCGCGCCGTCTCGGTTCCCTGAAAGCCGCCGTAAATCTTGACGCCGTTCTTCAACACAAAGCTTGCCCCACGGTCGGCGCCGTCGGTCGGCGTGTACGCTCCCTCGGCCACCCAGATCTCATCGCCCGTCGTGGCGACCAGCAGCGCTTCACGCAGGCTGGCCAACGCTTCGTACCACCACCTTCCGCCCTCGGGCGAAGCCGTCTGGTCGGGATCGACGTGAATGGTTCGGGGTCCGCTGGTTCGCGAGTAGATAACGGCCGGGCGACTCACCGCCCCGTCGATGAGGGCGTAAATGCGGGCGAGCCCGACGAAGCCCGTCGTCACTTCGGCTGTGTTGGAACCGGTCGAAACGACATCGACTACCGTGTCTCGCTCGCTCACCCAGGAAGTCACGGGGGTGGGGGCGCGATACTCGTCCCACGCCGTGGCGGTCAGCGTAGCCTTGACTCCCCCATTCGGCAGACGCCGGCCCTGGGGCGAAACCGTAGCGCCCGGCTCGACCGTCATCCACGCAACGCCGCCGTTCAATTCTCCCCCCAATGCCGGATCGAGCACGGTCGTCTCCGTCACGGACGAGCCCATGCCCCGGCGAAAGGCCCAGGCACCGATGAGGTCGTCGCGGTGGGGGTGGCCGTCGAGTATTTCCGTAAAGCGCCAGTCTTCGAGCGTGCCCGCCGTGAGCGCCGTGCTCCACACGCGCACATCGTCCACAGCGCCGTCGAAATACTGGTCGTCGTAGCCGAGGCCGAGGCGGAAGTCGCGACCATCGGGAATCGCATGCGGCGCGGCCGGTTCGTCCGAGGCCACCTCGACGCCGTCGATGAACAGGCGACGCGTGGTTCCATCCCAGCTCGAAGCCACGTGGTGCCAGCCGTCGGTCAGGTCTACGGGCGCCGAATTGAGGGTGCTTCCCCACCACGAAGTGGAAAGCCCGTCGGCCGTCAGGCGGAAGGCGATGGCTTGATTCGACACGCCGTAGTTGCCCCAGGCCGCAATACCGCCGAGCCCCATGCTCTTCGGCCGAATCCACGCTTCGACTGTGTAGGCTTCGCCGTTGGAAGGCACGGGAATCTCCGAGGGGAAGACGACGCTTCCCGAGCTGCCGTCGAAGTCCAGTGCGTAATTGGTGCAAGCCACCCACACCCATGCGGGTCGGCCCGCCAGCGCATCGTCGCCCCCCTGCACCCGGCAGCTGCGCCCCGGCACGTCGGGCTCGGTGGCTACGGTCACTTCGTAAGCGCTGCCGTCGTCGAGCGCTGTGGGGAACTGGTAGGTGCCGTTCGTGGTCACCTCGAGGTCGTAGGTTCCATCCTTCCGCAGAACGAGCGTGTCGGTGGTCAGCCCCGTAACGGTTACGCCGATGGAAAACTGTTCGGTCACGCAGTTCAAGCGCATCGAAACGCCGGCGGCGGCCACCACTCCGCTGGTCCTGTCGAGCAAGGTGCAGGTCTGCAGGGGATTGGTCGGCTGCGCCTCGATGGTCACGTCGTAGCTCTCGAGATCGAGCAACTCCGTGGGGAAGGCGTGGCGCCCATTCCCCGTAAGGGCCAGGTCATCGCCCCCATTGTTCCGCAGAAGCAGGCCCTCGCCCTTCAGGCCGGTCACGTCGACTTCGATGGGGTACCGGTGCGATTCGCAGGTGACCGCGACGTGTACATGGCCCTTGACCGTTCCCGACGTCGGCTCGGCCGTGCACGTCTGCGCGGGATTTGCGGGCTGCGCGGCCACCGTAACTTCCCACGCCTCGCCATACGCCACGGGCGCGGGAAATTCGAAGTTGCCGACGCTGTTCGGGGTGCGCTCGACGCCGTCGTGGTTGCGCAGAAGCAGGCCGATGCCCTCGAGACCGTGCACCTTTCCGCCCAGGGTAAAGGTCTGTCGTACGAACCGCGCCACGACCTCGCAGTTTTTGTGGACGGGCGCCGTCGTGAAGACCTCGCCGTCGAGCGTACCCCCGCAGCCTTCCACGACATCAATATCGAATCCCTCGTCGGGCGTCACGGTGAGCGCGGCGGTCTTGCCCGCGGCCACGTTCAGACTTGCCGGCTCAATGGCGCCCCCTTCCCCGGCGGTGGCCGTGACGGTGAAGCCGACCGTACCGTTACGGGCGGCATTGTCATCAGAGGAACACCCGAAGGCGAAGACAGCGACGAGGGCGACAAAAAGCGCTATGCGGAAGCGTTTCAGCATTTTTCTACCGGAATGACAGCGAAATTCGACGGATACCGCTCGCACGCCCCGGCCTCGGTCCACTGACCGGCTCGGTAGACGCCTTGCAGACGGTACGCATTAGTCAACGCCGGTATTTTAACGGAAAGGCGGGGTATTTCGCGGGCCCTGATCAGGGGGGGGGCACGTGCAGTACGGTTGCACGGTTAGTGACCAGTGACCTGTGGCCGGTGGCCGGTTTCGGGCTGCACGGCCTGCACGGGGTAATATGTGAGAAGTGATAAGTGAGAGGTGCCGTGCTGCACGGTCGCACGGGGCCTGGCCGGTTGTCATTGATACCGGTATCCGCTTTTCCCTCGGTCCACCACGTCCACTTCGTCCACCTCATTCGTGCTGCACGGGCGGACGTGCGTGATACGTGAAACGTGAAACGTGATACGAGCCGTGATGACCGGGCGGACGGTTGTGACCTGTGGCCTGTGGCCGGTTTCGTGCTGCACGGGCGGGCGGGTTAACTTCCGGCCGGAATGTTACCGGTATGCCGTGCGACCGTTTTTGTACCGACGACCGACGTCCGACGACCGACGACCGATGACGGATGACAGCCGTGCAGCAAGGGATAAACGGTCTCCTGTTGACAAGGAATCTTTCCTTGCTAAAGTAAGGACATGGCCAAGGTCACGAAAAAATTGCAGATTACCTTGCCTAAGGCTGTTGCCACCGAGCTCGGCATAGGACCGGGTACGGAGCTTTCCGTCGAGGCCGCCGGCGACGTCGTTCGTCTGCGTCCGATTGAACCCACCGACGAATCGCCGCGCACTGAAAGCCTCATCGCACGCCTCGAGGCTTTCGATGAAGCCTCGGAGCGTCAACGCCAACGGGACGCGTACTTACGCGCCCAACAGCCCGAAATCTTCGCAGATTCGGCGCGCGGGTGGAAACGCGAGGACCTCTACGACCGTGGCCTTCCTCGCTGATACGAATATACTCGTTTACCGGCACGACCCGCACTTTCCGGACAAACAGCAACGGGCCGAGCAACTGCTCCGTGAAGAGCTTGCAACGCAGGAGGCTCGCATTGCGCACCAATCAATTGTTGAATTCATCGCTGCCGTCACGCGACTGTTCGTGGCTGCCGGCGTGTCATTGCTTACCCTCGACGACGCCCGCCGTGAGGCTGAAGAACTGCTCAATCAGTTTTCGGTTCTCTATCCGGTCGAGGCATTGGTTCGGCTGGCGATCCGTGGCAGTGCCGCCTACCAACTGAATTGGTTCGACGCCCACCTATGGGCTTTTGCCGAACACCATGGCGTACCGATTCTCTATTCGGAGGATTTTCAGCACGGGCGTACCTATGGAACCGTAAAAGTCGTGAACCCGTTTCTGAACGACGCCTGAGCTTGGCGTGCTGCACGGGCGGACGTGCGTGACCGGTGACTGGTGGCCGGTTTCGTGCTGCAC
>JAWLBW010000212.1:0-8222 GCA_041687475.1 bacterium
GTTTAATGTCCTTTTTCTGGGAGCGTTTGTCTCCACCGCAGAGCAGAATGACCAGCTTGTCGCCATGCTGACCGAGGTAAATTCGGTATCCCGGCCCCTTTTGCCCGGCCCCTTTTGGTGGAATCGCAACTCGACGACTCCTTCACCCACTGCCCTGTGATCGCCGAAGTTACCGAGAGATACCTGCCGTAAGCGCTTATCGATATCCACCTGAGTCCGCAGATCGCGAAGCTCGTCTCTCCACTGCTTGTACGGGATGAAGCCATCTTCCGTCTGATAGTAAACGAGCTCCTTTTCCGCAGCTTCTCTCATTTCTACAATTGTCGCATGAAAACGACAGGGGGAGCAATATCCTTCGGTCGAGCACCAATTCAAGGCGCCGGGCAGCGGCCATTGTTCCTCTGGAAAGCGAAGCGTAGTCAGGTATCGCTCGCCGGCGGCGAGCTACAGTCATACCCCCATGCAATGGGGGCGCAGGGGGCGAGAATTCCCTGCAGCACGGGCCCGCTCTACTTCCGTTCGGCAGGCGCAGCTTTGGCGAGCGCAAGGCACACGCGACGAAGCTGCGACACGCGCTTCAGGTGAAGCGTGGTTTCCTCGGCCGTAGGCCCAGCTATCGGTTGTGTTTTCGAGGTTGCGAATGTCACCGAGAGCCTGGCCGCTCCGGCCCAGCTTCTTGAGTTCAATCAGTCCTTCCCGCGAAACGACGGCTGTAATCTGCATTCTGCAATTTCCTCGACGCTCGGTGAACGAGCACCGGCGCAACCGGAGTGCCAATCGCGGCCCCCTCTCAGGGGGCACGTGCAAACAGCACAGCCGGTCGGGGGTATGGCGCGGGAATGGACAATGGGCAGATGGCAGCCTCGCCCCTTGAGAATTGTGGATCGAGGATTATGGATAAAAAAAAGGCGGACCCGAAGGTCCGCCTTTTTTTTGAGAGTAGGCCGCGGTTACGGACGGCTGACCACCATGGCCAGGGCTTCGCCGCCGCCGATGCAGATGGCGGCGCAACCGGTCTTCTGGTCGCGGTTCTTCAGGGCGTGCACCAGCGTGGTCACGATGCGGGCGCCCGAGCAGCCGATGGGGTGACCCAGCGAAACGGCGCCGCCGTTCACGTTCACCTTTTCGAGCGGAAGGTTGTGGTCCTTCATGGCGGCCATGCTGACCACCGCGAAGGCTTCGTTGATTTCCCACAGGTCGACGTCGGTCGTGCTCTTGCCGGCCTTGTCCAGGGCCTTGCTGATGGCCTGAACCGGGGCAATCGTGAACCACTTCGGCTCGGTGGCGTTGGCCGCCCACGAGTCGATGTAGGCCAGAATCGTGGCGCCGATCTTCTTGGCGTGCTCTTCGGTGGTCACCACGAGGGCCGAGGCGCCGTCGTTGATGCTCGATGCGTTGGCCGCCGTGATCGTGCCGCCGTCTTTCTTGAAGGCCGGACGCAGCGAAGGAATTTTGTCGGCCTTGATCTTGGTCGGACCTTCGTCGCGGTCGACCACGACCGGGTCGCCCTTGCGCTGGGGAATGCTCACCGGCACGATTTCGTTCTTGAAGGCGCCGTTGGCCTGCGCTTCCTGGGCGCGGGTAACCGATGCCTTGGCGAATTCGTCCTGATCTTCGCGCGAGAAGCTGTACTTGTCGGCGCAGAGCTCGCCGCAGTTGCCCATGTGCATGTTGTCGTACGGGTCCCAGAGACCGTCGTAAATCATGCTGTCGACCAGCTCGCCGTTACCCATGCGGTAGCCGCTGCGGGCCTTGGGCAGCAGGTAGGGGGCGTTGCTCATCGACTCCATGCCGCCGGCGACGGCAATTTCGCATTCGCCGGTCAGAACCGACTGCGCGGCGAAGATAATGGCCTGCAGGCCCGAGCCGCACACCTTGTTCAGGGTAACCGTGGGCACGCTGTCGGGAAGACCCGCGCCGCGCGATGCCTGCCGGGCGGGCGCCTGGCCCTGGCCGGCCATGAGTACGTTGCCCATGGCGACGAAACCCACCTGTTCGGGCTTGATGCCGGCCTGTTCGACGGCGCCCTTGATGGCGACGGAACCCAGCTGCGACGCGCTGAGCGAAGAAAGTTCGCCCATGAAGCTACCCAGGGGGGTGCGGGCGGCACCGATGATGACGGCTTTGCTCATTCCGAAACTCCTTGACTGTGCTTGGAGGAATGGTTCGATAGAAAAAGCTGTGGAAGCTATCCATGGTACTCGTTCCGGCGGCACCGGGCAAGCCAAACCACCCCGGCGCGGAAGGCGACAGCCCCCTTGCACCCTGTGTCCGTCAACCGGTACCGTATTCCCACTGTAGAGGTTTGACCATGACCGTTCACGGAAACAACGCCGGCGACGCCTTGTTCTCGCTGCTCGAAGAACTGTTGGGGAACAGCGGCGACCCTCTCGCCGGTATTGCGCACGACAGCTTCGCTTCCTGGTGGAAGAGCGTGCAGCCCCACCTGCGCGCCGACGCCTCGCCCTTCGAACTCGCCGTACGTTGCGGCTTTCATAGCGATCGGGTGGGCTACGCGTTCGCCGGCGGATACCAGGGGGCATTGCAGAGCATGCTGCCGGCCCTTGGTTCCGGCAACCTGGGCGCCGTATGCGTAACCGAAGAGGGAGGCGGGCATCCCCGAGCCATCGAAACGCGCCTCGAACCCTCGGGGGAAGGGAAATTCAGGCTGTCGGGGCGCAAGAAGTTCGTGACCCTGGGCCTCGACGCACGGGTTCTGCTCGTGGCCGCGGTCAGGGCGCTGCGCGAAGACGGGCGTAAGGACATCGTCATGGTGCGGGTTGCCGCCGATGCGCCCGGCGTCAAGTTGGTCGAAATGGGCGAGCTGCCTTTCGTGCCCGAGATCGGTCACGCCGCCGTCGAGCTCGACAAGGTCGCGGTGGGCGAGGGCGATCTGTTGCCCGGCGACGGTTACGAACGATACATCAAACCCTTTCGCACCCACGAAGACATTCACGTGCACGCCGCGCTGCTCGGCTATCTGCTCGGGGTGGCCCGGCGCGCCGGTTGGCCCGATGAAGAGCGGGCGAAGCTTGCGTCGCTGGTGGGCGGCCTGTTCGCCGTCCGGCAGGGTAACGCCGCCGCCCCGGCCGTACACGTTACGCTGGGTGGTTTTCTCTCGCTTTCGACTGCGGTCATCGGCGGCCTCGATACCCTGTGGAACACGGTCGAAGCCGACGAACGGGCTCGCTGGGAGCGTGATCGGGCGCTGTTTCAGGTCGCGGGCAAGGCCCGCGCCCAGCGTTTTCTCACGGCGTGGGAGCGGTTACGGTCGGCAGGTTGAGCATCGTAAGGAACTCGGAACGCGGAACGCGGAAGGGGGACGAGGAAACGCGGAGGGGGAAAGTGGGGAATGCGGAGAGCGAAGTAAACCGTTCGGGCTCAGCTTGTCGAAGCCCGCACGTCAGGTCGATAATGAAGTGGTCCCGTTACACCCTTCGACAGGCTTCCGCCGAGGCGCGCCCTAGTCCTTGTTGACCGCCGGCGATTCACCGGCCGACGGCGTACGTGACGCGAAAACCTCGACGTCGGCGGCAATGTCGCGCGCTTCCAGAAAGGGAATGAGCGCGGCCAGGTAGTCGTCGCGATCGTCCGTGCCCCGACAAGTCAACAGTGTGGGCTCGCGCACCACGGGGGCGGCCACCCAGCGGGCGCCGGCTTCGCGCAGTTGTGCGGCAAACGCCGGCGGACCGGTCAGGGCCCTGTTGTGTACCAGATCCCACGCGGCCAGCAGGCGCACGGCATGACCGCACGCGGCCACGGGGCGGTTGTCGTGCACGAAGGCGTGCACGAAGCGATGGGCATCGGCACGGTTGCGAAGCACTTCGACATAGCGCTCGCCATCGGGCAACACGATCGCATCGTAGCGGGTCGGATCGGCCTGGGCGAATGAGGTAACGTTTTCCACGCCTTCGTCCGGGCCGGCCTCGGCCCGGCCGGCGCCCCCGCCGGTTCCCCGGGCCACGAGTTCGACGGTGGCGCCCGCCTTTTCAAGGGCCCGCACGGTCGCGGCCAGATCGGCTTCGTCGACGCCATCGGCCACGGCAACGGCAATGCGATGATCGACCAGTTCGTTCATGGACGCTCTCCTCGCGGTTATGGCTGCACGCCGGGGTGTGAGGCGCCCTGACGGGGAACGCCGGCGCGGGGCTCGCCCCGGCTTTCGCGTCCGTAGGCTTCGAAGAGCCGCAGCATGGCGGCGTTGAAGGCGTCGAGATCGCCCGGGCCCCGGCTGCTCAGCCAGTTTCGGTCTTCGACCGTTTCCTCGTCGACGAAATCGCCGCCGGCGTTGACCACATCGTCGCGAATGGTGTGATAGCCGGTCAGGCGGCGCCCTTCGACCAGGCCGGCCGATACCATTTCCCAGGGGGCGTGACAGATGAAGGCGATGGGTTTACCCGCCTCGTCAAGGCCGCGCAGAAAGTCGCGCACGCCCTCGTTCATGCGCATGACGTCGGCATTCAGCGCGCCCCCCGGCAACATGGCTGCATCGTAGTCGTCGGCTTCGACGTCGCGAATCGTGTAGTCGATGTCGAGCTTGTCGGCCTTGTCATGGTGGTTGAAACCCTGAATCTGTCCGTGTTTGATGGAAACCAGATCGACGCGGGCCCCCGCGTTCACCAAGGCTTCGCGTGGGCTGGTCAGCTCAACCTGCTCAACCCCGTCGGTGGCCAGAACGGCAATGCGCATTCCCTTCAGATCGGCCATGGAAACTCCTCTCGTAACGAAGAATGGATGACGCCGCGACGGCCGAGGCCTCGGGGGCCCCGGCGCGCGGCTGTTTGTTGACACCAAGGGCGCGCATGGTCAGGCTTCGGGCCGGTTCTCGCCCGGCCGCGGCGGCGAGATGCCCCTATTCCGCGCGTACCGCCATCTTGCCGGTACCCTTGTGTTCAGACATGACGTACTCTCTCTACTGTATCTGTTGCTTGAGTTCGCGTCGGCGCGCATGCATCCGTCGCGCCAGATCGTCGAACTGCGCGCTGTCGAACAGTTTCTCGACGCGCGGAAACATGTCGCTCTCTTCTTCTTCGACATGGTGCTCGACGTTTTCCTGGAGCACCTCGAGTTTGGCCGAAAACGCCTCGTCGTCGGGCGACAGGTCCTTCAGTTCATCCATGAGTATCGTGACCACGTGGTGTTCCTCAATGGACTCGGCGACCATGTCCTGCATTCTGTCATCGCCGCTGTCGCGCAGGCTCGGGTAGAAAATGTCTTCTTCCAGCTTGGTGTGCAGGGTGAGTTCGCGAATGATCTGCTTGACGATTCGCGTGCACTCGGCGCCTTCGGCGCTTTCTGCCTGATCGAACAGCTGCTCGACCTTCTCGTGGTCTTCGACCAGTTGCCGAATGGCATCGGGTCGGCGGGCCGCGGTTACCTCGCCCAGCGCTTCCCGTCCCTTTTCGATCAGGTCGCGCACCCGGCTTCCGCCTTTGCGTCCCGCTTCACTTGCCGTTATTCCGCTTCGTTCTGCCATGCCGTTTCTGCCTCCAACGAAAACCCATTGCATTAATCGGACAGGAAGAGAGGGGGACGAGCGAGGCCCGTCTCCCCTCACGCCCGCTTCAGCCTTTACGGGTGGCCTTCCGACTGCTTGCCTTCCTCAATCAGCTGGCGTACCCGCTGACCGCCCTTGCGGCCCAGTTCTTCATAGCCTTCATGGCCGAGATCCTTCGCGCGGGCCTGGCCGCCCTTGCGGCCGATTTCCTCATACCCTTCATGACCCAATTGCTGGGCCCGGGTCTGGCCGCCCTTGCGGCCGATTTCCTCGTAGCCCTCGTGGCCGAGCTGCTGGGCACGAACCTGACCGCCCTTGCGGCCCATTTCTTCGTAGCCCTCGTGGCCGAGTTCCTGCTTGCGCAGGTTGCCACCCTTCTGCCCGGCCTCGCGAACCGTCATATCCTTCTCTGCCATAAACCCTCCTTTGCCAGAGTTGGCCATGTTACACGATGCGCGTGCACACAAGATCAATGTGGGTGACAACGGGAAGATGAGGTAGAGCATGGCCCGGCGCCGCGACACCAGGGTGATCAAGACGTCGGAGAGCGGCCTCTCGCGCACTACTTCCGGCCGGAAGGTATGACGTTGAAGGGGAGATGGAGAGAGCGGGGGAAGGGGAGCGGGCACGCCCGGCCGTGCAGCACGTCACCCCCTCCAGGGTATGAACGGAGTGAAGACTCCCCGGGGGGAGTGGGCGCGTGCCGAAGGGGCGGCAGAAGGCTGGGGCTGCTGGGTTTCTACATCCGGATAAACCTGCCCACTCCCCGCCGGGGAGTATGGGCGCACAGCGACCGGCGAGGGGGCACGCCCGCCCTTGCAGCACGCGCAGCTGTACTTACTACCGCCGTACGACGTCCAGAGCCTGCCCTGAGTGAAACGAATGGGTCCGCCGACCCTCTTCCGCCCGTGCAGCACGTCAGATGGTGCAGAACGTCAGATCGTCGCGCCCTCGGGGCTCTCGGCCTCGCTCACACGCGGGCGCGGACGTTCATCCGTCGACGGCGTGCGCGGCACGGCGTTGATGCGGTCGAATTGCAGACGGTCGCCCTGAAAGCTCATGACAATGGCCATGGCGCGCCGGGTGGCCTTGAGCAGGCTCTGGGCCTCGAGCCGTTGCAGCGAACCGAGTTCGGGCGTGTCGCGTACGAGTACGAGAATCTTCTCGTCAATGACGAAGTCGGCCCGCACGCGGCCCACTTCGCGACCCTTGAAGTGAATCTGAATCTCGGGTCGCGCCTCGAAAGACATGCGGCGCAGTCCGAATTCACGCGACAATGCCTGGCGATAGACATCGACCGGATAGCCGGCACCCAGGTAATTGTGCACTTCAATGGCGGCGCCTATGATGTCGTAGGCGATATCGCGCCCGTTTTCAGGACGTTCGTCGACTTTCGGCGGGTTGTGTTCGTGCATGGTCGTCGCCCCCATCGGGTAGAAAAGGCACGACATTATACCAGGCTGAGCGCTTCTGCCAAAAGTCGCTCAGAGATTGGTGCGCCCGCTTGTCGGAATTCGCTCAGCCACGTGTGGAGAAGGGGGCCCGAGCCTTTGCTGGCAGGGCGTGCGGGCGCTTGTTATGATCTGATAGCCTTTCGGCCCGCGACCGGTCAGGAGAATGAAGAAGGACACGAAAAAATCGGCCGAGCCCCGGCGACAGCCGCCCGGCAAGCCTCCGACATATGCGAGCGGTCGTCGTATTGCACGGCTGACGCACCTTCTCGTCACGAATCCGCTGGGGGCGACCTATGAAGCCCTGGCCGACGAGCTCGACGTAAGCATCAAGGGCATCGAGCGCTACGTCAACGCCATTGCCGAGGAGTTTCCCGGTCAGCTCGAACGCGAGGGCACCGGGCCGCAGCGCCGGGTGCGCCTGCGACGCGACGAACGCATGGCTTCGCAGCTGGGCATGTTTCCCTTCGCGGCCGCGTTTTTTGCCGGACAGTTTCTGAACTGGGTGCACGGGTCGCGGTTGCACGACGATTTCGCCGATACCCTCAAGAAGTTTCGCGTGCGCCTGGCCCAGCAGCAGGACATTCCCCTGCAGGCATTGGCCAACAAGTTCCGCTTCTTCCCGCGTGCGCCCAAGGACCTGCGTCTGCACCGGGCCACGCTCGACACGGTGGTCGAGGCGCTGCTGAACGATCTCGAGCTCGAGATTCTATACGTCGACGCCAAGGGCCGGGAAAAGCGCTACCCCAATTTTCAGGCCCTCACGCTGGCGGCCTACGACGAAGCCCTTTATCTCGTGGGCCAGAAGCGTGACGGCAAGCATCGCTTCTTTCTGACCCTCGATCGCATTCGCTCGGTTGAAGTCAGGGACGAGCGATTTACCTACCCCCACGACTACGATCCCGACGAGATGCGGCGCGATGCCTTCGGCATGTTTCAGGGCACGCCCCAACTGGTCGAACTACGCTTCGCCCCCCACATGGCGGCGTGGATTCGCAGTCGTCAGTGGCACGCCTCGCAGCGTATTTCCCAACTGGCCGACGGTTACCTGAAGCTTTCGCTGCGCGCATCGGGCGATGCCGATCTGGTCAACTGGATTCTCGGCTTCGGACCCTCGGTCGAAGTTCTCGGCCCACCGGCGCTGCGCGACAGGGTCGCCGCTGAGCTTCGCGCGGCCGCCGACCGTTATCAGGGTTCGGAAGTACCCGGCTGACGCGGGCCGCCGGTACGAAGATACCCGGCATCGGGTTCCGGCTTTCCTACCGGGCACCGAC
>JAWLBW010000213.1:0-1127 GCA_041687475.1 bacterium
CGGTCAGGTACACGCCGTCGGCTACGTCGAGGTTGCGCAGTGCGGTCGTGACGGCGTCGAGCAGTGGCGCCCAGGCCGACGAGTACAGATGCACGAGGGCGAAGCGACCGTAGAGGTCAAGGGCCAGTCCGGGCAGTCCGTCGCCGCCTTCGTTCACCAGCCGCCATGCCGATTGCCCGTCGATGATGAGGCGGCCTTCGGCCTGCAACCGTCGACGAAAAGACAGCGCTTCTTCAAGGGAACGCTCGACATAGCCTGCATCGACCGGAACGGCCTGCCAGTCGACCACGCGAATGGGCGGCTCGAGGTCGGGATCGACGAGTAGCGTGCCCGCCGCGCCGCTCTGAAGAGAGAAGGGCACGAAGCCGCGGCGCCCGTTGAAGGCGTCGAGAAGGTTGCGCGGCAGGGTCGACGGGCGGGTCGAAAGCTTGCGTTGCACAAGGGGCGGAAGCGATGAAGCCATGTGCTCATTGTAACCGGGCAGACCGCCTTCCGCCCAGCGCCCGGGTCTGCCGGAAGAGCCTGAAATGCCCTGTGGAAAGCCGCTTTTCTTTTCTGATAGGCTTAAGCATGGCTTGGTTACCCGCACAACTCTTTGCGCCCCTTCAGAAAGGCGTCGTCGGACAGGACGATGCCGTTCGTGAAGTGGCGGTCGCGCTCTGCAAGCACCTGAACGGGGTCGGCGCCGGAAATCTTCTGCTGATCGGCAACTCGGGTACCGGCAAGACCACTCTGATGCGCCGGGTCGAATGGGTGCTTGAACGGGCGCAGGGCGAAAAAAAGCCCGTGGTGGTCAGGTTGAACGCGGCGGTGCTGGCCGACGAAGAAGCCTCGCGGGCCGAAAGCCATGTCGTGCTGCGATCGCTGCTCGAGCGGGCGCGCGAGCAACTCGGCGCCGGTGCGACACGGGCCATGCTGGTCGAGGCCGTCGAAAACGGCATCGTCTTCATTGACGAAATCGACAAAATTCGTACCGAGGTGGGCGGGCGCCCCAACGCAGCCGGTATCAGAGCCCAGGAAGCGCTGCTCACGTTGATGGAGGCCGAGCAGGTTCTCTTCGAGGTGCACGGCGCCGACGGAACGGCCGAAACGGTCATTCGCTCCGAGCGCATTCTCTTTGTCGCAGG
>JAWLBW010000213.1:1137-8189 GCA_041687475.1 bacterium
TGGGCTGCACGACATCGTGTACCGCCGGGTCACCGTAGGGGCCGACGCCGGCACCCTGAAGCGCGAAACCATCATGACCCCGTGGGGCGAGATTCGCGAGCGCGAAGTCTTTCACCTGCGCGATTTGTGGAAAACCGAGGATCTTTTCGAATACGGCGTTTCACCCCAGTTTCTGGGGCGCTTCGAAGGAATTGTCTTTCTCAGAGAGCTTGACGACGCCGCGCTCGGACGCATTCTCATCGAAATGCCCGATTCGGTTTTTCAGAAAAGCCGGACGTACTTTCGCTCATACGGGGTCGACCTGCAGATAACGCCGAAGGCGCTCGAGATTCTCTGTGCCCGTGCCCGGGAGAATCCCCGCCTGGGCGCCCGCGCGCTGCGAACGCTCTACAAGCAGGTTATTGCACCCTTCGAGTTCGAGCCCGATAGGCTGCCGCTGCGCGATTCCCGCGAGGCGGGAGCATTGCCCATTTTCGTTCTCGACGAGGCGCGGGTCATCGAGGCGCTGCAGCTACCCGGCACTCAGGCCGCGGCCGGTTCCTGACGCAGCCAGGCTCGCAGCCATTCACGCACCCGCAGGTGCACGTCGACGGACTTTTCGTTCAGGCGGTGCTTGCAGTGGGACAGCGTGAGACTTTCCTTCGGTTCGGCGAGTGCCTTGAAAATACGCTTTCCCTCTTCCAACGGCACGCTTTCATCGCGGTCGGCGTTCACGACCAGGTACCCACCTTTCGGTTGTACGCTGCGCAGCACTTCGGTGTCTTCGACCACCGGTGAAAGCAGGCACAGCCGGTTCAGCCTGGGCTCGAGTGCCGCCGCGTGAAGGGCGATGTCGCAGCCGAACCCCCAGGCCACGACAGCCACCTCGTTGAAGCCCTCATTTTGGAGAAACTGAAGGGCAACTCGCAGATCGTAGAGACATTCGGAAGGATCGTCGGGCTTTCGCAAGCGCAGACGCAGCGAGGCGAGGTGGCGGGGCTGCATCTCTTCGGCCAGGCGAGGGTAGAGATTCAACGCCGGCGAGACGAAGCCGTCGGTTCGCGTTGCCGCCAGATAAAGCACCGCGCGGCTTCCGGTCGAAGGGTAATAGTAGGCATCGACGCGTCCGCGTGGCGTGCCCAGCTGCGCCAGCCGGTACGGGCGAACCGTGGGGCGTACGGTAATCTGCTCGAGTGCGACGGGGCTCAGATTTTCGTTCCATGCATGCATTCTGTCTCCTTTCCCTCCGAAAATTCCGGGTTCCTCCGAAATGCCTGTTTACATTTCACCGTATGAGGGCATCGGGCCGAAAGACATGAAGCGGTCGCCCGGAAGAGCGTTTCGCCGTGTCGGCCGCCTTCCCGTGATTGATGAGGCCATTGCAGGTTGATAAAATGAAGCTCTGATTCCGGCCTCTCGGGCCGTTCCGTAAATTTCTACAAAGGCAGACGGAAGAGAATGGGTGAGGAAAATCCGGTCGAACGTTCCCTTGGCCGCCGTATCGTGCGCATGGGTCTCATTATCCTGGCGCTGTTCACGCTGGTAGGGGCGTCGGCCGCAACGGGCGGATATCTCTGGTTGCGCCAGGGGCTGCCGAAGCTGGACAAGGCCACCGATTACGCTCCGATTCTACCGACCATCGTCTACGACCGGAATGGCCGTGTGGTGGCCGAGTACGGCGAGCAGCGGCGAATTCTCGTTCCTATCGAGAATGTTCCCCGCCATGTGGTGCATGCGTTTCTGGCGGCCGAAGATGCATCGTTTTACTCGCACGGTGGCGTGAACTTTCTGGCCATCATTCGCGCAGCCGTCAAGAACCTGACAAGCGGCGGCATCAAGCAGGGCGCAAGCACGATTACGCAACAGGTGGCCAAGACGTTCTTTCTCAGCTCCGAGCGAAAACTCATACGTAAGCTTCGCGAAGTCGTTCTTGCCCATCGCCTGGAAGACGTGCTGACCAAGGATGAGATTCTTTACCTGTATCTGAATCAGATTTATTTCGGGGCCGGCGCGTACGGCGTCGAAAGCGCGGCCAATACCTATTTTGCCAAAAGCATTACCGAGGTGTCGGTAGCCGAAGCCGCCGTGCTGGCGGGGCTACCCAAGGCGCCGAGCGCGTATTCGCCCTATGAAAATCCGCGCAGGGCGCGGCAACGCCAGCTGTACGTGCTTGACCAGATGCGCCAGAACGGCTTTCTCAAGGCCGAAGAAGAGAAAGAGGCGGCTGCCGAGCAGGTTGCCATTCGCCTGTGGCGCAACCCCGCGCCCGAGTCGGGGCATTATGCCGAACAGGTGCGTCGCTACCTGATGGACGCCTATGGCGCCGAAAAAGTGCTTACCGGGGGGCTGCGCGTCGAGACCGCCATGGACTTCGAGATGCAGAAAGCGGCCGAAAAGGCGGTGCGCGACGGCATCATCACCATCGAAAAAAGGCATGGTTATCGGGGGCCGACCGAGCATATTGAGGACGATGGCAAACGCGCCGCGTTGCTGCAGAAACTCGAACGCGAGCTGCGCACCCCCGAGGTGGGCGGTATTCTGCATTACATCGCCGAAGACAACCTGGGCGTGCCGCCGGCCGTTGAAGCGCCCCCGGCGCGCACGATGCGGGCCTACGTAACCGATGTCACGCGCCAGCAGGCGGTGGTCATGGTGGGGCAGAAGCAGCGCGCCATTCTTCCGCTTTTCGAGGCCGAATGGGCGTCGCCCTACAACCCGTGGGCCAAGTACGACCCGCACAAGGATAAGACGCCGCCGCTGACCGACTTGCGCCGGGCCCTGCAAGTGGGCGATGTCATTCTGGTCGAAGCCGTCGACGTGCCGGCGCTGAAGAAGGGCCAGGAGCTCGAGAAGAAGCGTTTCGAGGCGTGGTCGAAAATCAAGCTGGGCGACGCCTGGCCCGTTACCCTCGTTCCCGCGCCCGAAGTGCAGGGGGCGCTTGTCGCGGTCGATTCCGATACCGCAGAGGTCAGGGCCATGGTCGGTGGTTACGACTTCGGCCAGAGCGAATTCAACCGGGCCATGCAGGCACGCCGTCAGCCGGGAAGCTCGTTCAAACCCATCGTGTACATGACTGCGCTCGAAAGGGGGTACAACCCGGCCACCATGGTGGTCGACTCGCCCGATGTCTACGAGCAGATGGCGACCGATTCGACGACCGTGACCTACTGGAAGCCGAAAAATTACGACGAAAGCTTCGACGGCCCCATTACCGTACGCGAGGCGCTCATGCGCTCGCGCAATGTTCCGACGCTGCGCATTACCCAGGACGTCGGGGTTTCGGCTATCGTCGACATGGCGAGCAGGCTGGGCATCGAGAGCGATCTGGCCGCCGACATGAGTCTGGCGCTCGGATCAAGCGGCGTGTCGCTGCTTGAACTGTCGAAGGCTTATACGACCATCAACGCCATGGGCGTACGGCGCGAGCTGAAGATGATTCGGCGGGTCGTGACCCCGCAGGGCGAGGTGCTCGAACAGCAGGTTCCCGACTGGGTCATCGAGGGGCGTCAACCGACCGACGAAGAACGTGTCCTGGCCGATGAGACCTTTTACAAGGCAGAGCGCATCGTTGACCCCGAGATCGATTACATGATGATTTATCTGCTCAAGCAGGTCGTGCAGCACGGTACGGGATGGCGCGCCAAGCTGCTGGGCAGGCCTGCGGGCGGAAAAACAGGCACGACGAACAAGAACGTCGACAGCCTCTTCATGGGATTCACGGCCGATCTGGTGGCCGGTGTCTGGGTGGGCTACGATCAGCCCGAGCGTAACCTGGGGCCCCACGAAACGGGCTCGGTGGCGGCGAGCCCCATCTGGGTCGACTTCATGCTCGAGGCCCATCGCGGCCTGCCCGTTCGCGATTGGGAGCAGCCTGAAAACATTGTGTTCAAGGACATCGACACCCGCACGGGGCTGCTGGCCGGTCCCACCACCCTCGATCGGGTCTCGATGCCGTTCGTGTATGGAACCGAGCCGTCGGCGCCGACAATGCTCGAGGTGCGTCCCACAGAGGTCGATCTGCTGAATCTCGACATGGGGTTCTGATACGCCGCCGGGCGGCTGGTCGCCCGGTCGTGACGCACCCCTGACCGGTCATGGAGCGGTGCGTCGCGAAGACTTCTGATATAATATTTCGTCTTTTCAGTAAGGGACCGTACCATGGGGCGTATTATCGCCATCGCCAATCAGAAGGGGGGCGTGGGTAAGACCACGACCGCCGTCAATCTGGCAAGCAGCTTTGCCGCGATGGGCAAGCGCGTGCTGCTCATCGATATGGATCCGCAGGGCAATGCGACCAGCGGCATCGGCGTCGACAAGAAGAAACTGCCCGCGACGGTGTATCAGGTTCTCATCGGCGACGAGCCGGTCGACAGGGTGGTGCGCGAAACGTCGGTGCGCGATCTTGACCTGTTGCCCGCCAACCAGGCCCTTGCCGGGGCCGAGGTCGAACTGGTCGGCGCCATCGCGCGCGAGGTGCGCCTGCGCAAGGCGCTCGATACCGTGCGAGACCGGTACGAATTCATCTTTATCGATTGCCCCCCCTCGTTGAGTCTTCTGACGCTCAATGCGTTGACGGCGGCCGACTCGGTGCTGCTGCCGCTGCAGTGCGAGTACTACGCGATGGAGGGGCTCAGCCAGCTGATGCAGACCATCAAGCTCATCGAGGCGAACCTGAACCCCGGGCTGAAGCTCGAGGGCATTCTGCTGACGATGTTCGACGCCCGCAACAACATCTGCCACCAGGTGGCCGAAGACGTCACGCAACATTTCGGGTGGAAGGTCTTTGAAAGCGTCATTACCCGGAACGTACGCCTCAGCGAGGCGCCGAGTCATGGACTGCCCATCAACATCTACGATCCGCAGAGCCGCGGCGCCGTAGGATACGAGGCGCTCGCGCGCGAGATTCTGAGCCGCGCCGCCGAGCAGACTGCCGCACCCAGGATAGAGGCATGAAACAACGGAAAGCGTTGGGGCGAGGTCTCGGAGCCCTGATTCCCGGTTCGGACAACGAAGAAACCTCCGTTGCCCCTTCCGGAGCGAAAACCAGGCTACCCATTGAGAAACTCGCGCCGAATCCGCACCAGCCGCGCGTCGATTTCGACGAAGAAGAACTGGATGCCCTGACCGCGTCGATTCGCGAGGTCGGGCTCATTCAACCGATTCTGGTCTCGCCCGAAGGCGAAGACACCTATCGCATCATTGCCGGTGAACGGCGCTGGCGGGCTTCGCAGCGCGCCGGCCTGACCGAGGTTCCGGTCGTGGTGCGCGAGGTAACCGAGCGCGAAGCCCTGGCCATCGCGCTGATCGAAAACCTGCAGCGCGTCGATTTGAATCCGATCGAAGAAGCGCTCGGCTACCGTCGCCTGCAGGAAGAGTTCGGCCTGACCCAGGAAGAAGTCGCCCGCAACGTCGGCAAGGAACGCTCGACCGTCGCCAACTTCCTGCGCCTTCTCAAGCTCGATCCGACCGTGCAGCAGCTCGTGCGCGAGGGCCAGCTCTCGATGGGCCACGCCCGCGTTCTCGTGACCATTCAGGACCCCGCGAGGCAACTCGACCTGGCCAACCTTGCCATCGACCGAGAACTCTCGGTGCGTCAGATGGAAGCGCTGGGACGTGCTTCTGCCGAAGGCGCCGGCGACAAAGCGCCGGTGGTGTCGGCCTTCACCAGCGATCCGAATGTGCGCGACCTGCTCGAGCGCATGCGACGCCGGTTCGGAACCAAGGTGCAGGTCGCCGGTTCGAACCAGAAGGGCAAAATCGTTTTGGAATACTTTTCGGCAGATGAGTTCGATCGCCTGATCGAGCAGCTGCTACCATGACTATCTCTTTGGCAGGCGGGAGCACATGTTGGCCAAAAAGCAGAAGAACGATTCGGGCATTCTCGAACGCATGACAGGAGTTCACTTGAGCGAGACGTCATCGGTAAACGCCTTTCTCGACAAAGGCACCCGTTTTGAAGGCAAGCTGACGTTTGAAGGTACCGTTCGTATCGACGGTAAGTTTCACGGTGATATTTTCAGCCAGGACCGACTGGTTGTCGGAGAAGAGGGTGAGGTCGAGGGTACGGCCGAAATCGGCTCGTGCGTGATCTCCGGCATTTTCCGGGGCGAACTGAAGGCCCGCGAACGGGTCGAGCTGCAGGCGCCGGCCAAGATCTACGGCACCATCACCACGCCGACGCTTATCGTGGCCGAGGGCGTCGTTCTCGAGGGCAACGTCAAGATGGAAGGCGTGTACCGCGAAGTCGAGAACGTGCTCAATTCCTGACGGAAACACCGTCTTAAAAACAGAAAAAGGCCGGTCGGAGACCGGCCTTTTTCTGTTTGTGCGCACCTGCGGGGTTCAGGCCGCGGTAACCGGTGCGCCCAGTGTCGTCACAATGGCTTCGGCGATCTGGTTGGCCCACGCTTCGATGGACTTTTCGTCTTCACCCTCGACCATGACGCGAATCTTGTTTTCAGTGCCCGAGTAACGGACGAGCACACGCCCGTTCTGGCCCAGCTTCTTTTCGACTTCGCGAATCAGCTTTTCGACCTCGGGCATTTCGGTGATCGGCCGCTTTTCGCTCACGGCCGCATTCACAAGCACCTGGGGCAGGCGCGTCATGCAGCGGGTAAGTTCCGAAAGGGGCTTGTTGCTTTCGAGCATGATGTTCAACACCTGCAGCGCGCTGCAGATGCCGTCGCCGGTCGTGGCCCAATCGAGAAAGACGAGGTGACCGCTCTGTTCGCCGCCTACGTTGAAGCCGCCCTGTCGCATGCGCTCGACGACATAGCGGTCGCCCACCTGCGTTTTTTCGACCCGGCCGCCGGCCTCGCGCATCGCAATGTCGAGCCCCAGGTTGCTCATGACCGTCGTGACCAGGGTGTTGTGGTTCAGGCGCCCGCGCTTCATGAGGTGCAGGGCCACCACCGTCATGATTTCGTCGCCGTCGACCACCCGGCCCTTCTCGTCGACGAAGATGACCCGGTCGCCGTCGCCGTCGAGGGCGATGCCCACGTCGGCGCAGTGTTCGACCACGGCACGCGCCGCAACTTCAGGGTGCAGGGCGCCGCTGTTGTCGTTGATGTTGC
>JAWLBW010000214.1:0-8128 GCA_041687475.1 bacterium
GACAGATACGAGGTTCTGCGTGCCGCCACCGCGGGGGGGCCCTATCAGGTCATTGCCGATACCCGTGTGACCAACTTCGTCGATACGGGGGTCAGCAATGATAATGAATACTTCTATGTCGTACGAGGGGTGAACGACGAAGGCCGCGGCGGCAATTCGGCCGAAGTGTCGGCCACCCCGCAGGCACAACCGGGCGAAGCGCCCCCGCGTGCCCCGGCGGCGCCGACGAACCTTCAGGCGGTGGCAGGCGACGGCCAGGTTACCCTCAGTTGGAATACCGTGCCCAGCGCCTTTGAATACCGCGTGTTCGTCGCCACGAACTCGGGCGGCCCCTACGAACTTATCGCCAACCCGCCGGGTACGGGTTACACCGACACCGGCGTCGATAACGGGGTTACCTATTACTATCGGGTGACCGCGCTCAACGCGGCCGGATCCAGCGGCTTTTCCAACGAAGCGCGAGCCACGCCCGAAGCCGGCATGGAAGTCGAGTTGCCTGGTGCGCCCGATGGGGTCACGGCCGTTGCCGGAAACGGGCGCGTCTTTCTTTCGTGGAATGCCGCACCGGGCGCCGAGCGGTATCGCGTTTATGCCTCGCAGACCGCGGGCGGCGATTTCACCTTGCTGGCCACCGTCGAGGCTACGCGCTATACCCATGCCGATCTTACCAACGGGCAGACCTATTTTTATCGGGTCAGGGCCGAGAACGAGGCGGGGTTGAGCGACTTCTCCGACACGGTCGACGCCAAGCCGCTGGCTTCGGCGCCGGAAGAGCCGCCTGTCGACGATGAGAACGGCGACGAACCTCCGCCCGACGGAGACAACGGGCCGGCTAATGGAGACGAGCCTTTGCCCGATGGAGACGAAACACCGCCGCCCGCCGACGGCGACGAGGCGCCCGATGACGTGACCGAAACCACGGCGGCGCCCACCGACGAGGCTCTCAGACAGCCTGTCTAAGCACGGAGCGCGTATCTACTTACTGCGAGGCGCACCGGCCCCATGGCGGTCAGTGCGCCTCGTGTTCCCTGGCTGAGTCTTGGTCAGGCTGCTGCGAGGGCAGTTCATTGCGCATCCACCGGCCGAAGGCCCCGTTGAACTCGGCTCCGATGATGACGACCAGTGACGTCAGGTACATCCACGTAAGCAGAATGATAACCGCGCCCAGGGCGCCGTAGGTCTTGTTGTAGTTCGCGAAACCGGCCACATAGGCGCTGAAGCCGTAACTCATGAGAATCCACAGAAAGGTCGCAATCATGGCGCCGGGCCAGAGTTCGTAGGCGCGATGATGATCGCAATCGGGGCCGAGGCGGTAGAGCAGGGCGAGCGCCGGAGCAATCAACAGAATCGTGACCGGGTAGCGCAGGGTGTCTACCAACTTGACGTAGTAGGTATCGAGACCGAAGTCGCGCAGAATGTTCGCGATGAGGGGGCTGAGAATCATGCCGAGAAAAGCCAGCCCCCCCAGAAGACCGAAGAGAAAGACCATGCCGATGGCGATGAGCCGGTTTTTCCAGAAGGGTCGCTTGCGGGGGGCGTCGTAGGCCTTCATCATTGCCTTGATGAAGGCGTTGAAGATGCGCGAGGCTGCGAATACGCCCAGGGCCAGCGACAAAGAGATGTTCAGGTTCAGATCGGCGTTGCCCAACGACTGCAGGTATGAATTGACCAGGGTTACCGATTCGGGCGGCAGAAACTCGGCCGAAAGTTGCAGCATTCTGTCCAGTATTTCGTCGTTGCGACTGGAGAGTCCGATCAGGGAGACAAAAAACAGAAGAAAGGGGAAAAACGAGAAGGCGAAGTTGAAGGCTGCCTCCGATGCCAGGCCGAGGCCGTCATCGCTGTCGAGTCGGCGTACCGTATCCTTGAAAACGTGATAGAGCTCGCGAAGCCGCATACCTCTCCCCCCAGACCATTGTAAACCCATGAGCCGGGTGTCGCGGCTGGTTCCTTTCCCCGGTAGCCGTTCGGTTTACACACCCTTGACTCACCCCTGGGGTGGGCGAAGCGAGCGGCCGCCCGTGTTTCGGCCTGAACTATCGCGCCGATTGGAACCGGCTCGAGTCGCCGGGGCGCGTGCCGGCGTGGTCGATGCTCAGGATCATTCCTTGCGCCGGGTGGCCGAATCGTCGGGCGAGACGATACCGCCCGAAACCACGAGTTTGAAGGCGTCTTCGACGCTGATGGCCAGCGAGATCACCTCTTCTTCGGGTACGGCGAGCAGAAAACCGCTGGTGGGGTTCGGGGTCGTGGGCACGAAGACGAGCAGGGTCGCGTCGGGCTTGCCGGTAGCGCGGGCAATCTCGCCGCGGGCCTGGGCGCTGACGAAGGCAAGGGTGTACAGGCCCTTGCGCGGATACTGAATGAGCACGACCCGACGAAAAGTCTGACCCTGCGCGGCGAAAATCGTCTCCAGCGTCTGCTTGACGGCCAGGTACACGCCCCGAAACAGCGGAATGCTGCTGAGCAACCTGTCGCCGAGGCGGTGTACGTAACGGCCCGCCGAGTTGCTGGCCGCCATGCCCACGAGCAGAATCAAGGCGATGAAAAGCAGCAGGCTGATACCCGGAACGGGTATCCACGAACGGGGACGCAGATCGGGTGGAAGCCCCGCGAAGAGACTGTCGACAAAGCCCAGCACCGCGCCGAAAACCCACAGGGTAACCACCGCCGGCACAATGACCAGCAGCCCGGTGACGAAATACTGCTTCGCGACATGACGCAAGCGTTGGGCCTGCGTCGTCTCGTGTTCGAACGGGGCTTCTGCCATTCGATCAGGCCATGGCCATCATTTCGCCGGGAACCATGCGGTTGTTCTCGTCGACGAAGACGATGCGTGGCTTGTGGCCGGCGATTTCGTCGTCGGTCAGCGAGCAGTAGCTGACGATGATGACGAGGTCGCCCTTGTGCACCATGCGGGCGGCCGCGCCGTTCAGGCAGATTTCACCGCCGCCGCGGGCGCCTTCGATGACGTACGTCTCGAATCGGCTGCCGTTGTTGATATCGAGAATGGCGACCTTTTCGTACTCGACGAGTCCGGCGGCATCCATGAGCTCACGGTCGATGGTGATGCAGCCTTCATAGTGAAGATTGGCGTCGGTTACGGTCGCACGGTGGATTTTACACTTGAGAAGTTCCCGTTGCACGGTTGCCTCCTGGGTTGTCAGGCCCGCTCCCTCACGGGGGCGGGAAGGGTCATGTTGTCAATGAGCCGCGTGTTGCCGATACGTGCGGCAACGAGTATCACGGCTCGACCATCCAGAGTGCCGATCCGCTCCAACGTGGCGGCGTCGACAAGGTGAACGTAGTCGATGTCGGCGTCGACCCGGCGCAACTCGTCTTCGACGAGCCCGGTCAGTCGGCCGACATCACGTTCGCCGCCTTCGGCGGCTCTGCGGGCTGCCTCGAGCCCGCGTGAGAGCGCAAGCGCCCGCCTGCGCTCCTCGGGTGAAAGGTATTTGTTGCGCGAGCTCAGCGCGAGCCCGTCGGCTTCGCGCACCGTGGGCACGCCGACCACCTCGACATCGAAGTTGAGGTCGCGCGCCATCTGGCGAATGACGGCCAGTTGCTGATAGTCCTTCTCGCCGAAGAAGGCGGCGTGCGGCTTGGCGGCGAGAAAGAGCTTGGTCACGATGGTCGTCACACCGCGGAAATGCCCCGGCCGGTCGGCGCCGGAGTGATCGCGGCTCAGGCCGGTTACCTCGACCCAGGTCTGCGCGCCCGCCGGGTACATTTCCGACGCTTCGGGCAAGAAAAGCACCGAAGCGCCCTCGGCTTCACAGAGCGCCTGATCGCGTTCGGGCGAACGGGGATAGCGGTCGAGGTCCTCGTTGGGACCGAACTGAGTGGGGTTCACGAAGATGCTCACGACCAGCTCGCCGCCGCTGCGGCGCGCGGCGCGCATCAGCTCGGCGTGGCCTTCGTGCAGATAGCCCATGGTGGGCACGAAGGTTATCCGGCCGCCGTTTCGGCGGACACCGTCGGCCCAGGCCTGCAACTCGCCCACGGAGCGTATGATCTGCATGCCCCGGCTCATTTGAAACTGTGCTCCCCGCCGGGAAATGCACCCTCGCGCACCTCGCGTACGTAGCTTTCGACGGCCTCGCGCACGGCGTCGCCCAGGTTGGCGTAGCGCTTGACGAACTTCGGCGTGAATTCGCCGAACAGCCCCAGCAGGTCGTAGGAAACCAGCACCTGACCGTCGCAGTCGACGCCGGCGCCGATGCCGATCGTGGGAATGCGCAGCGACTTGCTCACTTCGGCAGCCAGCGATGCGGGCACACCCTCGAGCACGAGGGCGAAGACGCCCGCTTCTTCGAGCAGCTTCGCATCGCGCAGAATGGCCTGGCGTTGCTTTTCGTCGCGTCCCTGCACTTTGAAGCCGCCCATGCGGTGAATGCTCTGCGGCGTGAGCCCCAGATGCCCCATGACGGGTATGTCGGCGCGAATGATGCGGTGAATGGTGTCGAGCCAGGCTTCGCCGCCTTCGACCTTGACGGCCTCGGCGCCCGCCTGCAGCAGACGGCCGGCATTGCGCACGGCGTCTTCGTTCGAGGCCTGATAGCTCAAGAAGGGCATGTCGCCGACGAGAAAGGCGTTGCGGCGCCCGCGGGCCACGGCGCGCACATGGTACTCCATCTGCTCCATGGTTACGCCCAGGGTATTCGGTTCGCCGGCGATGACCGAGCCAAGCGAATCGCCCACGAGCAGCATGTCGACGCCTGCCTCGTCGAAGAGGCGTGCAAAGCTGAAGTCGTACGCCGTGACGACGCTGATCTTCTCGCCGCGCTCCTTCATGGGAGCGAAGTCGAGAATCGTCTTCTTGCTTTTCTTCGATGGCGTATGCGCGCTCATGTACTGCCCCTGTAAACCAGAAAGCCCTTCACCTGGCAGGGAAGGGCTTTCCTGGGGCACACTTCACGAGGGTCGTGGCGCGCTCCGAGTAGGTCCCGTCCCGGTCTACCCTCCAGAAAACCCCGGTAGATCCAAGCGGTATGGGCGAATGTCATCGTGCGTCTGACCGACGGTTAGACCTCGCTGCGCGGGTGTCTACCGTCGAACGCACATTTGTGACACGCGGTCGACAAAAATGCTACCTGATCGTATCAGGCGGGGGCGACGTTTGTCAAAGTGAGGGCTTGCCGTGCGGCAAAGCTGGTCGTCGATGGGGCGCCACGTGCGGTACGGCGGGCTCTCGAGGGGGCGAGTGGGAGACCGGCGGCGTTCTTCGTCTCACGCGGAGCAGGCAAGATAAGCTCGCCGCGAAATCCGGCCGAGCATGAGCACCTGTTACGAAAATCCTTAATCCCCAATCCTTAATCCATAAGCCGGGAGCAGGGACGTCAGGTCTGGAACCGACCTTGGGGTGGCCAAGGGGTAGTTTGCACCGATTTACGGGTGCCTCCCGCGGCATGTTGACTGGGAAGAGCCCGGGCAGGGCATCGCTTACGGCGATAGCCGCCTCGGCATTATTCGGGCGGAAGCAGCTGCTCGGTACGGGTGCTTTCGACCAGGCTTACGACGCCGTCTTCGAACTTGATCCACGTGCGCAGCGTCAGTCGCTCGGTGTAGGGCTCGGAGTAAACGAGATAGGTTCGCTCAACCGGCCGGGTGTATTGCACCTGGTAAATGAAGACATCTTCCTGCGTGGCGTAGGGCACGCCCAGCAGGGTGATGACTTCGCCCGCCGTCGTCGACCCCTCGCGAACCAGGGGAATCTTCTTGTCGGGGTAGTTGAAGCCTTGCGTAACCTGCCACTCGCCTTGCGGCTTGTTGCAGGCGGTTACGATGAGAACGACGAAGACGAGAAAAAATGCGCGCCAAGACATGCCGATCAGGGTAGCAGAATCAGGCGCGCGCGGCAGCTTTCTTTCAAAGCTGCCGCCTGTTTTCCGGTTAAACCACGACGATGGCGCGACCGCCCGAGTCCCGAGCCCGGTGGGCCTTGCATGTGACTCGATCGGGCACGAATGCCCTCGGCCGATGTGAAGGATTCTCAGAGCCTGGCTTCGGCCACCAGTTGATGATGCAGATCGCGGGCCCGCGTGCGAAACATCTCGTAGGAGGCGTTGACCCGACCGGCATAGATGCCGTGGGGACGGAAGCCGCGGGCCATCTTCTTATCGAGCAGGGTAGGGCCCATGTTGTAGGCCGCCAGGGCAAGATCGAGGTCACCGAAGCGCGCTTCCATCTTCCGCAGATAATAAAGACCCAACTCAATGTTGATGGCCGGATCGTGCAGAACCTCGACGCCGGTATATTCGAGGCCGACTTCATTGCAGAGCGCTTCGCCTACGTAGGGCATGACCTGCATGAGCCCCCGGGCACCCACGGGGCTGACGGCTCGATTGTTGAAGGAGCTTTCCGTGGCGATCACGCCGGCGGCAAAGAGGGGGTCGAAGCCGTATTTTTCGCTGGCGCGAAGAATGATGGTCGGAAGTTCGGCCTTTTCTTCGGGCGACAGATAGGTGAAGTATTCGGAGATGATTTCGCGCAGCACCTGCTCCTGCATGCTTTCGCGGGCAACCAGGCTGACGTACGAGGCGTTCTCGTAGGATTGCCTATCCGAAGCCGACGCCGTTGACGCGTCGACAAAAGGGCTTGCAAGCACGATAACCGATACAAGCGCCGCATGTACCGGCAGGCCGAAGAATCCGTTTTCTTTTCCTGTCATCCTTGTCTCCACTATTCACCCCGCGCTTCGCCTTGAGGCTGTTGCGCCCATTCGGAGCCATGGCTGGCCGGAGGGAGCCGATCCCCCTTCCGCTTACTATATTAGCACTATGCTTGCTGAATTGTCAATATCTGTTACCGCGATGCGTCAATCTGTGTGGGTGGGCTGTAAGTGTATGAGGATGCATGGTTTTCCTGGGGGCGATCCTTCCCCGTGCAGGTGTGCTGGTGAATGCGCGATGGGGCGTCGCGTCACGGTGCTGGCGCCGTGCGTCATGGGGCGACGTGGTTCCGCAAGGACCATCCTGAGGGCATACCCTGCCGCCCCGCAAGGAGACTGGACTCAAAAAAAAGCGCGGACCCCGGCACCGTATGGGGTAGGGTACGCGAGCGTCAGATCGAGGGCTTGCGCCCGCTCAGTCTTCGTGACGCGGGTGCGCCGACTCGAGGCGTTCGATGGCTTCTCGGAGTTCGGTCGGCAGGGGGGCCTTGTGGTGTTCGCCGTAATGGTAGGAGACGATGAGCGAGGTACCCTCGGCAGCCACGGTCTGCAGCTTCTCGCTCCAGATTACGTAGTCCATCTGGAAGCGGTCCTTGCCCAGGTCGCGAACCGAGGTGCCGACCTGCAGCGTGTCGGGGTAGGTAAGCGGACGCCTGAAGCGACACGAGGTATCGGCGAGAATCGGACCGATGCCGGTCTTCTGCTGCACCTCCCACCAGCCGATGCGGTCGAAGTAGGCGATGCGGGCGCTCTCGAAATAGCGGAAGAAGACCGTGTTGTTGACGTGGCCGAAGGCGTCCATGTCGCCCCAGCGTACAATCTGGGGCATGGTAACCGGAAAACGTTCCTGGAAATCGCTCATGGCAGGCAGGGTGAGGAAAAAAGGAAGCCCCGGCCGGGGCCGAGGCTTCATTATATATGTGGAAGCCGATTTACATCTTCAGGTTCGAGAACGCGCCGCCGGTCGCTTCCATGGCGTTACCGAACGGACGGGCCTTCGACATGTCGTTGATTCTGTCCCAGTTGGCCGCGATTTCTTCGGCCGAGATCTTGTCCGTGTCGAGCCCGATGCCCTGCCCCTCGACAATCTGCACGCGGCTGTAGTAACCGCCGCCGACTTCATAAATCGCGCCCGAGTCGTTGAACTGCTCGCTGGCGAGGAAGGCGACGAGCTCCGACACGTATTCGGGCTTGAGCTTCTCGAGAATATTCGGGGGCATGATCGTTTCGGTCATGCGGCTGGCGGCGATGGGGGCGATGGTCGCAACCTTGATGTTGTTGCGCTCGCCTTCGGCCTTGAGCGTGTTGGCAATGCCGACGATGCCCAGCTTCGCGGCCGAGTAGTTCGTCTGACCGAAGTTGCCGTACAGACCGGCGGCCGAGGTGGTGAAAATGACGCGACCGTAGTTGTTCTCGCGCAAGTGGGGCCAGGCGGCCTTGGTAACCAGGTACGAG
>JAWLBW010000215.1:0-8108 GCA_041687475.1 bacterium
CGCCCTTCTCTTGTGCAAGGCGGGTACGCGCCACCACGCCCCCGTGCAGTTCGGCCATCTGGGCGGCAAACCGTTCGCCCCAGGGTGGCTCGGCCAGCAGTGATTCCTTGAGCAGAATGCGTGAGAGCGTCGGCCGGCTTTCGTAGTAACCGAGCGCGCTGTCGGTCAAGCCCGCCAACCATTGTTCAAGCGAACGCCCCGGTGGGGCCGCAAGCGCACGGTGCATGGTTGCCTGCAAATCGTCGAAGAGGGCCGCATGCAACAGATCTTTCTTGTCCTGAAAGTGCACGAAGATGGTGCCGGCGGCGATACCGGCCGCACCGGCGATCTCACGCATACTCGCCGCTTCGAAGCCCTGCTGCTCGAAAATATCGCGCGCCACCGTAAGAATGCGTTCGCGGGTCTGCTCCTTCTGCTCAATGCGGGAAGTCATGGCTCCATCATACTGAACACGTTCACTGAACGCAATCAGTGACTGTTTTTTTCATCGCGAAGAAAGCCGGTCAAGTCTACCGTTTTCGACTGGTCGGTAACCGCCGAAGCCCCGACCGGTCACGAAATTA
Organism: bacterium; assembly: GCA_041687475.1. Taxonomy (GTDB): domain Bacteria; phylum J088; class JAWLBW01; order JAWLBW01; family JAWLBW01; genus JAWLBW01. The sequence goes on from JAWLBW010000215.1 coordinate 564, forward strand.
CGAAGTTCTACAGGCAGAATGGTAGGGTTCACGCATTTTCTGCAGCATTCTGATACAGTAAACGCTTCCAAACCTACCGCCAGGGCCCTGGCCCTTCAGCTTGTGAAACCGCCCATCAAGGAGCCGCTCGTGAAGCGCGTTGGAAATCACGTGATCGCCATGCTTGTGCTTACCAGCACGGCATGCGCCGTTCAGAAGCAGCACCGCATCATACCCGCGGGTACGTCGACCCCGATTAAGTCCATGGAAAGCATTGCCCCGGTCGACCAGAAGGCACGTCTTCTCGTGCGCGTGCAGGAAGGCGGCGCAGTCGAGGCTCGCCTTTCCGAGCCGCCCCTATGCAATCGTATCGACAAAATTGCCCATAACCGGCTCGAGCTTGAAGAACGCACGCTGCAGACGCCGGACAAGGTGGCCATGTGGACCGGCTATGCCGGCGCCGCCGCCATTGCGGGCCTCGTCGGCGTGGGCATGGCCAACGGCAGCGACAAACCCTCGGGCTTCACCCTGATGGCCGTGTTCGGTCTGCCGTTGGCGGCGGTGGGCGTCGTCGAGTCGGTTCGCGCCATCGACATCGAGCGTCCTGCCGACCCTGAACTGGAAACGAGGGAGTCGCAGGTCGCCTGCTCCGAACCCGAAGGCGGCTGGCCCATGCATATTCACCGGGGCGACGAAGAAGTCGAGGTCATGGCCGGAACGACGTGGCGCACGGTATCACCCCAAGCCACGGGGTCGGTGCTGCCCTCGGGCTACAGCGACTTCAAGGGTACCGCATCGATTGAAGTTCCCCTCGATGAGAAAGACGGGCAGCTTGCCGCCCGCATCGACGACTCGCTCGACCGGCAGATCGGCATGCTCATGGCCGCCTCACGGAAACCGGCCCCCGAGACTCCGTCTCCCATCGTGAAGGCCGCCGCCGTGGTGCAGGCGCCTGCCCCGCAAGCACCCGTGAAACAAGCGCAGGTCGAAGTTCCGGCAGAACAAGCGCCGATTCGGAAGGCGATCGAAAGCCCCCGCCCCCGTGCACCCAGGCCCGTCTGCGAAAAGCTGGCTTCGACGCGTTACGGCGTCATGCCCCTCGGCTTTTTCGATCAGCCCACCCGCAACTACACGGTGCGCAAGGGCGACTGGCTATCACGCATCAGCGCCAGGGTGTTCGGCGATCCGATGGAGTTTCCGCAGCTCTTCCTTCTCAACCGTGAAGAGTTGCGCAGCCCCGACCTCATCTACGTGGGTCAGGAGCTGAAGTTGCCGAGCGAGCCCAGGTCCATGGACGAATGGCAGGGCGAAATTCCCCCCGCATGCCGACGCGGCGAATGAGGATTGAAATGCGTAACCTATTGCTGACTTCACGTTTCATACGCACCGCTCTCTTCGGTGCGGCCACCATGCTCTCGGTCGCGGCCTGCGGAGACGAACCCTGCTGGAACCCCGTGGCTTACGCCAAGGGCGAGTGCCTTTTTCTGCCCCCGGCGCTGACCGGTTATGAAGGCGTGACCGAAGAAGACGTTGCGGTTGAAGTTTCACTGGCAACGGAAACGGCCCTCGAAGAAGAGTGGACCTTCGATATCGTCGAAAACGGCGCCAACGGTACCGCCACGATTACGGGCACAACGCTCAGCTACGTACCCGCAAGGGACTTCTTCGGCACCGACGAAGTAAAGGTACGCGCCAAGAATGAAAACGGCGTGTCTCCCAACGCCACCGTTACCATCGAAGTCACCCCCGTGCCCGATGCGCCGACAGCATCCGACGACACGGCCGAAGGCGATGAAGACAACGCCATTGCCATTATTCCGCTCGACAACGACTCCGACGCCGACGGCGACACGCTTTCCGTTACCGCGGTCGAAACTCCGGCCCACGGAACCGTCGTCATCGAAAGCGACGGCACGCTTACGTACACGCCCGACGCAGACTATAACGGCACGGACGAATTCGGCTATACCATTGCCGATCCCTCGGGCCTCGAAGCAACGGCACGAATTACCGTTACGGTACATCCGGTGAACGATGCACCCCGCATGAGCGGCGGCGATACCACCACAGCCGAGGAAACGCCGGTCGACATCGGCGCTTTCCTTGCGGCCGTCGACCCCGAAGGCGACGCCATAACCTGGTCGATCGATCAGGCGCCGGCCCACGGCACGCTTGTCGGCACGTTGCCCGACGTCGACTACGTGCCCGCAACCGACTACAACGGCGGCGACACGGTTGTCGTTCGCGCCGAAGACGGCGCCGGCGCGTTCTCGACGGCGACGGTTACCATCACGATCACCGGCGTGAACGACGCCCCGGTGGCGGTCGACGATTCGCTCACGGTAAACGAAGACACGCCGGGCAATGTAGTCGCCGCTGCAAACGATACCGACGTCGACGGCGACAGCCTGACCGTCTCCTCCGTCGGCAGCCCCACGAACGGCTCGGCCGTGCTCGAGGCCAACGGCTCGATCACCTACACGCCCGATGCCGACTACAACGGCTCCGACAGCTTTACCTACACGGTTTCCGACGGCAACGGCGGCACCGACACCGGTACGGTCAATGTCACCATCAACGCGGTCAACGACGCCCCGCGCTTCACGGCGGCCGACAGTCTGCCCGCGCCGAGCACGAACGAAGATACCGCGCTCGGCCTGCAGTCGTGGGTAACGGCAATCGACGTCGAAGGCGACACCATTACCTATTCGGTCGATCAGGCGCCGGCTTCGGGCACGCTGACGGGTACGTGGCCCAACGTGACCTACACGCCCGATGCCGACTTCAACGGAAGCGACACCTTCATCGCGCGGGCGGTCGATCAACACGGCGCTCCGGCAACGAAAAGCTTTACCATTCTGGTAACGGCAGTCAACGACAACCCGGTTGCGGTAGACGATTCGCTCACGATTGACGAAGACCAGAGCGGCAACCTGAATCCCGCCGGCAACGACACCGATGTCGACGGCGACTCGCTCACGGTTACCTCGGTATCGACGCCCTCGAAGGGCACCGCCGTGCTCGAAGCCGATGGTTCGGTAACCTATACGCCCGACGCCGACGTGAACGGTTCCGATTCCTTCACGTACACCGTATCCGACGGTAACGGCGGCTCCGATACGGGTACCGTCAACATTACGATTAACCCGGTGAACGATACCCCGGTGCTTTACCCACCCGTCGTAACGACCAGTGAAGACACCCCGTTCGCCATGGGTAGCGCCCTGGCGACATTCGCCCACGATGCCGACGGCGACACGCTGATCTGGGTCAAGGGAAGCGACCCCGCGCATGGCATCGTTACGGGTACCGGTCCCGATTGGACGTACACTCCTTCAGCCGACTTTCACGGCACCGACACGTTCAATATCCGAGTCGAAGACCCCTCGGGAGCCACGAGCTCATACAGGTCCGTCGAGATTCAAGTGACCAGCGTCAACGATACCCCGGTCGCTTACCCGCAGACCGTGACCGTCGACGAAGACACGCCGGTCGGAATCACCCTGGGGGGAAGCGACGCCGACGGCGACCTGCTGACCTATGAAATCGGCACCGGCCCGGCAACGGGAACGCTGACCGGCACGGGGAATTCGCGTACCTACACGCCCGATGAAAACGTCGACACCGACGACTCCTTCACGTACCGGGTGGTCGATCCGTCGGGCGCCTTCTCAGACTGGGAAACCATCACCATCGACGTCACCCCGATCAACGACCTGCCCTATGCCCGCACGGCAACCTATTCCGTGGGACACGGCAAGTCGGTGGCCATTACCCTCGAGGCCGTCGACCCCGACTCGGTATCGCTTACCTACAACATCGCCACGCCGGCGCACGGCGCGTTGACGGGCACGGCCCCCAACCTGACCTACACGGCCGACAGCGGATACGTGGGGATGGAAGTGCTTTCGTTTACGGCCTCCGACGCCGAAGGCCCCGGCCCCGCCGGCGCCATTCACATCGACGTCACCAACGAGGCGCCCACGGTGCAGAACCATGCGTTCGCAGCGGTAGGCAATACCCGGCTGAAGGTTGCCCCGAGCGCCCCGGTCGACGCCGACTGGCAGGTCGAAGCCACGGGCAGCCTGCTCGACGGCGCATCGGACAGCGACGGCGGCCCCGTCGCGTTGTCCGTGGCCACGGGCACCTTCACCACCACGGGCGGCGGCAGCGTGACTATAGCGGCCGATGGTTCGTTCACGTACGACCCTCCGGTCGGCGAGCGCACTTCCGACACGTTCACCTACACGGTAGGCGATGGGGCCGACACCTCTACGGGTACGGTCACCATCAACATGAGCGGCCTGGTCTGGTACGTCGACCCCACGGGTGCCGGCAACAAGGGTACCTCGACCGAGCCGTTCGCCTCCATCTCCAGCCTCGAAGGCTGGAGCCCCACCGCCGACGGCGACGTGGTTTACCTGGCCCCCACGGGCACCCACACGGGCAGCGCGAACTTCGGCTCGTACACCAAGAAGAACATGCGCATTCTCGGCGGCACGGTGTCTCTTGAAGTCGGCGGGCACGTACTCGCCGCAGCGGGCGCTACTCGCACGGTAATCGACGGCCTGGGCGCCGCCTACATCATCAAACCGGGCGATGATTTCGAAGTTCGCGGTCTCGAACTCACGAATGCGCAGAACGCCATCGCGGCCGAATTCAGAAGCGGCCTGATTGTTCTGAGCGATCTCAAGATCACAAACACCTCCAAGGACGGCATCTACATCCTGAATCACTACGGCGAACTCATCGTCGAAAACAGCGACCTTCAGGGTGGAAGTTCGAGCTACGCCCCCCTGTACATCGCCCAACCGACCTCGGGCTCGGCCACCATTGAAAACAACGTATTCAATAATCCGGCTGCTTCCTACGGCCTTTCGGTAGGCAATGCGTACGACAACGGATTCAGCGTGACCGTAACCGAGAACACCTTTCACCCCGTCAACGGCAACCCGGTCATGATTGGGCTAAGCCAGGTCGACGGCGCCGAAGTCGTGTTCATGAACAATCAGGTCTCGAATACAAGCAGCGGCGCCATTCTGAACGTTCAGCTCGGCGGCGGAACGGCCCTGATTCAGGGCAATACGCTGACCGACAGCGGAAATTCCTACTGGGGAGGAATGATGTTCAACCTGGGCAGCAAGGGCCCTATCGACCTGCAGGTGCACAACAACACCATCAGCGGGTTGAGCAGCACCACTTCATCGGGTATATACGTTTCGCCGTGGGACTCAATCGTCACCGGAAACTTCACCGGCAACACCCTTACGAGCTCGGGTGCGACGCAAGCTTTCGACATATCCAATCTCGGCACGACTACCGCTTCGTGGCGCCTGAAAGGCAACAGTGTCGCCGGCTTTCAGTCGGCTTTCGAGTTCTACTCGCAGGACTTGGCCGGCGGCTGCTACGACATGGGCGGCAGCGGCGGCGACATGAATACCTTTACCGGTATCACCACTCCCGCTGTTATCGAGCGTCGCGCTGGATCGCAGCTGAGCTTCGTGCAGGCCGATCTCGCCACGCTCAGCGCCGAAAACGACAGCATTCCAATCCATGTCTGGCTTGGGCCGGTCAGAGAAGAGCCGACATGGGGCGTGGGTAGCTGCCCGATGTAAAGAAACCCGCGTCTTATCGATACAGGCGAACGGAGTCACTCCGTTCGCCTTTTTTGTTTCCGCCCGAATCGAGCAGTCTTGTTCCCGGCCGATTGTGGATTGCTTTCATTCCGGTATCCCGCGGGAGCGGGTAAACTTGTGTTGCCTCAACCCTGTGCCGGCATTCCGGCAGCCTGTTATGATATTGAGCCTGTCAAGACGCAACATATGAGGAAACCGTGCCTTTCATCTCATTGCCGGAAGGCGTACCGGGCATTCTGGGCCCGCTCGCAGCCTACCCCGAAATCGCGCAATACCTGAACCCGTTCACCCAACAGCTGTTGCGCGGTGACTCGTCGCTGACGGCAGCCGAGCGCGAGTTGCTGGCTTCGGTCGTTTCCCGCGCCAACGACTGCACCTTCTGTACACGCGCGCATGCCGCAACCGCGCGCGCCCTGGCTCCCGACGAAGCCGATGTCATCGACGACGCCGTCTTTCGGGCCGAACGCGACAAGCTGAAGCCGAAAATGCAGGCTCTCGTCGATATTGCGCTGGCCGTTCAACAGAGCGGGAATGCCGTGACGCCGGCAATGATTGAGACGGCAAAAAAGGAAGGAGCCGACGAGAAGGCCATTCACGATACCGTTCTCATCGCAGCCGCCTTCTGCATGTTCAACCGGTACGTCGACGGTCTCGGAACCTACACGCCCGATGCGCCCGAAGTGTACCAGGGTATCGGCGCCCGATTGGCCGCTGTCGGCTACGGAAGCGAACCGAAGTAGGCTTCTCTTGCCCCAACAGATGCGCTACGCGACGCCGTCCAACGACCGAAGCTTGTAGAGCGTTTTCCGATCGACCTACAGCTTCCACTTTTTTTCGAGCGTTTCGCGGAAGGTCTGCAACTCGCTCAGCGCATCACTGCGGCCTCTCGTTTCCTTCCATAAGGCCGCATAGGCTGCGTCGAGTTCGCGCAGTCGACCGGCCAGTATCTGGGCAAAGTGAGTCATGAGCCTTGCCGCCCAGGCGGCCCCTCGTGCCGTCGCCTGCTCGAGATGCTCGGCGCTGATCTTCACGACGGCGCCAGGCTCCAACGCCGTCACGTCGGCGGCACGCACCGGGCTTGCGGTGTCGAGTACGGCCATTTCACCGACGATGTCACCCGAGTGGTGTACCGTTTCGACGGGCCGCTGGCCACTGGGTTTGCGCCGCACCTGGTAGGCGCCGCGTAGTATGAGGCAGAGCGCGTCGGCCGGCTCACCCATGCGAAACACAGCCTCGCCGGCTTCGTGCTCGACGGTATCGCAGGAATCGAGCAGGTCGGCCAGCTCTTTGTCGGAGTAGTGTTCGAAACGCAGCAGGCCGCGCAGAATGCGCATGTCTTTCGAGGTCAAGGCAGTCTTTCTCCGATGTTAACGAACGCCACGCGTGGTAATGGCCTTGCCCACCCGGCCGATACCGATAACCAGGGCCGCCACCCGCAACGGAATACCGTGCGTCGTGGCCATGTCGTAGACCCGGGCGAAGGCGTCGCACATTTTGCGGTCGAGCTCTTCACGAAAGCGTTGCAGGCCCCAACGCATCTGCTGAATATTCTGCGCCCATTCGAAGTATGAACCGGTCACGCCGCCGGCGTTCGCGAGTATGTCGGGAACGACCGGTATGTTTCGTCGACGCAGCTCGGCGTCGCCGTCGGGCAGCACGGGGCCGTTTGCGCCCTCGACGACGGCCCGGCACCTGAGCTCACGGGCTACCGCCTTGTCGACGACGCCGCCCAGGGCCGCCGGTACGAGCACGTCGCAAGGCTCGAAGAGAAGGTCGTCGGGCGAGAACCACTCGCCCACATCGAGAACCTCTTCGGCGCCGGCGAGAAAACGGTGTTCCCGCGTCCACCCACGAAGGGCGTCGATGTCGAGGCCCCTGGGGTTGCGTACGGCGCGGGTGTGGTCGCCGACCGCCGTGATGCGCGCACCCA
>JAWLBW010000216.1:0-8058 GCA_041687475.1 bacterium
ACGGCCTTCCGCCGCTGGCAGAACGAGGCGGGCGAGGGGGCGAGGGGACGCCAGAAACTCGTCATGGGGCCCGGCGACCATATTCAGACGGCACTCTTTCTCGAACACATGGGTCCCCACGATAACGAGTCCCTGGGGCAGGTCGACGTCAGGGCGCTTGCCGAGCGTTGGTTCGCCCATTATCTGCTCGACGAAGACAACGGTGTCGACGACGAACCGGCGGTACGCTACTTCGTGATGAAGGGGTCGCAGTCGGAAGGGCACTGGGAAACCGCCGACAACTGGCCGCCCGAGAGCGAAAGCTTCGACCTGCGCCTGCTGAATAATGATTTTCTGCTTGACCAGGACGGCCCAACGGCCGTGACCGCTTTCACCCATGACCCGCAGAACCCCGTACCCATGCTGGGGGGCCGGAACCTTTTCAGCAAGGCAGGGGCGTTCGACCAGGCGAGCCTGGCGGCAAGAGACGACAGGCTTCTGTTCATGAGCCCCCAGTTGGTTGGGTCGCTCACCATTGCCGGCGAAATTACGGCCGACCTGTCTGTGGCAATCGACGGCGACGACGGCTACCTGGTGCTGCAGCTGCTCGATATTGCGCCCGACGGAACACACCGTCTCATTACCGAGGGAAGCCTTCGAGGACAGCTGCGCGAGGGCTTTACGAAGGCGGTAGCCGTGCCTGCAGGCGAGTTTACCGACTGGCCGGTTTCGCTGTTCAGCTCGGCGTGGCGGTTTCAGCCGGGGCATCGCATCGGGCTGGCGGTGGCCGGAAGCAATGCGCCTCGTCTGGCGGTGTACCCCGAAGAGAGGCGATTCGAGATCGCGGTCGGAAAAGCGAGCGTGCTTCGCTTACCGGTCGTCAGCCGAGGAACGACAGCAGGCGAATGATCGATTGACGGCTGTCGTCGTCGAGTGACGAGAGTACGTTCAGTTCGGTACTGTGGGCGAGCTGTGCAGCCTCGTTCAGTACGATTTCGCCCTCGGGGGTGAGGTCGATTTCCCAGGCGCGTCCGTCGGTGGGGTGGCGGTCGCGAAACGCGAGTCCCAGCCGCTCGAGGTCGTCGACCAGCTTGACCATGGTCGTTCGGTCAATGCCGAGAAGGCGCCCGATGTGCTGCTGGGTCATCGGGCCACGCAGCGCTACCATAGTGATGATGCGATAATGCTTTGCCGTCAGGCCGAGGTGCGCCACCGCCTTTTCGAATTCCTCGCGCAGGCGTCGCCCCAGATTTTCAAGTAGAAAGAGCGGACGAACGGCGTCGACTGGTTTCGATAACTCTCGGGGCATGGCTCGATAAGGGGAAGCGGAAACTCTCCAAACCATTCAGTGTAGCTGACGGTTGGTGAATCGCAAGCGACTTTCCCGCTTATTCGGGCTTCGTGGCGGCCGAAACCGGGTCGGCCATGCCCGGAGGCGGCGAGCCGGTCAGGGTCGTGAACAGGTGCGCAGCCATGCTCAGTACGGCGTTGGGCTGCTGCAGGGGAATGTCGTGGCCCGTGTTGCGCACGAGCACGAATACGCCGCTGCCGTCGCGGCCGACCAGATCGAGCTGCAGCAATTGCCAGGCCCGGGCGGCTTCGGGAATGGGAAAGCCGTTGGGCAATTCATCGGGCAGGAACCCGGCCAGGCTGTCGCCGGCAAGCAGTACGGCCGTCGGAGGCCGGTGCGCCCCGGCATCCTTCAGCGCGCGCATCTCGGCCGTGATGGTGTCGAGGGCCATGAACTCTTCGTACGATGCTTTCCACGTCGATGCCCGCAGGTGCTCGCGTTCGTAGGCCTGCCTGACGTCTGCCGGATAGTGCACCAGCGAAGGCGACAGCATGCGTTCATACGACTCGGGCGACCATGCCTTCAACATACGCAGGAGGCCGAAGCGGGCGGCGTTGCCCAGCTGGGTTTCTCCCTGGGCCAGCTCGAGGGCGAAGTCGTAGTAATCGGGCGGAAGTTCGCTGCGCATGTCTTCGTGCAGGGCGTCGATCAGCATGAGTCCCTTGACTTCGTCGGTGAAGCCGTCTGCGAAAGCACGACTCACGAACGTACCGAAACCGTGACCCACGGCCACATAGGGACCTTTTTCTCCACCGCGTTCGAGCAATTCGTGCAGCTGTTCGGCGGCGGCCTGCGGCGATGTGAGCAGTCGGCCGGCGTCGCTGTAGCCGTATCCCGCGCGATCCCAGGCGCAGACCCGCGCGTACCCGGCCAGCTCGGGTTGCACGAGCGACCAGGCGATGCTCGAGGTGCCGCGATCATGGGTCAGCACATAGGTCAGGTCGCCTTCGCCGCGGCAGTCGAGGTGCAGGTTGTAGCCGTCCATGTCGACCAGCCGGCCCGGTGCCGGGTGCGCCGTGCGATCGGCCGACAGCGCAACGGTTTCCCACAGTGCGCCTCCGGCCAGAAGAACGCCGACGAGGGCGACGAGCCATACGAGGGGATTCCGGAAAAACGTTCGTTTACCAGCGGTTCGGGTAGTCATGGGCCTGCTTGCGAAAGGTGAATGGGACATGATACCAGAAGAGACGCGGAACTGACGAAACGCGGAACTCGGAACGTGGAACTCGGAACGCGGAAATTAGGAGAAGCGCGGATTGCGGAACTCGGAACGCGGATGGGAAGAAGCGCGGAATGCGGATATGGGAAAGGTGAATGGGGAACTCGGCGATTTCCGTATCGAGTCGCCGGGCAGGCGCAGGGCGCCTGGGACGACGAGATGCGTACGGTGAACCCGTCCGGAGGGTGTCAATTCTTCTGTGTAACTAGCTGGGGACGCGCTCCCCAAAAAGGATAGAGAATTGATTTAGAGCGGCTGCCCACAGTCGGTAACCGCGCCGTGAAACCGGGTATCAATACGTGAGCACCGCCATCTCTCCGAAGTGCAGGGCTGTACGCGCACTTCTCGTCGTCGGCCTCACGCTGTTCGGCGGCGCGACTCGAAGTGGAGTTTATCGCTGTTGCCCGGTTTCCCGATGGGCTTCAGCCAGCGTGCGCGCTTCTTCAATCAGCACGGCGGTCGAAGCGTCGTCGGCCATGCCGCTTCGGGCCTGGCGTATGACGCCATCGCCGTCGAGCAGCAGGGCGTAACCCGCTTCGTCGTCGGTCATGCCCAACTTGTTCCGGAAGTCATCGGTATCGCCGTAGTAAACCACTACGTAGGGGTGCTTCTCCTCGGAAATACCCTTTCGCATGCCGTTGTTGATGACGCCCGACATGGCTTTCGCCATGAACCCGCTGATCATGGGAACTTCGTAGTAAACGAAGGTGTCGGTCGGGGCGCTGGTGGCGTCGGCGAACGGCTCCATCCAGCTGTCGAGCTGTGACTGGGCATCGCGGGCAAAGGCCACGAGAATGAGGGCGATGCGGCCACGGGCATCGTCGGGAAGGGTTACCCGGCTGCCGGCCAGCGAGTCGGCCGTGATGGTGGGCAGACGTTGTCCGACAGCCTTTGTTACCGGCTGCAGGTTGTCGGCCGCTGCCGTGCCGGGGCTGAAAACCTGCAGGGCGACTGCCGCCGCCACCAGGGTTTGGAGAAAGTGGAACTTACGCATGTGAAGCCGCATTTTCAGCTATCAGCGTATGCGAACCTCGGTGGGGGTACAAGGCCGTTTTCCGCTTTTCGAGCCGTTGGCATTATCCGTGGTGAATCGGTGGGGAGCCTGCCGTCGCTGCCTTCGAGGAAATCCCTCTGTGCGCTCACCGCCTCGATGTGCGTCCTTCCCCCGTCAGAACATGAAACGGCGCATGCTGATGTTGAGCAGCAGGCCCAGGGCAAGCATGTTCATGAGCAGCGCCGACCCGCCGTAACTCACGAAGGGCAGGGGAACGCCGACCACGGGAAACAGGCCGATGACCATGGCCAGGTTGATGAACGCCTGCCAGAAAAACATGACGGCAATGCCCGTGGCAATGAGCTGGCCGAAACGGTCCTTGGCATTTACCGCCACCTGCATGGCAAAGTACACCAGCAGCATGATGAGAAAGAGGGTCAGGCCGCTGCCGATGAAGCCCCATTCTTCGGCCAGTACCGAAAAGATGAAGTCGGTGTGCTGCTCGGGAAGAAACTTCAGCTGCGACTGGCTGCCCTGCATGAAGCCCTTGCCCGCCATGCCCCCCGAGCCCACGGCAATGATGCTCTGAATGATGTGGTAGCCCTTTCCCAGTGGGTCGCGTTGGGGGTCGAGCAAGGTCAGCACCCGTTGCTTCTGGTAGTCGTGCATGTAGAACATCCACAGCAGCGGGGGCATGGAAAGCCCCAGTATGCTCAGGGCGATGAGCAGGCGGCGCTTGACCTTGAGAATGAGAAAGATGGTCGACGTGATGAGCAGCAGAAAGCCGGCCGACCCCAGATCGGGCTGCCGCGCAATCAGCGCGAAGGGCGTGAGCGCGAGCACCATGGGTAGCGCCAGCTCTTTGGCGGTATAGCCGTCGGCGCGCCAGTACTTCTGAAAGTATTTGGCCAGGGCGAGAATGACGGCCAGTTTGGCGTATTCCGAGGGCTGTACCGAGAAGCCGGCGATATCGATCCAACGTCTGGCGCCCAGGCTGATGCGACCGAAGGCGAGCACGGCCACGAGCATGGCCACGACAATGCCGTAAAGCGCGTAGCTCAGGCGATCGAGCACCCGGTAGTCGACCAGCACCACCGGAACCATGGCCGTCAGGGCAATGGCGACCCACAGAAGCTGCTTGACGAAAATGTTTCCCTGGCCGCCCCAGGTGGCGCTGTAGATGTTGATGAGGCCGATGCCCACAAGCCCCAGGGCCGTGGCAAAGAGTCGCCAGTCGAAATTTTTGATGTACCGCTTGTCCACCCTCAGTTCCTCCCCCGCAGCAGTGCGTTGACCGTCGCGGCGCCCTTCTGCGTCAAATCGGTGGGCGGTATGCCGGCACGTTCGGCCTTCAATTCGAAGTACTTCTGAATGAGGGCGCGTACGAGCGGCGAGGCCGCACTGGAGCCCGACCCGCCGTTTTCGACCAGGGCCACGGCGGCGATTTCGGGGTTGTCGACCGGGGCAAAACCGGCGAACCAGGCATGGTCTTCAATGTCGCCCGAACGCTCGCCCGCCTTGTAGTTTACGACCTGGGCCGTACCCGTCTTGCCGGCCATGCGAATATCGGGAAAGGGAAGGCGTCCATACCAGTAGGCCGTGCCCTTCCTGTCGTTGACGACGTCGTCGAGGCCGTCGCGAAGAATTCGTGCGGTCTTCTTGCTGAGCTCGAACTCTTCGGCCTGCTTCGGTTCGTAGGTGAATACGGTATTGCCCTGGTAGTCGGAAACCGAGCGCAGCAGATGCGGTTGATATACCTTGCCGTTCATGCCCACCGCGCCGTACATGACGGCTACCTGCAGCGGGGTGGTCAGGTTGTAACCCTGTCCGATGGTAATGGGAATGGTCTCGCCGGGGTACCAGGGCTGCCCGAAGCGCTTTTTCTTCCACTCGGGCGTCGGAACGATGCCGCCCTTTTCGCCTTCGACATCGATTCCGGTCGGCTTACCGAGACCAAGGTGCCGTGCGTATTCGGCGAGTTTGTTGATGCCCAGTTTCTCGGCCAGTTCGTAAAAGAAAACGTCGCAGCTTTCGACAAGCGCCTTCTTGACGTCGACCTTGCCGTGGCCGCCTTTCTTCCAGCAGCGGAAGGTACGGTTGCCGTAGCGGAAGCTGCCGTTGCACGTAACGGTCGAGCGCTCGTTGATGACGCCTTCTTCGAGCCCCGCGGCCGCGGTAATGATCTTGTAGGTCGAGCCCGGCGGGTATTGGCCGCGAATGGCCCGGTTCACGAGCGGATGGTTGGGGTCGTCGCGCAGCATTTCCCAATTTTTCTGGGAAATGCCCCCCGACCACATTTCGGGATCATACGAGGGGGCGTTGACGATGGCCAGAATTTCGCCGTTCTGCGGGTTGAGGGCCAGAAGCACGCCGACCTTGTCCTTGAACAGCTCGCGTGCGTACAGCTGCAGCTCGAGGTCGAGGGTCAGGTTCAGGTTCAGGCCGGGTTCGGGTTCGACCCGCGCAAGTTCGGCGATTTCACGGCCGTGCGAATCGACGCGCACGGTTTTGTAGCCTTCGCGTCCGCGCAGTTGCTTCTGATAGGCCTTTTCTATGCCGCCCTTGCCGACGTGGTCGCCTTGCTGGTAGCGGTCTTCGCCTGCGTCGATGCGCTTGTTCAACGCTTCCAGTTCGCTCGAGTTGATTTCCGAGAGATAGCCGAGGAAGTGTGGCGCAATGCTGCCGTAAATGTAACTGCGTCGGCTGTCGACCTCGATTTCCAGACCGGGATAATCGTGGCGGTGGGTCTCGAGTCGGGCCAGTTCGACCCAGTCAAGGCCGCGTTTGATGGGAATGGGCCGGAAGCGCGGCCCCCGGGTTTTTCGCACCTTCTGAACGATCTGTTCGGTCGGAATGCTTACCGCCGAGCCTATGAATTCGGCCAGCGACGCGAGGTCGCTCACGTCTTCGGGCACGATGGAAACGATGTAGTTCGGCTTGTTGTCGATGATGAGCTTGCCGAAACGGTCGCGAATCATGCCGCGGGGCGAGACGATTTCCTTGACGCGAATGGAGTTCTGCTCGCTTTCGTGACGGTAGAATTCGCCCCGGAACAGCTGCAGGTACCACAAACGGGTGCCCAGCAGAAGAAAGAAGAACACGCCGACGAAGTAGGCGATGCGAAGTCGCAGCTTGAAGGCGCGGTCTTCCGGTTGTCCGAAGGTAAAAGCCATGCCTCAGTCTACCGCTATCTCCGACTTGCGACGCTTGGTCAGGGGCGCCCAACGCTCTTCGGTCTGCGCCAGCCAGGCGTATAGCGGCACGCCGAGAACTCCGTTTGCCAGCATGCGGAAGACGACGTCGTCGAACAGAAGGGCGGGCATCTGATCGGCCTTGGTAACCAGGCTGAAGACCAGGGTGGCGACGACGTCGTGGGCCAGAACTGCGCAGCTCACGTACACGAAGCGGAAGTACTGGCTCTCGAGAAAGAAACGGCCGCGCAACAGACTGGTGCCGAAGTAAACGGCGCTTACCGTGATGACGTGAAAGCCGAATTGACTGCCCGAAAAGGTGTCGAGCAGGTATCCGAGAAACCCCACGGTAAAGACGCTGGCGGTACCCGGTTTGAACAGACCCAGGTAAATGGCGACGACCAGCGTGGGCTGAAACCAGGCAAACGGTATGGGCATGACCGTTTGCAGCGCTCCTCTCGCCGAGAGAAGGGCAAAGGCCACGGCGATATAAAAAACGGTATTCACTCTGCGGCTCCCTCGTCGACCGGCTCTTCGACCGGGGGCGGCGTTCCCGCCGAGGGAAGGGCGGGAAGGGCCGGCGGCAGGGCGGTTTCGATTTCGTCGGGGGCAGGCGGCTCAAAGTTTTCGCCGGATACCTCCGTCAAGGAAGGCGGGGGCGGCGGCGTGGGTCGGCGGGAAGCCGGAGGCGCCGCGGGCTCTTCGGCGGTCCGTTCGGCCTTATCGACCTGTACGGGGCCGACCGACGGCCGCGTGGCTCTCGCGGGGGCGGCCGTGGGGGTCGGTCGTTCGGTCGCTGGGGCTTCGGGCGCCTGTGGCGTCGCAGGAGCGGGTGCGGCAGCCGGGGGGGGCGTTACCGGTTTCCGCCTCGGCGCGGGGGTGGTCGGCTGCGGCGAATCAACCACGGGCGTACCCTGGGGTTGCCTGTTAGCCGTGGCGGTTTCGGTCTTGTCGACGGTTCGTCGGGCCGGCGCCGGAGGGGTCGCTTCAGGCTTCGGCGGTGTCGTTCGGAGTGCAGGGCGGGTGGGCGCTTCTTCGGGTTGCGTGGCTGTCTGCACTCGAATGAGACGGGTCGAGGGCGTGCGCGGCGTCGCATCTCGGGCGGGCGCCTGGTCTTCGCTGCTTTCTTCGGCTACCAGTTCGTCGGTCGACGGCGCCGTGGGCGCGGTGGGTTCGGGCTGGTAGGTCGGCAGACGTTCGCCCTCGCGGTAGTGCAGAACGAGTACGTTTTCGAGCTTGGCGAAGTCGACGATGGGTTCGACATAGGAATTCTGAAAGAGGCCGTAGGTCTTCTGCCTGACCTCACGTACGATGCCGACCGGAA
>JAWLBW010000217.1:0-7978 GCA_041687475.1 bacterium
GAACTGAATGACGACTAAACGAATCTTTCTGGCCGTGATGCTGACCGTCGTTTCGACCGCCTGTGCGGGAACCCAGGTGCGCGACATGGGCGGCGAGGCCACCCGGGGCGACGTGCTCGAGACGCTGGCCGCCAGGCGACCGGCTTCGGTTTTTGCGGGCGAAGCGAGCATCAAGGTCGACACGGTCGCGGGCAAGCAGAATGCAACCCTGCATTTTCTGGTCTCGCCCGCGCTTACCTTCCGGGGCGATCTCACCACGGTCTTCGGCATACCGCTGGCCAGCCTGGTCGTAACCGGCAGTGAAATCGCCTATCACGAAGTCGGCCGCAACCGCTTCGTCATGGGCAATGTCGTCGACGCACGCGGTCTTCTGCTCATACCGCTCGACCCCGGCGAGTTTCTGTCCGTCGTGACCGGCGTACCGCCCATCGAACGTTATGACGCAGCCAGAACGCGGGTCGTCGAGCGCAAGGACGCCCTGCTCATTCAGATGGCCGGCGAGGCCGACAACGCTCTTGCCATGCGCGTCGATCGCCGGGGAGGCCTGGTTCGCGAAATGATTTTCATGCCCGCGGGCGTCAAGGTACTCTTCGAAAAGTACCGGTCGACCTCGAACGGTCCGATGCCCGAGGCCGTGCGTATCGTGAATCCGGAAAACGACACCGAAGCCACCGTCAAGCTCGGCGGGTGGGATTTCGCCCCCGACGTGCAGCCCGGAGCCTTCGTGCTCGAGCCGCCCCCGGGCACGCAGCAGTTTCGCATCATGCCCAAACCCCAGGGCGATGCAAGTCGTTGAATCCTTCGCCTTTCCGTTGAAATTCGCTCGTTTCCCGTTGACCGCTCTCTCATACTGGGCGAAAATCGAACTGGTAAACTCCTGGATACCCTATGCACCGTATTCTTTTCTCCGCCGTTGTGGCGACTGTCGTCACGCTCTCCGGTTGCGGCTCGTGTCAGAACGGGGCGCAGTCGTCGCGTCCCGAACTGAGTGAAAGCGACCTGCAGCCCGTTCAAGGCGGCCGCCTTATCGACAGCGGTATCGGCGAACCCAGTGTGTTTCTGCCTCCCCTTGTGACCGACTCGGCCTCGAGCACCATCACGTCGCTGGTGTACTCGTCGCTGCTTCGCATCGGCAAGGATCTCGATTACGAGCCCGATCTGGCCGAAAGCTGGGAAGTCTCGGAAGATGGGCTGCAGCTTACCTTCCACCTGAGAAAGGACGTGAAGTTTCACGATGGTCGGCCCCTGACCGCCGACGACGTCGTCTTCACCTACGAAGCGCTCATGGATCCGGAAACGCCTTCGCCGTACAAGCCCGACTTCATGGATGTCGAGAAATTCGAGAAGGTCGACGATTACACCGTGCGCATTACCTATCGCGAGGCGTTTGCGCCCGCGCTCGGCTCCTATGCGGGGTTGCGCATTCTGCCCAAGCACCTGCTCGAAGGCACGAAACTGACCGAAAGCGACCTGCGCTTCAACCCTGTCGGCTCGGGTCCCTACAAGTTTGTGGAATGGCGCAAGGGCGACCGCGTGATTCTACGCGCCAATGAAGACTTCTACCGCGGCGAACCGAAAATTACCGAATACGTGCTGCGGGTCATTCCCGATCAGGCCACGACCTTTCTCGAACTCAAGGCCGGCGGTATTGACCAGATGACGCCCACGCCCGTGCAGTACGACCGCCAGACCGACACGAAGTTCTTCAAGGACAACATCAACAAGTTCGACTACCTGGGTTTCGGCTACACCTACCTGGGTTTCAACAATCTTGACCCTCGGTTCAAGGACAAGCGGGTGCGCAAGGCCATCAGCATGGCCATCAACCGCGATGAACTGGTAAGCGGCGTGCTGCTCGGCCTGGGCGAACCCGCAAACGGGCCCTACAAGCCCGGCGCCTGGTACTACGACGAGAACATCAAGCCCACGCCCTTCGATCCGGAAGGCGCGCGCAAGCTGCTCGAGGAAGCCGGGTATACGTATAAGGACGGCGTGATGCTGCAGCCCGACGGCAAGCCGTTCTCGTTCACCATACTGACCAACCAGGGCAACGAATCACGCCGGAAGACCGCCGAAATCATTCAGCGCCGCCTGGCGGAACTCGGCGTGCAGGCGGCCCCGCGCATCATCGAGTGGTCGGCCTTCATCAACGACTTCGTCGACAAGAAGAATTTCGACACGGTGCTGCTCGGGTGGAACCTCGACCTCGACCCCGATCAGTACACCATCTGGCACTCGTCGCAGACCGACCCGAAGCAGTACAACTTCGTTTCCTACACCAACCCGGAACTCGACAAGCTGCTGGTCGAAGGGCGTAAGACCTTCGACCAGGAAGAGCGCCGGGCGATTTACAATCGCGTACAGGAAATACTGGCCGAAGACGAACCCTACGCCTTTCTGTACGTGCCCTATTCGCTCGTGCTGTTGAACAATCGCGTACACGGCGTCGAGGTTGCCGCGGCCGGCATCGGCTGGAACTTCGAAGAATGGTTCATTCCCAAACCCCTGCAGAACACCCCTTCGGCGAAGTGAGGCATGCTCGGCTATCTGCTGCGTAGAATTGTCGGTCTCGTTCCGCTGCTGCTGGGCATCAGCCTGATCAGCTTTGCCGTGATTCATCTCGCGCCGGGCGAGCCGGCCGTGATTCAGGGCGAGATGGGGCAGCGGTCGACCGTCGAGCTGCGCGAGCAGTTCCGCGAAATTTACGGACTCGACAAACCGCTGCACGAGCAGTACCTGAACTGGCTGAGCCGCATGGTGCGCCTCGACTTCGGGCTTTCCATGACGGCCGACCGCCAACCGGTCATCGACAAGATCGCCGAAAAGCTGCCGGTGACGATTCTGCTGAACATCTGTACGTTCATCGTCATTCTCGGGGTCAGCGTGCCGCTGGGGGTGGCCTCGGCGGTGCGTCACGGCAAGACCTTCGACAAGGCCACCACGGTGGCGGTGTTCATCGGCTTCGCCACGCCCCATTTCTGGCTGGCGCTTCTGCTCATGTTGAGCTTCGGCGTGTCGCTGGGGTGGTTTCCCATTTCGGGCCTGACGAGTCTGAACTTCGACAGCATGGGACCGATCGAGAAGGTGGTCGACGTGGCCCGACACCTCGTGCTGCCGGTTCTGTCGTTGACTTTCGGCGCCTTCGCCTACAACAGCCGCATCATACGCGGCAGCATGCTCGAGGTCATTCGGCAGGACTACATTACCACCGCGCGGGCCAAAGGGCTGGGCGAGCGTACCGTCGTGTACAAGCACGCCCTGCGCAACGGCCTGCTGCCCATGGTCACCATCTTCGGGCTCTGGGTGCCCGAGCTCATCGGCGGCAGCGTCATCATCGAACAGATCTTCGCCATACCGGGCATGGGGCGGCTTTTCTGGGAAAGCGTCATGGGACGCGACTATACGACCATCATGGGCATTCTGACCATCAGCGCCTTTCTCACGCTTCTGGGCAACCTGTTGGCCGATGTGCTCTACACCGTGGTCGATCCCCGGATTCGACACCGGTGAGTGTGACGCGGATCACAGTTCTAACCGGTTAATTTTACTGAAGTATTTTACCTTCTGTCCCGTGCGGGGTGAGTGGCCGGATGATACAATGGGGGGTAACGGGAGACAAGTCTCATGGCTGAACGGAAAAAACTGGGCGAACTGCTGATCGAGGGCGGGCTGATTGACGACGATCAGCTGCGAAGCGCCCTTGCGTATCAGAAAAAGTGGGGTGGACGCATCGGGGCGAACCTCATCAAGTTGGGCTTTCTCGACGAGGCTGATCTCGTCGGCTTCCTGAGCCAGAAGATGCGGCTTCCGAGCGTAAGCCTGCGTGAAGTCAGGGTTCCCCCCGACGTACTGGCGCTGGTGACCCCCGACGCCGCCCGCAAGTACGGCGTGATTCCGCTGAAGCGCTCCGATGACAAGAAGCGCCTGGTCGTGGCCATGGGTGATCCGACCAACCTTGCCGCCATCGATGACCTTCAGTTTCTGGTCAATGCACGCATCGATCCGGTCATTGCCAGCGACTCGGGCATCATGAACGCCATTCGACACTATTATGAGAACGAGTCGAGTCTGCAGTTTCTGCCGGGCACGCGTTGGAGCACCGAGCTCGAGTACCGGTTCCAGGCCGAGGAAACCGCAACGGCGGTCATCATTGACGACGACGACGTGGTAACCGGCGAGCCCGAACCCGACTTCTCTGCGCTCGGCGATGCCGGCCTCGACGATTTGCTTGTTTTTACCGGGGGCACGGAAAAGACCATCGCCCTCGAAAAGGATAAAGCGGCCGGCAAGGCCGATGCGCGTCCCACGCCCAATGCTGCACGAACCGCGGCGGCAAGGGCGCCCGAGCAGCCGACGCCCGATCCGTATTCGACCATTAACCCTTACGCGCAGGCATCGCAGCAGGCCGCCCGCCCCGCAACAGCGACTGCCTCTCAACCCGCCAAAGCGGGGGCGCCAAGTACCGATCAGCTCGTCATGGGCCTGGTCAAGCTGTTGATAGATAAAGGGCTGATTACCAAGGAAGAACTTCTCGCGCGCTTGAATCAGAAGTGAACGAATCAGCGAATACGCCCAGTCGACCGCTGACGCTGTTCTGGCGTCGTTTCCGGCACAACCGACTTGCCATCGGGGGAGCGCTCATCGTGCTCGCCCTGTTTCTGACGGCTGCGCTGGCCCCGCTGCTGGCGCCCTACGACCCGAACGCCATTGACCCGTACAATGTGCTTGCCGCTCCCGACGCGGCGCACTGGTTCGGTACCGATGAACTGGGGCGCGACGTCTTCAGTCGCATGATCTTCGGCGCCCGTATCTCGCTCATCGTAGGCCTGGTTTCCGTGGGCATTGCCGTGCTCATCGGAACGTCGCTCGGCAGCGTGGCCGGTTATTACGGCGGGCATGTCGACACTTCGATCATGCGCGTGGTCGACGTCATGCTGAGCTTTCCCACCATCTTTCTCATCATTGCCGCCATCGCGTTTCTCGAGCCCAGCATCACCACCATCATGGCGGTTATCGGCGTAACCAGCTGGATGGGCATTGCCCGCCTCGTGAGGGCCGAGTTTCTTTCGCTGCGGGAGCGCGAGTTCGTGCTGGCCGCCAAGGCCCAGGGCGCACGCGACAGCCGTATCATCTTTCGGCATGTGCTGCCCAATGCGCTCGTGCCGGTGTTCGTGACCGCCACCATCGGCATTGCGGGCGCGATTCTTACCGAAAGCTCACTGAGCTTCCTGGGCATCGGCGTGCAGCCGCCCACGGCCAGCTGGGGCAATATTCTCAAGTCCGGCAAGGACAACATCGACATCGCCTGGTGGCTCAGCGTGTTTCCCGGGTTCGCAATTCTCATCACGGTTCTCGGCTATAACCTGCTTGGCGAGGGCCTGCGCGACTCGCTTGATCCGCGCCTGCGCAGTCGGGGCAGCCAATGAGCGAGGCACTGCTTTCCGTTCGGAACCTGAAGACCTGGTTTGAAACCGGTCGCGGTTGGGTGCACGCGGTCGACGGCATCTCGTTCGATATTCCGCCCGCATCCATCGTCGGCCTGGTAGGCGAGTCGGGCAGCGGCAAGAGCGTCACGGGGTTGTCGATTCTGCGCCTGGTGCCGACGCCGCCCGGACGCTACGTCGACGGCAGCATTCTCTTTCGGGGCGAAGATCTGCTCAAGCTGTCCGAAGCCCAGATGCGCAAGCGTCGCGGCAAGGACATGGCCATGATCTTCCAGGAACCGATGACCAGCCTTAACCCCGTGTTCCGGGTCGGCGATCAGATCGGCGAGGTGCTCGAGGTGCACACCGACATGTCGCGGTCGCAACGTCGCGAGCGGGTCATTGAGCTGCTGCGCGAAGTGGGCATCGCATCGCCTGAAGAGCGCTACGATCAGTACCCGAGCCAGCTTTCGGGCGGCATGCGTCAGCGCGTCATGATCGCCATGGCGCTGGCCTGCAAACCGGCGTTGCTCATCGCCGACGAGCCCACCACCGCGCTCGATGTGACCATTCAGGCCCAGATCCTTCACCTCATCGGCGACCTGAAGGAAAAATACGACATGAGCGTGCTGCTCGTGACCCATGACCTGGGGGTCGTGGCCGAGCTGACGACGCACGTCATCGTCATGTACGCCGGCCGCATTGTCGAACAGGGGCCGACCGCAGAAGTGCTGGCGCGTCCGCTGCACCCGTACACTGCGGGCCTGATGGGCGCGATTCCCAAGGTGGGCGAGGGCCGCAAGCGCCTGCAGACCATTCCCGGAATCGTGCCCGAACTGATTTCGCCGCCTGCCCGTTGCCGCTTTCTCGAGCGCTGTCCCAACGCCACCGAGCGTTGCGGAAAGGAAGATCCCTCGCTCGACCAACTGCAGCCGAACCAGTTCGCCGCCTGCTTCAACCCGATGTGGGGAGAAACGAAAAGCAGCGCGCTCGGTAGCGAGGAGGCGGCGTGAGTCTGCTCGAGGTACGCGACCTGCGCAAGGTGTTCCAGGTTCCGCGCGGCATGTTCGGGCGCCACGTCGACGTGCGGGCCGTCGACGGCGTGAGTTTCGACGTCATGCCCGGCGAAACCCTCGGCGTGGTCGGCGAGTCGGGCTGCGGCAAGAGTACCCTGGGGCGCACGTTGCTTCGGCTCATCGAACCCACTTCGGGCGAGGCGCGCTTCGAGGGCCGCGACTTGCTGCGGCTCAAGGGGCGTGCGTTGAAGGAAGCCCGCAAGGGGTTTCAGATGATCTTCCAGGATCCGTTTGCCTCGTTGAACCCCCGCATGCGGGTGGGCGACATCGTGGGCGAGCCCTTTGCCGTGCACGGTCTTGCGAAAGGCGAAGAACGTCGACAGCGTGTACTCGGGTTGCTCGAGCGAGTCGGGCTGCGGCCCGATGCCTATCACAGATATCCCCACGAGTTCAGCGGCGGACAACGCCAGCGCATCGGCATCGCGCGGGCCCTGGCCGTACTGCCGAAGCTGATTGTGGCCGACGAACCCGTGTCGGCGCTCGATGTTTCCATTCAGGCCCAGGTGCTAAACCTGCTCATGGACCTGCAGGATGAGTTCGGCATTGCCTACCTGTTCATTTCACACGATCTGCGGGTGGTCGAGCACATTGCCCATCGCGTGGCGGTCATGTACCTGGGGCGTATCGTCGAGCTGTCGCCGGTGGGCGATCTTTTCGCGCGACCGGTGCACCCCTATACCGAGGCGCTTCTTTCGGCCATTCCCCGCATCGAGTCGGCGCAGCGGCGCGAGCGAATCATTCTGCGCGGCGATGTGCCCAGTCCGATCGACCCGCCGAGCGGGTGCCCCTTTCATCCCCGTTGTCCGTACGCCCGCGAGAACTGCCGCACCGTGGTTCCGGTGCTCGAAGAAAAGGCGCCGGGCAGGCTCGCGGCCTGCCATTATCCGCTCAACGTCTGACGGCCTGCAGATACGCCACCGAAACAATCCGGTCACGGGGCGGTAGCCCGGCAGACATGCGCCGGCGGTACGCTGTCTTCCAATGACAGCCCGCGCTTCCGACATATCGGCGACTGCCGAACCGATTGCTGCCGTGCGGGCCCTCGATTTCGTGACCGCCTACGCGGTTCTGTCGCGCGACATGCTCGGGCGCGAAGTCGAGGCCTGGTTTCACGGCAACCCCACTGTCGGTCTGGTTCCGGTCGTCGACGAAAGCGGCCGGATAGTCGGCGTCGTAAACGCCCGGCGATTCCTGTACATGCTCAGCGGGCGCTTCGGGCAGGCACTTTACGGTAGCCGCCCCATCGCCGAAACGCTGGAAACCGACTTCCTGTTGGTTCCGGCCGACGCAACATTGCCCGAGATCAGCGACAGGCTTGCCCGACGCAGCAACGAGCATTTCTACGACGATGTGGTCGTGGCATGCGATGACGGACGCTTCGGCGTCGCCCCGGTGCGGTCGATGCTCGACGCCATGCAGCGTCTTTCCGACCGTATGCGTGAAGATCTTCTTTCCATCCGCGACGAAAACCGGCGTCTG
>JAWLBW010000218.1:0-7975 GCA_041687475.1 bacterium
AGGCTATCGAGGCCTATGACAATCTGTTGTTCGAGGAAAGCCTGCCCTTGCTCGACGAAATCGTCGGGGTTCACGAAGCAGGGTTGCTGTCGCGTGACGAATTCGAAGTCTGGGTGACGGCTTCGCTATACAAGGCGCGCGTGCTCGAAGTGCTGGGACGTGAAGAAGAGGCCGACGAGGTGATTGACGGCCTTGCGCGGCTTCAGCCCGAGGTGAAAGGAGTTATCGAGCGCTTTCCCCCGGCTTTCCGGGAAAATATTTCCGCGAGAATTGCGAGACTGCCGGCCCGCACTGGGACGCTTCGGGTCGAAGCCAGGCCGCAGGGCGCCAATGTTTATGTCAACGGACGTCATGTGGGCCGTTCCCCGCTGATTGTTCCATCGCTGCCCGGCGGAAAACACACCGTCTCCATCGAAATGCGTGGTTATGCAGGGGTGACCCGCAAGGTCGATATCGTCGCCGGTTTCGGCATCGGTGCCGAAGCCACGCCTGATCTTCTGGAAGTGACCTTGCAGCCTGCGGCGCCGCGAATCGTACCCGAGGCGCTTGCGATCGTTGCATCGCGCCGTCTTCCCGACCCCGAGTACTCCGATGCGCTCCGACGCTGGGATAGGGACCTGCAACGCAAGGCGAGCCTGTATCTTGCCGCGGCTACCGACGGGGTGCACGTCGCGCTTCTACCGGAAGAGGGGGCATGGCGGGGGCCCGAAAGTTTTGCGCCCGAGGCGCTTTCGGTTCCGCCTTTGCGCACGCGCCTGGTCGATCAGGTTGCGGGCTGGCTGCGCGCCTTGAACCCGCCCATCGCGCAGGTGGGGAAAGACGAGTCTGCCGTTGCCTCCATGCAGGTCGATAACTCGGAGCGGGTGCCCGCGTCGGAACCTGCGCTGAAGAAGGACGAGACATCTAACACCTGGTGGTACGTAGGTGGCGCAGCCATTCTCGCCGGCGGCGTTACGGCGGCGCTCATCGGCGCCTCCGGCGGTGACGACGGAGCCGAACGTGGCACGGTCGATATTTCCTGGTAAGAGACGATTTCCGAGCGCGGCAATTCTTCAAGGGAGAATACACAATGCGTACCTGGCTCACGGTTGCGGCCCTATGGCTGCTGAGCTTACAACCCGCGCAGGCAAGCAACGAAGTGCTGACGTTGGTGGTCGGGCAGACCCGGGTGGTTAACGCGCCCAACGTGCGCGAGGCGGCGGTGGGCGACGCATCCGTGGCCGATGTCAAGGCATCGGGCAATCGGCTGCTGGTTACCGGGCTGCAGCGAGGCAGCACGAACCTCACGCTCATCGGTTCACAGGGGCGTAAGGAATACCTCATTCGTGTGTACGCCGAAGACCCGGCTGTCTTGGCTCATGACGTTGCCGAGTTGTTGAAGGGAACCGAAGGCGTCGACCTGCGGGTCGTCGGCGACAGGGTGGTGCTGTCGGGCGAAATCTACCGTGAAGCCGACGCCAATCGCATCAAATTGATTCAGGAACTCTACCCCCAGGTGCTGTCATTCGCCGAGTTGAAAACCATTCACATCGACCGTATGGTGCAGCTCGATGTGAAATTGATGGAAGTAAGCACGCAGGCAATGAGGCAGTTCGGCGTGAACTGGGGCGATGCGCTTGCCCTCGAAGCGAACGCCGGCGTGAACGCGCCCATTGCCATCGGGCACGGCGGCGTGGGCCCGTGGACGGGTAATCTGAGCATTCTCACCAATTTCGACGCCATCCTCCAATTCATGCTCGAAGACCGTGTGGCACGTGTTCTTTCGAACCCGGTGATTCTCACGAAAAACGGAACCGAAGCCAGCTTTCAGGCAGGAGGTGAGATACCCATACCGGTAAACCAGGGTCTGGGGCAGACGACGGTGCAGTGGAAGAACTTCGGCATATTGCTCTCATTTCTTCCGCGCATCGATCCCTATGGAAACGTATTGCTCAAGATCAGCGCCGAATCGAGCGAACTGGATTTCGCCAAGGGCGTGAATCTCGGGGGGCTTACCGTACCCGCGCTCAGTACGCGACGTACCAACAACGAAGTTAACCTTACGGTCGGAGAAACGCTTGTACTGGCCGAGCTGGTGAACAGCCGAGATTCAAAGGAGGTCGGCAAGGTGGCCGGTCTGGGGCAGATACCGATCATCGGCGAATTTTTCAAGAGCCGCACGCTACGCGACGACGATGCCCGCTTCTTCGTTTTCATCACGCCACGGGTCGTGAAGCCCGGCGGGCAGACCGACGAGAAAATCCGGAAGCAGCTGCGCATTTACGAAGACGCCGGCGAGGCCACCGAAGCAGAAGTTTTTGACTGACGACAGCGAGGCGAAATGCACATGAAAGCCGACACACAGCGTGAACGCGCCGAACGGTTCTGGTCATGGTTTCTGACAAAGGCGGGTAATGCAGTGACGCACGGCAGGGTCGACTTTCGAGTCTTGAACGAGGTTGTCGATCGGCTGCAACGGGTGCACCCGCATCTCGTCTGTGAATTCGGGGCGGGCTCTGATTGTCCTGCGGAATTGGTCATCAGCGCCGACGGCATTCGCGCCAACTTTCCCGCCGTCAGGGCCCTTGTAGATGCCGCGCCCGAAATACCAGGCTGGAAAGTGGTGGCGTTCCGGCAGCCGCGCGACATTGTCGGCCCGGTCTCATTGGGCGGAATAGCCGTTCGTCCCGACGACGTCTGGTTTTCTTTCACGGCTGAACGAGAGGTCGTACAACTACGAATGTACTTTCGCGGTTACCGTGAAACGCGCATCAACGAGTACGCGGGCCTGACGTTCCTTCTACTTGATGCAGCATTGGGCGAATACACGGTGGCCACGCGTATCGGCCGACTTGAGTGGGCGGCGCTTCCCCCCGATCCGGAAGTCCGGGGCCTCTTGCCGTACTGCCGTCTGCGAGGCTTGATGGCAGACGTTCACCAACTCCGCCCGCAGTCGGGCGACGCCTGAATGTTGCCCTGATTAGGCCGTGAACTCGAGTGCCGAAGCCGGTTCTACGGAAAAGGAAACGCGTAGTAGTCGACCACTTCGTCGGTACGTGAAGCGTAGCCCCGCTCGGCTGCCTTCATGCCGAACAGCAGGGCCAGAAGCACCAGACTGATAAAGAGAATGGTCTCGAGCATGGCCTGCCCGCTCTGGCTTTCGAGTCGCCTCACATTCCCTCCAGGGGCGGAAGCGCCACCGACGAATGCACGTGCCCGAGAGATGGGTGCTGCCAGGTTATTCGTTTGTAGAGTAAATTGTCGCTCACTTCGGTTCCCTGGGATAATTTTTCGACCTCGCTTTGGTCGAAAACGGGAAGGCGGGCGGCCAGGAACCGGTTCGCCGTGTGAAGCCCGTAGTCGGCCTGTTGCTCGCCCATGAGTCGTATGCCGTAGTGGGTAAACGCGAGGAAGATGAATGCCATCGCAAGGCATACAATGACAGCCTCGGCCATGAAGGATCCACGTTCGTCGCCTGCGCGGGGCATCGGGTTTCCACATGAAGTTATTGAACGCAGCTTTGCATGCGGAAGCCGGGCATTCGGTAGATGGCTCATTGGTCGTCGCTCGGAATGTCGGTTGAGCCGCCTTCCTTCTCGGGTAACGGCGCGACCAGCACCGGAAACCGACTGGTGGCGGTCAGATTCCGGTAGGGAGGCCCGTGGCGGTTGTGGGCGAAAAGGCGTCCGGCCAGTGGAATGCGAAGGGCACTGCGCACCGTGACGACGGTTTCGACCACGAGCGGCTTTCCCGCCCGAATCGCGGCAGTACGGTCGCCCGAGAATGGCTGCCATTGTTTCTTCTGGCGTGCGAACCACGTAGTCGTGACGGTTACCGGGCGGGGCGAAAAGCCCAGGCTCGTTTCCAGGTGCTCCGTGGTGTCGGTGGCGTCGTCGCCGAAAAGCAGGTCCATGTGTTCGTAGGCTTGGGCGCGCGCCATCCACCTGTACTTGGCGGGCAATTGGGCATACCAGTCACCGAGCAGGGGCGGAATCGTGAGGTCGGTCTCCAGCGCCGACTCGATTCGCTCCTGCTGTTCTGAAAGGTGTTTGCCGGCGCCCACATCGACACCAACGAGCAAACCCGCATCATCGGCCATGCGGGTTACCGATTCGACGTCGCCGAGAATGTCGGAAACCGCTTCGTTCATTCGCGTGTAGGCCGGAAGCTGGTCGACCCGTATCGGGGTTTCGATGCCGGGTATGGCCGGTAGAAAGGGGCCGAGTATGCGCAGGGCAACCCGCTCGGTAATTTCATCGGTCTGTTCTACGTACACGCTTGCTGCCCGGGCTGCCTGCCGAGCGGCCCAAGCGACGCCCATGTGCGCGACAATCAATTCGGCGACCTGCAATAATGCCAACACCAGCAGCAGCACGAGCGGAAAAACGAGCACGAGCTCAAGCATTGCCTGGCCACGTTCACTGCGCATCGTCGCTACCCGTGGCTATGAACAGAGCCGTACTGACCAGCCCGTAATCGGTCTGCTGTTCCGATACGCTCAGGAAGGCGTCGCGCCCCCATCGTTCATACATGCGGAAGTCCGGTTGGGCTTCACGCATGGCGTCTTCCCACTCTCTTCCCGTAACGGTGTTGAACAATTCCGTCTGTTCGGCGGGAAAAAGTTCGAGCGGCTTCCACCCGGTTGCTTCCAGTTCGGTCGCGAGAGCGTTGGTGACCGTGGCTGCGTCGGCTGCCATGCGGGTAATGTACACCGCGCCGCTTCGTTCTCTGGACACGAGATTGATCGTCAACATGCAGTGGGTTCCCGCCGGCCAGCGCAGGGCGCCGTCGTCGGGACACGGTTCGCCCGGCTTCCCGCCCGGCTCGAACGGATCGTTGAAGACATTGAACAACCCCTTCGGCTGCAGGCTTCTCACCACCGACCATTCAAAGCGGGTGCCCTCGCCGTCGGCACGCCAGGTAATGCTGTGAAAACTCATGTCGGGCATCATTTCGAGCAGTGCCCTGATGGTTTCAACCGGGTTTCCCTGGTGGCACCAGCCGGTCTGTTCCTTTCGCGTCTGGCAGAGCATGTCGACAATCCACAGCGGGGGAAATGCGAGTCGGTAGAACGCGCGCTTGACTTCCGGAATGGGTATGAGCACGCCTGCCGCGCATGCGCCCATGAGCGCGCACACCCCTTCGGCTATGACCTGATACTCGCCGAACCTGTGCCCCGTCGCCTCTTCGCTCATGTCCTTGAACGCCTGCATCGTTTCCTTTCGATTGGGAATGCGCAGGTCGAGTATCTGCCAGAATGCGCCGTCGGTCTCGAGAATGGGGCGCTTCGAGCCTTCGTATTCCTCGGGAAAGGCCTCTTTGATTCCGGCGGCAAATTCAGGCGGCCTTACGTGCGTCCTTCCCGATGCCTGAAAGAAAGGAAAGCCGTTTACCTCGAGCAGAAACACTTTCTCCAGCTCAAACTCGGGGGGAAAGGGTAAATCGGAAACCCACTCGGGCAGCTCTTCGGCGGGGCTTCCCGCAACGGCCGATTCCAGCATCTGCATGTGAGTGTCGCGCAGCTGATAGTTGGTCGGCGGCTCGAAGGCATGGGCCGTTGCCGCGAACAGCAGCACAACCGTTGCCGTGCCCGTTCCGATTCTTCGCATCAATGCAGCGGCGCCCATGGTCCCTCTGCGAGAAAACCGCCTGCTTTATCGGCCCAGCCGCTCGGCAGCATGGCCTTGTGAGCGGTAACCGGAACGAGGCGCGGTTTGAAGTCGGGTATGAAAATGTCGCCGCCGCGGTTCTGGGTACTGCTCCAGGCGCGGGCCTGCGCAATGGCCATGTAGGGCAAGCCGCCGCTTCCACCCGAGATGAGCTGACCGATATTGCACTTGCCGGGGCCCGGTCGGCAGCCGATGGCTACAATACCGACCTGGTATCGCTCGGCATATCCTCGGTCGAGTATGAGCGGAGTGGGAAAGCCTGCGATACTGTCGCCGTCGAACTTCGCGAGCTCGCCGGCCTTACGCACCGCCGACTTAAGCATCTCGCCCAGGCTTTCGCCTGCACGTTTGGCGATTCCATCGAGAAAGGATTTATTTCCGGTTTCTCCCTCGGCACCGAATTCGCGGCACCCGCTTTTCATGTCGCGCTTGATTGGCTCGACATCAATGGTTGTGAGCAGAGCGGGCGAAACGGCTGCGTCGACTTTCGCATTTTCGTCCCGCGCTTTGCGGCTGGCATTGTACGAAGAAAGATATTCGCCTTCTTCACGCAACCTTCGAGCGTCAGCCTTATAATTGTCGGTTTTGCGCACATGATGACAGACTTCCGCATAATCTTCGGAGCCATCCGTACCCAGAAAATGGTCGACATTTGCGAGACTTTCGGTAAGGCTGTCCGAAATCTTCTCTGCGGCTGCGTCGAGCAGGTTCGTCAGAACAAATCCACGCTTTCCTAGCGGCATGGCAAGGCTGAGATCGCCCATGGCTACACCGGGAATTGGGTAGGGCAGAAGTATCCACCCGGGCTCGGCTTCAGGAAGCAGCGGTATCTGGGCGGCCACCAGTGGTGCAAGCTCGCCGCCGAGTATCATACCGTCTTGCATCTTCGCGGTCGTCTTTGCGATCTCCCGCAACGTGTCGACCGCCTTCGTCGTATACTTGTGCACCATGATTCCCTCGGGCGCCGTGATGACCAGAACGTCGAGAATCAACCCGATGGTGTGACCGCCCACAAATACGATGCCGGCAGTTGTTGCGATAACGACTAACCCATCGTTCGTCAACGCGATACCGTCGAGCAGCCGTGCCTGCATCTTGGCGGCATGCAGCGCCGAGGCATCGGCGGCTTCCTGAAGCTTCGCCCTGGCGCGGAATGCCTGATGCGCCCGGTACACGTAGACACTCAGGGCAATGACGAGGGGAAGGGTGAAAAGAAGCACAAGCCCTATGCTTCCCCGCTCGCCGCGCCGCCTCTTGGCAACCCCGTTTACCTCAGATTTCCAACGCCTTCGTCCCATGACTTCTCTCCCGGTTGTCGGCAGCCTAAGATCAACAGGAAGAAAAAGGCAAGAAAAAAGCAACAACCATGGGGAAGGGGGAAGCAACGACGGCAATACCCCACTTCGACACCCCCGCCATCTCCCAATCCGCGACGTACCCGGGTTGGGGGACTCCGGAGAAAACCGTGGAGTCCGGCTCCAGGTGACCCTTCAGTCTCCCGCGCCCGGAGTCTCGGCCCCGGGGTAAAAGACGGTGATTACTGGGGATGCGAAAATTCTTCTTGACACTCTGCGTCGTTTTACGATAAATTTAAAAATTGCCCGCGCTTCCGGGGCTAACGCTCCGCAAGGCGAACCCTTCTCACCTTGCCAGTCGGCAAGGATACCCAAAGGTATCGAAGGTGTTTCCGGTAGCCGCTTCCTCTTGAAGGAATGCGACGGGGGTGGTTCTTTGTCATGTGAATCTCTGTCAGGCGGCTTTGGTCGGCATGCTCACGCGATGAGCGCCGAAAAATAAAAAGCTCTTGACACCACCGAAGCGGTGCGGTAATCTAAAAAATTGTTCGACGGTCGCAAGCGACGCGGTCGGACAGATTCACCGCCCACCGGCCGGTGGGAGAATCCAGGCAACTGAATCTGCGAATTTTCGCTCGCGAGAGCGACGGTAGATCTTTGACTTTCGAATACGGCCGACAAGGCTCCCCGTTTTCATCTTGATGCAAATCGAGGGGAGGGGCGAGCTCCGAAGCCGGAATCAGATGCGCGGGCGCTGGTGTTTCAATACCGAGGCGTACCGTATGGGTCGCAGTCTTTTTGAAGCGACCGGCAGCGAGTGCCTACCTCGTCATCTGTTCCGTATGGGTCGCGCGAAGGTGCAGGCCGGCATTTAGGCCGACCGCGCCAGTCGCAGCGTTTCGACCCGGATTCGTTGAGCGCCTGATGTTCTCGTACGCTGTCGCCTCCACGTATATGCGGAAGGCAGCGAGGTCAACGCCTCGAAGCGACGGGAAACAAAAAACCTTGACACGGCCAAGTGATTGATGATAG
>JAWLBW010000219.1:0-7953 GCA_041687475.1 bacterium
AGCACCGAAGGTGCGAGCCGATGTTATCACGGTGGACCGTCATTCCGACCGGAGCACGCCGTCGGCGTGCGCAGGGAGGAACCTCCCGTCCGACCGTGCTTGCCGTGATCCCCGGTCTGACAGTCTGCAGGTCTGAAGGTCTGCCGGTCACACCTGCCGCAAGGCAACTCGGCAGCCGCCCGTGCAGCACGTAAAGGGCTTCGACCTGGCTCAGCCCGAACGGAACCGCGCCGTTCCGAAGGTCCCCCAGTCTGACCGTCAGCCGTTCCGCACGTCCCCGGTCTGACAGTCTGCAGGTCTGAAAGTCAGCCCGTCCGACCGTACTGCACGTTCAGATCGTGCGCCGGTTCGTGAACGCCTTACCGATCGTAAGCTCGTCGATGAATTCGAGGTGACTGCCCATCGGTATGCCGTGGGCGAGGCGGGTGATCTGGATGTCGAGGGAGCGCAGCACGCGGGCCAGATAAATGGCCGTGGCCTCGCCTTCGACCGAGGGATTGGTGGCGAGAATGACCTCGCGCACGCCTTCTTCCGAAACGCGCTTGAGCAGCGAGTCAATCTGCAGGCGCTCGGGGCCGATGCCGTCGATGGGGCTAAGCGCGCCGTGCAGCACGTGATAGCGTCCCCGATACGTGCGCGACTTCTCGATGGCCATGAGGTCGAGCGGTTCTTCGACCACGCAGATGCGGTCGCCCTCGCGCCGGGGGTCGACGCAGATGCGGCACACCTCGTCGCCGGTCAGGTGGTGGCAGCGCGCGCAGAAGCGCACCTTCTCCTTCACCTCTTCAATGGCCCGGGCAAGGCCGCGCGCTTCTTCGGCCTGGGTCTTGAGAATGTGAAAGGCAAGCCGCGTCGCGGTCTTTTCGCCGATACCCGGCAACCGCGTAAGCTCGTGTATGAGTGTCTGAATCGGGTCGGACATGGAAGGAAAAGCGCCCCGTTACGGGGCGCGTCACCATAAATCGTTTCGATAACCGTCGGGCAATTCGCAGAGCGCCGGAATGCCGGTCAGAACATACCGCCCATGCCGCCCATGCCGGGGCCGGCAATCTTTCCGAGCTCTTCCTGCTGCATGTCCTTGCTCTTCTTGATGCCTTCGTTGACGGCGGCAACGACCAGGTCCTGCAGCATTTCGATGTCGCCGCCCTCGAGCACTTCGGGCTCGATCTTGATGCGCACGATTTCCTGGGCGCCGTTGACGCTCACGGTAACCATGCCGCCGCCCGCGGTGGCCTCGACCTCTTTGGTCTTCAGCTCTTCCTGGGCCTTTTCCATCTGCTGCTGCATCTTCTGGACCTGCTTCATCAGCTGCTGCGGATTGAAGCCGCCACCACCCGGAAAACCACCGCGTGCCATGTTTATCTCCTACTCTTCGATTGAATCGTTCTGCGTCGGCAGGGCTTCGGTCAGCATATGTACCTCGACAATACTGCCCCCGCCGAAAACCTTGAAAACCGCATCGACCAACGGATGATCGACCGCCTCCTGCTTGCGCCGCCCCACGTTCTGCTGTTCCTGAACGCGCTGCTTCTTTTCGCTTTCGGGCGCTTCGGCCGCGGCAACGTGGGCCCCTGTCGTAATCGTAACGGATGCCTTTGCTCCGAGGAAGGCGTCGGCGGCGGCCTGCAGCTCTTTCGAGGGGCCGCCGTTCTGCAGCATGGGCATCAGAAAGGTCTGATTGGCCGGAACGCGCACGATAACGCCGCCCGACTTCTCTTCGACCTGAATGGAGTTGAGCATGGCCGCCAGTCGCCGGTTGACCCGACGCAGGTAGGCCATGAAGGACTCGCCGGCCCCTGCGGGCGGAAGATCGCCGTCGTCGTCGCCGCCCTTGGCGGGTTGACGTTGTTCACGTGCATCTCTCGCGGGCTGACGCGGGCCCCCTTCTCGCGGCGCCCCGGCATCGACGTTCGGACGCGAAGGCACCGGCCGCGGCGGAGGCGGCGGAATGTCGCGACTCATCGGCGGCGGTGGCGCCGCATGCGACGGCGCGCCATGGCCGACAGGGGCGGCCGTACCGACGCCGCCCGCGATGGGCGGGGGCCGGTTGGCCAGGTCGCGAATCTTGCCGATGAGCTCTTCGACCGGCTGCAGCGGACCCAGGGTCGCCAACCGAACCAGGCCGACCTCGAGCACCATGCGCGGATGCGCGCTGCGCGCCACGTCTTCGCCCAGCTTCAACAGCGCGCTGAACAGGCGGTGCAACCGGTCGACCGTTTGCTCGTCGACCATGGCCTTCATGTCGGCCAGATCTTCGGCCGGCAGATCGACCAGGCGCGACGGATCGCTCGCCACCCGCACGACCAGCAGGTTGCGGAAGTGCTCGAGCAGATTCTTGGTGAACTGGCGAACGTCGTAGCCGTAATCGTAAATGCGGTCGACGATTTCAAGCAGCCCCTGCGCGTCGCCGTGCAGAATGCCGCTCACGGCCTGGCCGAGAATGTCGCGGTCGATGATGCCGAGGGCCGAAATGACCGTCTGCACGTCGAGGCGTCCCCCACCGAACGACAGGGCCTGGTCGGTCAGGCTCAACGAGTCGCGCATCGACCCTTCGGCTTCGCGGGCGATGAGCGCCAACGACTCTTCGTCGAACTCGACGTTTTCGGCGCTCAGAATGCGCGACAATCGCTCGACGATGCCGCCGCGCGAAATGCGCTTGAAGTCGAAGCGCTGGCAGCGCGACAGAATGGTAACCGGAATCTTGTGCGGCTCGGTGGTCGCAAAGATGAACCGCACGTGGGCGGGCGGCTCTTCGAGCGTCTTCAGCAGCGCGTTGAACGCCGCCGTCGACAGCATGTGCACTTCGTCGATGATGTAAATCTTGAAGCGGCTCTTGTTCGGCATGTAGCGCAGACCTTCCTGCAGGTCGCGCACATGATCGACGCCCGTGTTGCTGGCGGCGTCGATTTCGAACACGTCAAGGCTGTTGCCCTCGGTAATCTCGCGGCAGTTTTCGCATTCGTTGCACGGGTTTACCGTGGGGCCGTTCACGCAGTTGAGCGCCTTGGCCAGAATGCGCGCCGAACTCGTCTTGCCTACGCCGCGAGCGCCCGTAAACAGGTAGGCGTGCGCCACGCGGTCGCCGGCGATAGCGTTACGGAGCGTGGTGGTGACATGCTCCTGTCCGAGCACGTCTTCCAACGTCTGCGGTCGCCATTTGCGTGCGAGTACGAGATAAGCCATGGTTCGGTACGAGTCGAATGGGGGCGCCCGGTTACCCGGGTTCCGCACACGAAAAAAGGATTCTACCCCGCTGGTACGAGGCAATTCATCAGCTTAGCAGGATATGCCGCCGCCTGCACGGCGCGGCGCCGCCGTTGCAACGGCCTTCAAGTGCCGCGAACGGAAGCCTTCACTCCACACTTGGGAAAGATGACATGAACCCGCCGCAGAGATGCTGCTCGAAAGCGACGAAGGTAGCCCGGGCCGCGGCAACGAGGCGATCGCCGTCGGTTTCGGGGGGAAGCGCCGCCAGTGCCTCGCGCCAGGCTTTCCACATGGCGCCCCGTCTCTCGCCATAGGCGTGGAAGAAGGCGGCTCCGCTTTCAGCCGTGAATCCGAAGCGTTCTTGTAGATGTCTTCCGATCAGCGCGCCGCCCAACGTGGCACCCTCGGTCACGTACAGGCAACCGAACACATCTTCGACCCTTTCCACATGGGGAAGCCCGGCCGCGAGCGGAAGCCCGGCAATATCGTCGCCGATGAAACCGAAAAAGGCCAGGTCCTTCCTGATAAGGTCGGCCTTTCGTCTCCGGGGAAAGTCGAGCTGGGGCAGTGCAGCCGCGGGATGAAGCGCAATAGCCCTTTCGAGGGGAAGGTAAAGGCCGAAGAAACGCGTCAGCAGCGAAACGTAGGTGGTGGTCGAAAGCGAGTCGGACAGCAGCGGAAGCCTCGCCTCCAGCCGCCGATGCACCTCTTCGGTTTCGGTCTTCAACCTGCTACGCAAATCCACAATCCGCTATCCCTAATTCACTTCGAGCACGGAAAAGCTTTTCGTCTCGAGTCGCGCCGCCGAGCAGGGCGAGGCCGATACTTCGCCTTCGCTCAGCACAGGCTCTGAGAGGCGCACGTGGGTCACGGGCACTGCTTGGCAACAGCTTGAGCGGTCTCGTTCAGGTTCATCCCGGCCGTATGGTGCTCTTCGTTAAGTCTGGTTTTATGGTGCCCATCTCAGCGCCTGTCCCGAGCGCCAACGAGGGATCCGTGGCGCCCTGCGCCACCGGCAACTCGATGTAAAAGATGTGACGAATCTTCACCAACGGATCCGTTTTGCGATCTGCGATCTGCGATCTGGGATCTGCGATCCCAATCCCCCTTCACCCTACCGGATCCGTTTTGCGATCTGCGATCTGGGATCTGCGATCTTCCCCCGTTCCTTCATACTGCCGCAGCCTCCGCATCCACACGGCGTTCACGATGCCGGCGCCGGCGAGAATTGCGCCGCAGGCCCAGGCGGCGCGGCGTACGTCCATGGCGTGCATGAGCACGCCGGCGAGCAGGCCCGACGCAGCCGGCATGACCTGGGAAATGATCGTGTACATGGCCAGAATACGTCCGCGCACGTTCTCTTCGACATTGGCCTGAATGCCGGCCACGATAAGCCCGATGGCAATGCCGCCGATAATACCGATGGCGCCGAGCAGCACGAAGGCGGGGGCCGCCCGCCCTACGTTGCCGAACAGCATGAACAGCAGACCGGCCAGGGCCGTGGCGCCGAAGATGGTCTTACCGTTGGGCAGGCGCGAGGCGATGGCAAGACAGGCGATTCCACCCACGATGAGCGAAGGGGCCAGCGTGCCGAGAAAGGCGCCGCGTTCCATTTCCGAAAGACCGAGTTCGAAGCGCGCCAGCTTGGGCAGCAGCACCTGCATCGGCCCCATGAGCATGTAACCGACCACCGCCGAAAGCAGCAGCTGCCCGATAAGGGCGTTGTTGCGGGCGGCCCGCAGGCCTTCGGCGATTTCGACCAGAATCGGCTTGTGTTCACGATGTCCCGGACGGGTCGACGTGCCGATGAGCAGCAGCGATGCGACCAGGAACAGCGTCGATGCGGTTACGAAGACCGCCGGCCAGTCGCTGAGTTGGCGCAGGCTGGAAATGGCGACCGGCCCCAGCCCGAAGCCGAGCATGACCAGCAGGTTGAAGATGAGCGATGCGCGGTGCAGCTCCGAGGCTTCCACCAGCTGCCCCAGCACGGTCATGCGCGCCGGCGACACGAACGACCAGCCGATGCCCGCCAGCAAGGCCGCTCCGAGTACGAAGGGAATGCGCTGCGCAGTTTCGGGCATCAACAGGTGTCCACTGAGCAATACAAGTCCGGCAATCACGAAGAGTGCCTGGGCGGCATGAATGATGCCGGCGGGCGGTTTGCGGTCGAGCAGCACGCCGGCGTACCACCCCAGGATGAGGGGCGGACCGAAGCAGAGGCCGAAGCCGATTCCACCCAGAAGATCGCTGCCGATCACTTCCTGCGAGTAGATGATGACCGAGTAGTTCACGATGTGCCCGCCCGTAAAGGCAAGCAGGCAGGAAAGAAAGAACGTCCAGTGTCGAAGTATCATCGGTTAGCCGGAAGGAGATTACTTGAAGGGGAATGTCTTGAGCGGTTCGCTGTGGAGAATCGCACTGCGCCGGCGGGCAAGGCCGACAAGGTAAGTGGAACGGCACCGCCGCGGTTGCGCCGGCGCCGCCTGAATTTACGGTTCGATGCGAATCAACGTGGGCTGCGCGCCCTCGATGTGCCAGCTGGGGAAGCTGGAGTTCGAGGTGTACAGTGAGCCGTCTTCGGCAATGTCGATGTCGCGGGTAAAGGTGCGCTTGCGCGGCAGCGGAATGTGGCGCCAGGTTTCGCGCGTCATATCCAGGCCGTAGAGCGAATCGGACTGGTTGCCGTTGACCCAGACGATGCCCCGTGCGTTGTCGACGCCCAGTGCGTAGGGCGTTTCGCTGCCTTCGGGCGTGACCGGCAGGGGGTAGCTCGTGAACTTCCCGGTGGCCG
The DNA here is from genome assembly GCA_041687475.1 of bacterium. Classification (GTDB taxonomy): domain Bacteria; phylum J088; class JAWLBW01; order JAWLBW01; family JAWLBW01; genus JAWLBW01. The sequence continues at coordinate 5,999 of JAWLBW010000219.1, forward strand.
GGTCGTACTTGGCGAGAAGCGATTCGCCGTACGAAACGATCCACGGATTGCCCTGGGCGTCGACGCGCAGCCGGCGCGGACCGAGGAACGGCGTTTCGATGAGCGTTATCTCGTGGCTGACCGGATCGATCTTGCCGATGTCTCTTGCGTGCAGGCGGGCAAACCAGACCGTGCCGTCGGGCGCGACGTCGATGCCGTAGGGCATGGGCGTGCCGGTGGCGTCCCAGTCAATGGCCAGCATGTTCGGCAGCGGTATGCCCCAGCCGATGAGCTTGAACACGACGTGCATGTAATTCGTCAGCAGGGCTTCCTTGCGGCCGCGCGCCGGCAGATCGTACAGGCGAAACGCGCCCGTCTTTCGGTCGAACCGTGCAATCTGGTTCGACAGCGCCAGGGTGAACCACACATTGTCCTGCTGGTCGATGCGAATGGTGTGCGGGTAGAAACCCTCATCCATCTCGTGCAGGGTAAAGGTTTCGGTGTGCGGGTCGAATTCGACCAGGCGCCGCTGGGCCGAAGGGGTAATGAAGATGTGGCCGTCGACCTTCGACTGCGCCAGCGAGTGCGCGTTCGAGGTGCTGTCGTGACGGGGAAAATCGGCCATGCGACCGGCCAACAGGCCGCCGTTCTCCTCGCCGTCGCGGTGGGGAATCTTGTAAACCGTGACCGAGTGTTTCGTGGTGTCGATGGCGTACAGGCGGTCCTGAATGTTGTCGGCAATCCACACGCGGCCGTCTTGGCCGACGATCATGTCGTGCATCTGCGAAAACTGGTCGCCCAGGGGCCATTCGGTAATGCGCAGCTTATCGACATCGCGCCAGGCGGGTTCGGCGGCAAGTGCGCTGGGGTTGGCCTCGAGCCGGTTCCACTCGGCGGGAAGGACTTCGGGCAGCTTCTTCTGCAGATCGGTCGGCAGGCGCGAGCCGTAGCGCACCATGCGGTCGATGATCTCCTTCCACTCGTCGGGTGTGCGCTCGGTGCGGATGAAGGGACTGCCGATCTGGTGGCAGAAGCCGCACTGCATCTGGAAATGCTGCTTTTCTTCAACCGAGCCCAGTTCCAGCGCGCCGAGCCAGATGTTCGATGGCTTCACTGCGGCGTGTGAAATCGGATCGTCCTCACGTGCGATTGTCAGCCGAACCGGTTCGCTGCCGCCGGCTTCGCTCTCGACGTCACGGAAGCCCGGCCTGCGCACTCGCAGATGTACCGGTCTTTCCCGCTTCGGCAGCAATGCCTTGCCGTATTCATCGGTGAAGACGGTAACCTGCGGATCGGCCCTGAAGGGGCGGCCGGGCTGCGCGTAGCCGCCGTCGGAAATATCGGGCGTTGTTGGGTCGACCAGGGTCTGCGAAATCATTGCCCGGGGCACCGGCATACCGTTTGCGTCTACGACGGTGACCTCGGCAGCGCCGACAGCTTCGGTATTGCCGCTCAAAAGGGTCAGGGCAATGGCGGCGGAGAAAAGCATCTTCCAGCGAAAGTTCATGGCGCATCCCTCGGATCAGGAAGGGAACATGGATGTTACAACATGGTTCGCGACCGGAGGGTGGCCGGAACCGGCCCGAACAGTATAACGAAGGCGTCGGCACGATGCCCGCTTGCCGATCGAAGTAACACTCGAGGCAGAGCCGGTGGCCGGTCGAGTCAGGGAGGGGCGGGGAAAGGGGCCCGGAAACGGGGCAAAGATATACCGCCGCTGCGGACACAGAAGGTGACCAGGCTGATCCGCGTCGCAAGCCGGTGCCGTTACCGTTGCTCCCTTCCGGGCCTGGCGGGGTTCACGGCCCGCGCCTCGCGCGGGACCTGGCCACCATCTCTGGCCGCAAGGGCGGCGGTGGCGGGTCGAATACAATCCTCTCTACACTACCACGGTCGGAAGGTGGTGCGAAGAAGAGAAAGGAAACCCGGCAACCCGCTGCGGTGCGGGCTACCGGAATGATATGGCGGAGAGGGAG
>JAWLBW010000220.1:0-6297 GCA_041687475.1 bacterium
GATGCTCAACTAATAAGTCCATTGAAACAAGTGGGCTAACTAAAACACTGGTACCTATGTTTTGGCATAAAACTGGTACCCATGTCTTGTCCTTACCACTTATTCCGACGTCCGACGTCCGCCGACCGCCGTCCAGATCGTGCCCACTCCCCCCCGGCGAGTACTGCGTACGTGCGGGCCGGTGAGGGGGCCCGTAAAGCACGGCTACCATTGCAAAAATACGATTCGATATCGTATATTGGCCGTATGAAGGTGACGGCACTTATTCCCGACGAAATCGTCAGAGAGCTTCAGGAACTGACCGGAGAACGAACCATAACGGGTTCGCTCCTCCGAGCGGTTCGAGAGTGGATTCAGCTTCAGCGCGTAAAGGCGCTGAATGCGCAGATTGCTGAGAGGCCGCTGCAATTGGAAGGGGCCGACGCGAGGCGAATACGCGAACTGAGTCGCCGGAACGGATGATCCTCGCTGACACCTCGGTCTGGATAGAGTTTTTACGGGGAACACCTGCGATAGCCGGGCAGTTTGCAGATATACTGGCCGAGGCAAGCGTGCTCACGGTCGAACCGATTTTCGGAGAGCTCCTTCAGGGGGCGCGTACCGAGTATGAGCGTGACGTTCTTCTTGGTTACTGGCGCAACCTTCCCCGGGCAGACATAGATGGTCTGTGGGTGGAAGCAGGCCTGCGTTCAGGTCGGAACGGATGGATCAGGCAAGGGGTCGGGCTGATTGATGCCGTACTTGTCACCGTGACGGTCGAGCAAGGCGCGCAACTGTGGACGCTTGATCGGAAGCTGCTTTCCATCCTGCCGGAATCCTTGCGCTATATGCCGCAATAATGGCAGTCAGGGCGAGCCTCTGTCTTCTCCTGACCTCGACAACCAGCAACCGGACACCATCCGTGCCCACTCCCCCCCGGGGGGTACTGCATACGTGCAACCCGGCGAGGGGGCGCGTGCATCCGTGCTGCACGTCAAGTCAACAGTTAACCGTGCGGCAAGAATCCGGCCACTGGCCACAGGCCACAACCGTGTCGCCGGTCATCACGAAACCTATCACTTCTCACCCCGTGCATCCGTGATGCACGTCGGGGGTGCCGCCAACCGTGCGGCAAGAATCCGGTCACCGGCCACCGGCCACAACCGTGCATCCGTACTGCACGTGTTCACTCCCCGTGCTGCACGGTAACCCGTGACGCCGCCCGCACGGCCTTCTCACATGCCTTCTCGACCGTCTCGTCGAGGGTGAGCGCCACGGCCATACGGCGCTTGGGCGTCATCGACGGCTTGCCGAACACGCGCACCTGCGTATCGGGTTCGGCCAGCGCCTCGGCAATGCCGGAGTAATGTGGCGCGTGGCCTTCTTCCGTGGCCCGAATGGCGGCGCTGGCGCCCGGCCGCACGAGGTCGATATTAGGGATGGGCAGGCCGAGAATGGCGCGCAAGTGCAGGGCGAATTCGCTCTGGTTCTGCGTGATGAGCGTGACCATGCCCGTGTCGTGCGGTCGCGGCGATACCTCGGAGAAATACACGCCGTCTTCGGCCAGAAATAGTTCGACGCCGAAAATTCCTCTTCCACCCAGATTGTCGGTGACTTTTTTCGCGATGTCCTCGGCTTCGCGCAGCTGGGCTTCGGTCATGGGGTGGGGCTGCCAGCTTTCCACATAGTCGCCCCCTTCCTGCCGATGCCCGATGGGGGAACAGAAGTACGTGCCCTGCGCCGAACGAACGGTCAGCAGGGTGATTTCCGAATGAAAGTGGATGAACTCTTCCACAATGACGCGTAGCTGGCGTCCCCGCTTGCCCGTCTGGGCATAGTCCCAGGCGGTTTCGACATCTTCGTCTTTCTCAATGACGCTCTGGCCCTTGCCCGACGACGACATGACCGGTTTCACGACGCAAGGATAGCCCAGCTCACGGGCAGCCTGATGCAGCTCGTCAAGGTTGTCGGCAAAGCGATACTTCGCCGTGCGTAGTTTGAGTTCTTCGGCGGCAAGGCGGCGAATGCCCTCGCGATCCATGGTCAGTCGCGCGGCCCGGGCGGTGGGAATGACGGTGAAGCCCTCGGCCTCGAGCATTTCGAGCTCGCCGGTGGCGATGGCCTCGATTTCGGGCACGATGAAGTCGGGGCGCTCGCGTTCGATGACCGCGCGCACGGCGGCGGGGTCGAGCATGTCGAGCACGTGGGAGCGATGGGCCACCTGCATGGCGGGCGCGTCGGCGTAACGGTCGCAGGCAATGACCTCGACCCCGTAACGTGTCGCCTCGATGGCGACCTCCTTGCCCAATTCACCCGAACCCAGCAGCAACAGTTTCGTGGCTCCCCTGCGGAGCGGCGTACCCAACGTCGTCATCGTTTCTCCTTGCAACCGACGCCTCCCGCGCCGGAATAACCAATCATTGAAGCAGACGGAATTGCCCCATGCACGAATCCGCAGTCTGCTGTGGTAAACGAATGGCCTGGTTGAAGCTCGACTCACCGTCCAGATTGTGGATGAAGGATTGAGGATTGAGCATTTCCCGGTGGTACGATAAACCGGTATAAGAGAGGTCGTATGAAAAGTGCATTGTCACTGGGCGTGCTTCTGTTCACCGCCGTTCCCGTAACCGGCGCCGAGCCGGTCGTAAGCCGTTCGGCCGAGCGTGAACAGGTTACGCTCACCGTGTATCAGCAGGATCTGGGGTTGGTGCACGAACGCCGCAGACTTCCCCGCGTGGAAAAAGACGGTTGGCTCGTGGTCGGCGACGTTTCCGAGCACCTGATGCCCGAGTCGGTGTTCGTTCGCGCCGGTGATAAGCGTAGCGATTTGCAGGTGCGGGAGCAGACCTATCGCTTCGACATCCTGAATCCCCGCAACCTGCTCGAGGCGGCCGTCGGACGCCGGGTGGCGGTGGTGCAGACCAACGATGACACCGGTGAGGAACGGGTGCGCGAAGGCGTGTTGCTCTCGGCGCAGGGGCCGGTGGTGCAGACCGGCGACCTCATTCGGCCGTACCGAGCCGACGAAATTGCCTATTACGAGCTTCCGCCCGGCCTGCATCCCGAGCCGGTGCTCTTGCTGCGTCTGGGGGGAAGGGCCGACACCTTCGCGATGGACTATCTGACCCACGGCCTTTCGTGGCAGGCCGACCATGTCGTGGTATTGCCCGAAAACGGCGGACCGGCCGAATGGGACGTGCTTGCGGGCGTCACGAACCGTACCGGCGAGTCATTCACCGAAACCAATCTTCGCCTCGTGGCGGGCGAGCCCAATCTGGTGCGCGCTGCCCGGCCCGTGCCCATGGCTACGGCCCGTGAATTGAAGCTGGCCGACTCTGCCGTGGCCGATAGCGGCACGCCGACCGCCGTGGGCGAATATTACGTATATGAGGTGGACGAGCCGGTTGCCCTCGCCGATGCCGAGACCCGCCGCTACACGCTGGCCCGTTTTCCGAAAGCCGAGTACGACCGCGAGTTCGTGCTGAACGACCGCCTTGAGCCCTGGCAGCCCCAGACCGAGGAAGCACGCCTGCCCGTGCAGACCGTTCTGCGCGTGGCCAACACGAAGAAACGCGGAATCGGACAGCCCCTGCCGGCGGGCACCGTTCGGTTTTACCAGCGCGCCGACAACGGTCCCCTCGTATTTCTGGGTGAAGACCGCATCGCACACGTGGCCGTCGACGACGCAGCGACGCTTCAGCTCGGAAATGCTTTCGATCTGACCGCCACCCGCGTGCAGACCGATTGGAAGCGGCTGGCGCCCGACAGAAACGGACGTGAAGGAGTAGAAGCGGCCTGGCGTATAACCGTGCGGAATGCGCGCAAGGAAAAGCGCACGGTCAAGGTTGTCGAGCAGATTCCCGGTCGGGCCACCATTCTCGAAGAATCGCAACCTCGGGCAAAGACGGCGGGCGAGCAGGCGGTGTGGTACGTCGAGATTCCACCCGAAGGCTATCGCGATTTGAGCTTCAGACTTCGGTTAGAGTTTTGACGGTTGTGGGCACCCTGAGCGGGAAGGGCGAAGCATCGTGAAGATGCGATTGGTATGCCTTTGCCGTGACCAACGGTAGCTCGACACGGAAGGTTGTGCCTTTTCCCTGCGTCGAGTTTACGTCAACGGATCCCCCGAAGCTGTCGACCGCCTCGCGCACGATGGCCAGGCCAAGGCCCGTTCCGTCCGGCTTCGTGGTGTAGAGCGCATCCCAGATGCGGGCCTCTGCCTCCGGCGATATACCGCAGCCCTTGTCGGTTATGGTAAGCACGAAAGCGCCGTTTTCGCCGTAGATTTGCAGAACGATCGGGCTGCCGTCGCTGACCGCGTCCGAGGCATTGACGAGCAGGTTGCCTACGAGTTGCTCGAGCAGCGTCGGATTGCCGTATATCCGGCCCTCGACCGGACCGCGCTCGATCTGCAAAGGTGTATTCAGGCGACGACTTCGTTTCCACAGCTCTGCGATGTCTGCGGCTGTGTCGTCGGGGCGAAACCAGGTCAGTGCCTGACGTTCGACGGGGCGAAGTCGGCCCGTGAGCGCGACCAGACGGTCGGACAGTTGGTCGAGGTCGGTCGCGATTTCCCTGACTTCCTGGGCGATCTCCGGTTCCATGAGCAACGCCTTGATGTTCAGGTTCATGGCGCTGACGATGTTGTTGATGTCGTGCGAGACTGTTGCGGCAAGCATGGCCGTATGCGAGCGCTTTTCGGCTTCGATGAGCGCGTGGCCCTGCCTGAGCAGCGCCGCCATTGCCTTGGCCTGGCGGCAGCCATGGTAGTAGCTGAGCGCCAGCAGAATAGCTGCGCTGAAAAACACGAATGTCAGTCCTTTGACGGTACCCGCCGTGAAGGCGAGGTGCGTCGGCAACTCGTAAAGCAGCCGGTCGGTCGTCAGAATGAAGGTCGCCCCCAGCAGGAAGTATCCGGCAGAAACGACCAGTGCGGTTTTTCCGGGCGAACGCATGGGCATGAAATCTTACCAAAGCAGTGGGCCAAAGCTGTCGGCCAGAACTGTCGGTCGGCGTACAACCTGACCTGAACAGACTATCGAACGGTTTGCCCCGGTTACAAGACACGTTGGCCTCTGCCGGGCAACCGTCTGCCGTGCCCGCGCACGTCGACAGTGCGGCCCTATGGCATGCCGTGTGAGAGCGATCACCCGAAAGGCGCAGGATACAGGCCGGCGGCTGGTGCTTGGTAAAAAAAAGGCGCATCCGGGGTAGATGCGCCTTTGTCGGCGTGAACCGTGGTGTCAGTCGAGTCTGCGGCGAAGCAGGAGCCACGCCATTGCCGCGGCCAGCGGAAGCATGGCGCCCGGATTGGCCTGCGAGCCCGTACGGCAGGCGCAGCCTGACGATTCATTGTCATGAGCCGGTGCGGCCTTGACGATGGCAGGCTCTTCGAGCAGCTCGGGCATTTCGTCGGCCATGAGCGAAAGGTAAACCAGCGCCTGGGCCCAGATGTGGGGCGTGGCGACGTGGTTGATGTATTCTTTGGCGCCGTCGCCGTCGATGTCGTAGTAGCTGGTGAACTCCGACAGGTGCAGGGTGTCCTGCCGGGCCATCTTGTTCAGGTACCAGGTATGCGCTTCGCGCGCGAAGGCTTCGGTATCGGGCGTACGCATCGGCTCGGTCAGCAGGGCAATGGTGGCCTTGGTAAGGTACTGCGAACCGTTGGTTTCCTCGCTCATGAGTTCGCTCTCGATTCTTTCCATCATGCGCACCGCCGCGTCATTGTGTACGTCGGCATCGTCTTCATTCCAGAATCGCGCAGGCCAATACGACCAACCGAGTCCCTGGGGATGAATGTCGGTGGTCTTGAACTCGGTTCGAATGGCGGCATTCAGCTCGTCGGCACGGGCCTGATAGGTGGCGGCACGTTCGGTTTCGCCCAGCGCCTCGAAGATGTCGGCCGCCGAGCGCATGCCGAGCCAGGTGGTGATGGCGCCGTGAAAGCCCTGGGTGAAGCCCGGGTTGTCGTCTTCATTGGCGTGGCACTGCAGGCTATTCGTGTCGTCTCGGCAGTCGCGCAGTAGATCGGCCGCAAGAAGGGCCGATTCGCGAATATCGGTGAGAAAAGCGCGGGCCGCGACCGGATCACGCCGGCTGAGAAAGGCGGCGCGAATGCGGTAGACCCACAGGGCGAAGCCCGTATTGTCGATTTCCCAGTCAATGGGGCCGCCGGGCACGTAGTCGGCGAAGGCGTTCATGGGAAAGCGACCGACCTTGTCGGTCGCATATAGTCCCTGTCCGTCTTCGGTGTACTGAATATTCGGGTAGAACCGGGCGTGTTTGTCGGCCTCGGTTTCAAACCCGTTCATTTCCAGT
>JAWLBW010000220.1:6307-7798 GCA_041687475.1 bacterium
GAAGGCCCCGTCGCGCGGCCAGTCGACATTGTAGGGCGGCTGACAGCTGGTCGAGGCCACGATGGCGCCGCTTTCCGGATCCATGCCGGTACGAATGCTTATCAGGGCACGGTAGGCAAGGGCGGCGCCTTTTTCGTCGGAGGGAACGTGGGCATTCTTGAGCCAATCGCTCCACCAGTCGTCGCTTTCCTGGGCGAGTGTGGCCGGCGACGTACCCTGGGCTTCGGCCAGGCTCGTCAGGGCGTCGGTCGCCGTGGTGCCGAAGGCGCCGTACCAGGCGATGGTTTCGTCGGTTCCGAGCGGAAGGAGCATGGCCGACGTTTCGTGATCGATGGCGACGCTGTTACCGCTCAGAAAACCGTCCTGTGCGTCCTGGTATGCATCCTGCGCGCCCTCGGCGCCGTCGGTTGTGGCGTCGCTGCCGACCTGCCAGGCGGTAAAGTCGACCGAGCCGCCCTGGGCGAAGTAGGTGCCCGGGCGCCACTTCGGCATCTCGGCGGCCACGAATGACGCCACTTCTTCGACGGGCGCCGTTTCGGAGAGTGCGTCGAGGCTCGCGCGCGAAAACGGTCGGGGCAGTGCCGTCAGAATCGCCTGCTGCTCGGGCAGGGCAAAGGTGGCGAAGCGGGCATCGTCATCGTTCTCATAGTCGCCCGCGGGCTGGTACACGCCATGTTCGGTGCGTAGAGCCGGGTTGGCAAAGACGATGATGTTGAAGTCGCTCAGCCCCTCGGGTATCTGCACGAGACGGTACGTGCGCACGAGAAAGGGCCTGTCGGGCACATTGAAGGTTTCCTCGGCCACCACCAGCCCATTATCGAAGCTGTACGTGGCAACCAGCCGGTTCGACTTGGGGGCGGCGTAGGCGAAGGCGCCGGCCGTGTCGTGATAGTCGGCGACGGCAATGCTATCGCGAAACCAGCGCACTTCGACCGTCGAGCCCGTGCTGTAGCGAATGCCCGAGAAAAGGCCCGAGTTCGAGTCTGCTCCGAGATGCTTCTTGCCCCAGGCGTTTTCGGTGCGGTCTTCCTCGTTCCACATGCCGGCTTTGTAGTTGACATGTTCGTAGAAGGTCGCGTTCGGCCACCGCATGCAGGTCAGCGTGCCTTCGGGCGAGATCTGGGCGGTAAGGCGCCCGTCGCCGATGGCGGCTGCGCTGGGCGAAACACCGAAGGTGGTCACGGCGGCGGTCGCGTCGGTCACGACCGATAAGGAACCGATGAGAAGGAGCGCGAGAGAAAGAGAACGGTTTTTCATGGAAGCCCTCGAATACCTGATTGATGAGTCAATCAATCGCTTTGCCTGGAGCCAGCAGTTGATTGACGCGTCAATCAACTGTCCTGCGATAAAAAGGGCACTGCGGCCTGTGACCGGTGCCATGTCATTGTCATACCGCAAAAATTCATTCGTCGCAAACTGCCGGTGCGCTTACCGGTACGGCGCCTTTTTTACGGGCGCCGGATCTCCACCTCGGGGCGCTTTCGAGCCAGA
>JAWLBW010000221.1:0-3222 GCA_041687475.1 bacterium
CAGGGGCTGTCGGCGCTCCGCGGCAAGTTCGAGGGCGTGAAGAAGCGCCCAGTTGTCGAGCACACGCTGATCGCGGCTCATCCAGTACACGACCGGTCCTGTGCGAACAGGGTGGATGCCGAGTGGCTGTATGCGGCGACGATCGACACTTACCATGCCTCTACCTTACTTCATTTGTGACTCTCTTCCAGTAGACAATTCGCTTCATGAACGAAGTATGGGGGGCAAGCGCATTCCCTCGCGCAAGACGTCACCGGCCTGCAGATTGATTCGCAAAAAGGTGGAAACATGAACGAATCAGAGCGTCGGAAGGAAGCATCACTCAATGCCCTGCGAAAGGCCGCCGCCGAGGCGGTGCGCAAATATGGACGTGACCCGCGTCCGGGCCTCGAGGTCGATCACGATCTGGCCCCGAAAGAAGAGCTGCACCCCAACGAAGAACTCGACAGCCCCGGGCCTCGCAGCGGTTGACGCACAGATGGTACAACTAAGGTTCGGTATGGATATGCACAGAAACTGAACCGATGCTGGAATCGACGCTGGATATTTCCGACTCCGTCGCCGCTTTGCGAAGCGCCCTGCACGCAACACTGCCACACTTCGGGTTGGCCCTGCGCGCACTACCCGGTCCTTCGGGCCTGCGACTCTGGTTGATTGACGACGAAAGCGCCGGCAAGCCCATTGCGCCCGACGAGGCATCTCGCGTGGCTGCCGCGCCTCCCTACTGGGCGCTATGTTGGGCCGCCGGCCTTGTTCTTGCCGACCACCTTACCGAAAACCCCGAAGTCGTACGCGGCCGCACCGTGGTCGATCTGGGCGCGGGTTCGGGCGTCGTTGCCATTGCGGCGGCCCGCGCGGGGGCCCGCCGCGTCTACGCCGCCGATACCGACCCGCTGGCATTGGCCGCCTGCCGCGCCAATGCCGCCGCCAACGGGGTCACTCTGGCGCTGACCGATGACCTCGACAGCATCGACGAACGCATTGACCTCATGACCCTGGCCGATGTTTTCTACGATTCCCGTAACCTCGGGCTCATCGCGTTGGCCAGGGCTCGGGCCGAGACGATTCTGGTGGGCGAGGCCCGACGTCCGGACCTGGCGTCCTTCGGGTTACGCCCCATTACCTCGGTCAGGAAGAAAACCCTGCCCGACTTCGGCGATCCCCAGTTCGAGCAGGTTCGCATCTTCACGGGTTGATGGTTGCGGCCGCATTTTGCCTTGACATACGACATATTTTTCGTGATACGATAATCACACATGTCAAAGTGGACTTTTCTTACCAATCACGCGCAGGTTTTTCTCTGCATCGCTCGAAACCGGCACATTACCGCCCGGGAAATCGCGACGGTCGTCGGCATAACCGAGCGTGCGGTACAACGCATCATCGCCGATCTGGAGAGCGACGGGTACATCTCTCGATTCCGGGACGGACGCAACAATCTTTACGAATTGAACCCCAATCGTCCGATGCGGCATCCTGCCCAAAGCGGCCATCCCGTTCAGGAGCTTCTCGACCTGCTGGGTTGAACTGAGAAAGGAAAGACCCGGGGCGGCCATGTCGTTCCCCTTTTTTTTGCGCTAACAACGACAATTTTTTCGCGCTTTTTATTTCACGATATAGACTACAAAGGAAAAGACATGCATCCGGCATCCCCTCACGACAGCCCGCTGGTAGCCATAACCATGGGCTCGCGTTCCGACTGGCAACATCTCGCCCATGCAGCCGAAACCCTGACTCAGCTTGGCATTCCGCACGAAGCAAGGGTCGTATCGGCGCACCGCACACCCGATCGGCTGTACAGCTTCGCCCGTGAGGCCGAAGGCCGGGGCATTCGGGCCATCATCGCGGGCGCGGGCGGGGCGGCGCACCTTCCGGGCATGCTTGCCGCGCTTACCCCGCTGCCGGTTCTGGGCGTACCCGTGCCCGCCACCGCGTTGAACGGCATCGACGCCCTGCTTTCCATCGTGCAGATGCCCGCCGGCGTACCGGTGGCGACCTTTGCCGTGGGCAAACCCGGCGCCATCAATGCAGCGCTGTTCGCCGCCGCCATGTTGGCAGATCGCAACCCCGACCGGGCACGCGCCCTGGCCGACTTCCGGCGCAAACAGACCGAATCGGTACCCCACTCTCCCGTCGCTTCCGACGAGGAGGTCGCCCGGTGAAGATCGGCGTACTCGGCGCCGGCCAGCTCGGACGCATGCTCGCCCTTGCCGGCACGCCGCTGAATCTGCATTTCACATTCCTGGGCGACGGCAGTCCACCTGTAGCGCCGGGCCGGGTAACTGGCGGCACCCTGCAGAAACGCGCGGCCGTCAACCGGCTGGCCCGCCAGTGCGACGTGCTGACCTATGAAACCGAGCACGTGCCCGCCCGGTTTCTGGCCGGCCTGCCCGCTGCCGTACCCGTATATCCCCCGGTCGAGGCGGTTGCGACCGCACAGGACCGCCTGCTTCAGAAGGAATTTCTGGTCGAACAGGCGATTCCCCTCGCCCCCTTCGTCGCGGTCGACGATGCATCGGCCCTCGCCGCCGCGGGCGAGCAGCTCGGCTATCCGTTCGTTCTCAAGACCCGTCGACACGGTTATGACGGTCGCGGCCAGTTCGTCGTTCACACACCCGGGCTTCACGCCGAAGCATGGCAGACGCTGGCCGGCGGCGCTCCGCTCGTAGCCGAACGCATGATTTCGTTCGAAGCCGAAGCGTCGATCGTCTGCGCCCGCGGTTACGACGGGGCAACCGTCTTCTATCCCCTGGTCGAGAACCGGCACGCCGGGGGCATACTCGTGCAGACGTCGGCACCGGCAATCGGCTTTCAGCCTGCACTCACGGAACAGGCCCGCGACATCGCTCGCCGGATACTGGAAGCCTTCGGCTACGTGGGGGTGCTCACCATCGAGTTCTTCGTAACCGAAGGCCGGCTGCTCGTGAACGAATACGCACCGCGCGTGCACAATTCGGGGCATTGGACCATCGAAGGCGCCGAGACCAGCCAGTTTCAGAACCATGTACGCGCCATCGCAGGCCTGCCTCTGGGCAGTGCGGCGGTGCGTTCGCCTTCGTGCATGTTCAACCTGATAGGTCGTCTGCCGCCGATGAGAAACCTGCTTGCGCTCGAAGGGGTACACACGCACCTGTACGGAAAATCGCCGCGCCCCGGCCGCAAACTGGGCCACGTCACGGTAACCGCATCCGAGCCGGCCCTGCTGCACGAACGCGCCGCGGC
>JAWLBW010000221.1:3232-7798 GCA_041687475.1 bacterium
CCATTATTGACACCCACCAAAGAGGAAAGAACCATGTCGCTGCAAACCGACGCACCCTGCTCCATCGGAACCCTGCCGCCCGTCGGCGTCGTACCCGACCGCATGTACGCCCAGGTCATACGCCAGGAGCGATACGGCGAACCGAACAAGGCCTTCCGAATTGAAGAAGTGCGCGTTCCCGAAATCGGCCCCGGCGAGGCCCTGGTGGCTGTCATGGCCGCCGGCGTGAACTACAACAACGTGTGGGCGGGGCTGGGCACGCCGGTCGACATCATCGGCGCGCGGCAGAAGGGGCACGACCCCATGTCGACCGACGACTTTCACATCGGCGGCAGCGACGCCTCGGGAATCGTCTGGGCGGTGGGCGAAGGCGTCACCAATGTCAAAGTGGGCGATCACGTGGTCGTGCACTGCGGTATCTGGGACGAGAACGACCCGTGGATCAAGCGGGGCGGCGACCCCATCGTATCGCCGAGCAACCGCATCTGGGGCTACGAGACCAATTGGGGCAGCTTCGCCCAGTTTACCAAGGTGCAGGCGCACCAGCTTCTACCCAAACCCGCCCACCTGAGCTGGGAAGAGGCGGCCGCCTACATGCTCGTGGGCGCGACCGCCTACCGCATGCTGATGGGCTTCGCCCCGCACATGGTCGAAGCAGGCGATGTCGTGCTCATCTGGGGCGGCGCCGGCGGACTCGGCACCCAGGCCATTCAGATCGTCAAGGCGTTGGGCGGTCTGCCGGTTGCGGTGGTTTCGAGCGACGACAAGGTCGACTACTGCAGACAGCTCGGCGCCGTCGGCGTCATCAACCGCAAGCACTTCGATCACTGGGGCATGCTGCCCCACTGGAAGGACACCGATGCCTTCAACGCGTGGACGAAAGGAGCCCGCGCCTTCGGTAAAGCCATATGGGACGCAGTGGGCGATAAGAAAAATCCGCGTATCGTATTCGAACACCCGGGCGAAAGTACCGTGCCCACTTCGATGTACGTCTGCGAGAACGGCGGCATGGTGGTCATCTGCGCCGGCACGACGGGCTACAACGCAACCGTCGACCTGCGCTACCTGTGGATGCGCCAGAAGCGCCTGCAGGGCTCGCACTTCGCCAACGACGAACAATGCGCCGCGCTCAACGAACTGGTTGCGTCAGGCAAGGTCGACCCCTGCCTTTCGCGAACCTTCACGTTTGACGAAATTCCGCTTGCCCACCAGCTCATGTATGAAAACAGCCATCCCCACGGCAACATGGCCTGTCTCGTAGGCGCCCCGGCCCCCGGCCTCGGCCGCTCGAAGGGTTGAAGCGTTGGGAGCCGAACTCATTACCCAGCACTTTCTCTCACCGATGGTGCTGGCCTTTTTCCTCGGCGCTGCGGGCGGGATCGCCCGCAGCGATCTCAAGGTGCCCGAGGCGGTGTATGACGCCGTCTCGATTTACCTTCTCTTCGCCATCGGCCTGAAAGGCGGCGCGGCGCTTGCCGAAGCCAGCCCGGCCGCCTTCTGGAAACCGGCATCGATTACGGTGCTGCTGGGGGCGGCCATTCCCCTCTGGAGCTACCTTGTCATCAAGCGGCTGGGCAAATTCAGCACCGCCGATGCGGCAGCTCTCGCGGCACACTACGGGTCGGTCTCGGCCGTAACCTTCATGGCGGCCATGGGCTTTCTGCAATCGCGCGGGGTCTCCTTCGAAGGCTTCATGCCCAGCCTCATGGCCATTCTCGAAGTGCCTGCCATTCTGGTGGCACTGCTCATTTTCCGCGTAAAGCAGAAGAACGAGGGTGTCGAGGGCAACATCTCCGAGGCCCTGCGCGAAGTCGTCTTCGGAAAGAGCATTCTTCTGTTGACCGGTGGGCTCTTTATCGGACTCGTCTCGGGTAAGGAAGGCTTCGCCAAAGTCGAACCGTTCTTCGGCGCGCCGTTCGCCGGCGTACTGGCCCTGTTCCTGCTCGAACTGGGTCGCATGGCCGCCGGCCGGTGGGGCGACCTCCGTACGCGGCGCGGCTTCCTGCTCCTGTTCGGCATAGCCGCACCGCTCGTGCACGGCATGCTGGGTTCGGCCGCCGGCCTCTGGGCGGGGCTTTCGACAGGCGGCGCAACCCTGCTGGCGGTGCTCACGGCCAGCGCCTCGTACATCGCGGCGCCGGCGGCGGTTCGCGTCGCCATACCCCAGGCTAATCCTGCGTTCTACCTCACATCGGCCCTGGCCATTACCTTTCCCTTCAACCTGTTGGCGGGCATACCCATCTACTACGGCTTCACCAGTTGGCTCGCCGGCGGCGGCTGAAGGGAAAAGAAAGGTAGAAATACCATCTGGCCCCCGGGCATCTCCCGCGGGGCCTTCTTTTTTGCGGAAACATTATCCGGGGGGTAATCAACAACAACCGCGTCGAGAGGCCGGAGTCGAATGGGAGAGTTTGCGATGGGGAGAGGGGGAAGCCGCGTGCAGCACGGTTGCAGGCCGTTCGGGCTCAGCTCGTCGAAGCCCAACGTGCAGCACGGGGATCGCAGCTTCGCCGCTCCGGCCCACATGCGCCACCCGACCGGCAGACTGTCAGAGGGCATTCCCCGGGCAGCCGAAGAGACCTATAATATTCTTATCCATGGACACGCAGCCCGAGATTCGCATCGTACCCGCCAAGCCGGGCGACATACCCCTGTTGCTGAGCTTCATCCGGGGCCTGGCGCATCACCTCGACGTCGGCGAAGAACTCACCGTCAGCGCCGACGACCTGCATAACGCCCTGTTCGGCGCCCACCCCCACGCCGAAGCGCTCATCGCCTGGGCGGGCAACACCCCCGCCGGATATGCGCTGTTCTTCCAGACATACTCTACCTTTCGGGGAAAATGCAGTCTCTACCTCGAAGACCTGTATGTCGATCCATCGGCAAGAGGCCTGGGCGTGGGAAAGCGACTGCTCTCCTACCTCAGCCGCCTCACCCTGGAACGAGGCTGCAGCCGCCTCGAGTGGATGGTGCTTTCCTCCGACGAAAAGGCAACCTCGTTCTATGAATCGATCGGCGCCAAGTCCAAAGACGAGTGGACGCCGTATCGCCTGCGCGGCGACGCCCTGCGCACCATCGCCGAACGGCTTCCGTGATCCGCCGCTTCACGGGCCCAGACCTTCAGACCTTCAGACCACGGGCGGAAGGATTTCGGATACCCATTCGGGTGGAATGTCAGCGCTTCCGGCTGCCCCGTACCGCACGACTGTACGGGTGGATCGCAGCCATCCGGCTGCTTCGCTTCGCATGCGGGGAATCCAGCCCCGTGATGGAAGGATAGTCGGGCCCGTCGGCATTGCCGACGGGCTACCCATCTCACGAATCACCCCATGCCCGACTCCATGATTGCCGGAATTGCCCGGCCTTCGGCACTGCCGACGGGCTACATGTTCAGGCGGTGGCGGGGCGCATGCGGCCGACCGGACGCTGACGGCGACGTTCGAGGGCACGCTGCCAGAACCGTTCCCACCCGCTGCGCTCCATATTACGCAGGGCCTGCAGCCAGGCCGGCGTTTCGGCGCCGTTGCACAATGAGGTCGCGAGCAGAATACCGACCTGCCGGTTTCCCTGAATGAGCGGAAGCGCCGCGGCAAGCAGGTTACCGTTCGGCGTGCCGACGCGCGTAACATAAAGCTTCGTCGAGCGCAGGGCCGGCACAAGCACGCGCTGTTCGACACCGTCGTGAAAGGGTGCACCGCTTTCGGCTTCGAGCACGGGTCCACCCTCCGACATACGATACAAGGCGCAATGGCCGGTGTGCCCCTCGGCCCGCATTTCTTGTGCGAACGACGTAACAAAGGACTGAAACACCGGATAAGACGTAGACATGTCGGAACCTCCCTTGGTTATGCTCATACGTAATGGCAAGAATGATGCCAATGCGACAGCAACCCCGCTTCAGAGGCGGGTGTTACGGTGCTCCGGCAAGCGACCTGTCGTAGACTTACGCACCGGACCGCAGACGTGTAGGATAGTGCGGCAGCGCACGGGCAGCACGGGTTGCCGTCGAGCGGGAGAGCTTGAGATGGGGTGAAGGGGAGAGGCGTGCTGCGCGGCCGACGGTCTGACTGGCAGGTTTTCTGACTGTCTGACTTTCAGACCGGCAGACTGTCGGACCTTCCGTCGACCGGACGACCGGACGGTCCGCCGGCTTTCAGCCGGCTCTTGCGTCACGTGGAGAGTGGACTTGTTCGTAAGCCACGGCCCCCATTCCCCGGTCCGCCGGCTTTCAGCCGGCTCTTCCAGCACGTGAAGAGGATACACCCTTCGCCCAAGCTCAGGGCAGGCTCCGACGCCGAGGCGCAGAGAGATGCTACCCCGCGCCGAGCTTCGAACTCCATCTGGAATTCAACTTTCTGGTTGCCGTACCGAAGGTCTACCGCAAGAATCTTCGGATCGGATGACCGGCAGACTTTCGGACTTTCAGACCGGCAGGCTTTCGGCCCACCGTCCCGGTCCGCCGGCTTTCAGCCGGCTCTTGCGTCACGTGGAGAGTGGACTTGTTCGTAAGCCACGGCCCACCGTTTCTGGTCCGCCGGCTTTCAGCCGGCTCTTGCGTCACGTGGA
>JAWLBW010000222.1:0-7787 GCA_041687475.1 bacterium
GCCGGCTGGAAAGCCGGCGGACCAGCGCACGGGCCTGCGTCCACCACGCGGAAGGACCGGGTACACTTGCACCAGAGCCGGCTGGAAAGCCGGCGGACCAGCGCACGGGCCTGCGTCCACCACGCGGAAGGACCGGGTACACTTGCACCAGAGCCGGCTGGAAAGCCGGCGGACCGGAACGCGGGCTTGCGTCAACCACGCGGAAGGACCGGGTACACTTGCACCGGAGCCGGCTGGAAAGCCGGCGGACCGGTATAAGGGCCTGCGTCGGCAACGGCAACTCCCCCTTTCTTCTTTGGCAAGAGTTACCGGGTGCGATAGAATGACGGCTTCCCATGCCAAACAGGTACCAAGCGACATTTCTCTTCCTTGCCCTCACGGCTGCCGGCCTGGTCGGAAACATGCTGAAGACTTCCCTTTTCTTCAGCGTCGACTTCATGTTCGGCAGCATTGCCGTCCTACTCGTTTCGGCCCTGCTCGGCCCCTGGTCGGGCGGCCTTTCGGCGCTCATAGCCGGAAGCTATACCATTGCGATATGGGGCCATCCCTATGCCGCGCTCATTCTCGTAGGCGAGGCCGTATTTGCGGGCTACTGCCTTCATCGGGTCTCTCGAAATCTGCTTCTGCTCGTTTCGCTGTACTGGCTGCTCATAGGCATGCCCCTGGTGTGGGCCAGCTATCGATTCGGCGTAGGCCTCGATTCGGTCAACACCTGGCTCATCGTGTTCAAGCAGGCCGTCAACGGCATCTTCAATGCCCTCATCGCGGGGCTGCTGCTCGTGCAGCTTCCGGTCCTGCAACGGATCGCGGGCCATGACAGACACCCTTCGCTGTACCACTTACTCTTCATGGCCTTCGTCGCCCTCGTTCTGCTGCCGACGCTCATTCTCACCATTGTCGGCAGCCGCACGGAACTCAGGGCCCTCGAAACGCAGGTGGCTACCGAACTAAGCGCCAGCGGACAGGCAATCTCGGCCCACCTTTCCCAGTGGCGAAACGGCCATCTGCAAGCCGTCGTCGAATTGGCACGTCTGGCCGAAAACCTGGATGGCGAAGACCTGCAGCTCGCGACCGAGTCGATTCGCCGCTCGTTACCCAGCCTGCACAACATGTACGTGGCCGATACCCGGGGCACGGCGATAGCCTTCGATCCGCCCGTCAACCCGGCCGGCGAGGAGACACTCGGGCTGAACTTTTCCGACCGACCCTATTTCGCATGGTTGCGCCGGCATGGGCAACCGTTCGTATCCGATGTCTTCCGCGGTCGGGGCGGCACGAATGAACCCATCGTCATCATGGCCGCCCCCATCTTTCGCCACCGTGTGTTCGCAGGCTTTTCCCTCGGCGCCATCGACCTTTCGTCGCTCAAGCGCGAAATTGACCGAATGGCCGAAAACGCCGGGTTCGAAATGACGCTGGTCGACCGGGAAAGCCGTGTCATCACGAGCACCCGCGAAGACTATCAGCCCCTTCACGTGTGGCCTGCCGATTCGGTCGAGCCCGTACGCACCGATCTTTATCAACGCGTGCCCGAAGGCGCGTCGAACTCGGCCATGATACGGTGGAGCCAATCGTTCTACGGAAAGCGGTTCGCTGTCGGCGAAGACGGGTGGACGCTCATCCTGGAAACCTCCATTGCGCCCTACCAGCGCTATCTTTCCGGCCGTTACATGCGCAGTCTGGCCATCATGCTGGGGTTGACGCTTCTCTCACTCGTGGGGGCGCGCCTTCTCGCGCACAGGGTAACCGGCCCGCTTTCACGCCTGGCGCGGGCCACCCGCGACCTGCCCGGACGACTGCAAAGCAGCGACAACCTGGCCTGGCCCACTGCCTATGTTCGCGAGCAGAACACGCTCATTCGAAACTTTCAGGACATGAGCGCGGCCCTGCGCACGCAGTTTCAGGCGCTCGATCACGCCAACAACGAACTCGAGGCCCGCAGTTTGGAACTTGCGGTATCGAACCGCCAGCTCACCAGCGAAATACACGAGCGCGAACGAATCGCGCAGGGCGTGCGCTTTCTTGCCGAAGCCAGTATGACGCTGGCCTCGTCGCTCGACCACGAGGCCGCCGTAAGACACGCAGTCGAACTCGCCGTTCCCGAACTTGCCGACTGGTGCGTGCTGGAGTTGCTGCACGACGACGGCAACCTGTCGCTCGCCTCGTTTACCCATCGCGTTCCCGAAAAGCAGCAACGGGGGCAGGAACTTCTGCCGTCGCTTCGACTCAACGTAAGCTCGCTCAACTACATTCGGCGCGCCATTGAAAAGCAGGAATGGGTTCTGGTGCCCCAGGTCGAAGCGGCCGAGCTCGAGGCGAACCTTCACACAGATGCCGCCCGCGCCGCCTGGGAGCTGGGCTTTTCATCGGCACTGGTCGTGCCCTGCGTTACGAAAGGTCGCGCGTTGGGAGCCCTCGTGCTTGTGGCAATTTCACCCGAACGTCGTTACGGCCGGGTCGAGATCGAACTGGCCCAGGACTTCGCCCACCGTGTGGCCATGGCGCTCGATAACGCCCGACTGTATGACGAACTCGAGCGGGCCATTCACCTGCGTGACGAGTTTCTTTCCATCGCTTCGCACGAACTGCGAACCCCCCTCACCTCGCTCATGCTGCAGCTGCAATCGAGCCTGCTCGACCTTGAACGCAACACAGGCACGCCCCAAAGGTTTGCCGCCAAGCTTGAACGCTCCAAGGTGCAGGCACTTCGGCTTAACAGTCTGGTCGATACGCTGCTCGACGTTTCGCGAATACAGAACGGTCGCCTTTCACTCGACCCCGAGTATATCGATCTCGCCCAGCTCGCGCGTGAAGTAGTCGACCGCTATGAAGCCGAACCGCCCGAATCGCTGCAGCTTACGACCGACGGGCCAGTGGTCGGCTGTTGGGACCGGTTGCGCCTCGAGCAGGTGCTGGTCAACCTGGTGTCGAATGCCCTCAAGTACGGAAACGGAAACCCCGTCGAACTGCGGGTTCACATCGAAGGACCCAGGGCCGTGCTGCACGTGCGCGATCAGGGCATCGGCATTTCGCCTGAAGCACAGAAGAGCATTTTCGGCCGCTTCGAGCGAGCGGTATCATCGGACTATTTCGGCGGACTCGGCCTCGGACTCTACATTACCGAACAAATCGTCGCCCTTCACGGCGGCAGTATCGATGTAGAAAGCACCCCCGGAAAAGGAACCACCTTTACCGTCGAGCTTCCGCTCGAACATCCTCCAGGCAAGACACCACCGACGGCCGTATAGCTTTCCCGCCTGAAAGCGGTGTCTTCTCGGCCCTCAGCCTCGTTTTCCCCGCTCGCCGGCCATGTCGCTCAGCTGCAGATTCAAGGCGTTGACCGAAAGCTGAATCTCACGTACCGACAGCGCCAGCGAGGCCATGAGCAGAATGAGGCTGATGGCGAAGATGATCTTGCCCACACCGGTGGCCCCGGCGAAAAGAACGAACATGCACAGCACGCACAGAAAGAGGCTCGAAACCCCCGCGGCCTGCATGTACTTGATGAGATCGAGGCGATAACGGAGCGCGGTAATCTGCTTCATGACCAACTCTTCGCCATGCTGCTGCCAACGCCCGTGCAGGTTGCGAATAAGCGACGCCAACGCCAGAAAACGATTGGTGTAGGCGAGCAACAACAGCGAAATGGCCGGAAACAACAGCGCCGGCGTGGTCAACGTAAAGTCCATGCGACAGCGGGAAGGTGTATGGGGAAGACGGGCCAGACTCAAAATCTGGCTCTACTCACCTACCATAGCCCCATTCCCGACATCTGAACAGGGGGAAAGTTCAGGGCAACACGAACACCGGCTTCCCGGCATTGCGCTCGACCGACAGGCACAAAGCCCTCTCGGCATCGGGGGGAAGCCGTTCCGGCGGCTCAACCGGCGGCTCGGCCGATGTCCACTTATCTTCTGGGTAAGGAGAAACATCGGTCGATGTCGAAACCGTGACGCCGTACTCATTCCACCCATGGATGTGCCAGGTACCCACGAACGCCGCATTCCACCGGCGGGCGGCCTCGACATAGTCGGGTAACCCGTCGTCGCCGTAGGGGTAATTGATGAAGTACTCGCGCAAGCCGATACGGTTGGCGGGCGCCTCGTAGCCCCGCGGGCCCTCGATGACGAAACCGGCTTCAAGGCCGGAATTATCCTTCCACAGCAGACAGAAGTCGCGCGGTCCGATATCGACGAAGCGCAGGTTACCCGGCGCGGCCGGCAGCGGCAACAGCACGTTCAGCAGGGTGTCGCCGATGACGGCTACCTGCTGCCGATAGGCCGGTCCGAATTGCAGCTCGTACTGACCTTCGGCGCTCACGGCTACGGCGTAGGTGCCGTCGGTGGCCGATGTGGTGTAGGTCACCGCCTTGCCGTAAGCATCGAAGACCTGCACGTTCATGGCCGCTCGAACCGGGCTTTCCAGGGTTTGAATGGTGCCGGCCACGAGATAGGTCGTACGCCTTCCCCCACCGCCGGTGGGGTTACCGGCCGTCACGCCGCAGGCCGTCAGCACGAGCAGGCACGCCAATCTGAACCAGTTCATCGGCCCCTCCCCTTCCCCTTGGCATTGTGGGGACGCAGCGGTCCGACGCCCCTGGGCCGCAATGTGGGAAAAATCTGCAGGCTGATCTGCGCCACCTGATCGACCGGTCCGTCGTACTCCTCAATGGTTCGCCAGACATCGGCCTCGAACTTTTCGGCCAGCTCGACCAGGCGGGGCAACACGCCCTCGGGCATGGCTGCGGTAAGCACGTGAAAGTGTCGTTTCTCGCCGGGCACCGCGTGCAGCGCGTCGGCGGCCTTTTCCAGCGCCCGTTCGTGATAGGCGTACAGGTGAACGCTGCGCACGTCGTCGCCCGAGCCAATCTGCGGTTCGACCTGACGCCAGGCACCATCGGTAGATGTGGCCACAAGGCCCGACTCGAGAAGCCCGGCCATGACTTCGGCGACTTCATCGACATCGAGGGGCGGCTCGAACTGCGCGGCTATCCACCCTGCCTCCGGGCGGAAGTCGGCAAAACCTATCATCTCGAAGATGACCGGAGCCAGCCAGTGGCCGAAGAACGACAGCTGCGCCGCCTCCATCGGTCGCGCCTCCTTCCGCTGCGGATGGCGGATGAGGCGCTGGTAGAAATGCGCCCGATCGCGCGCCGTGCGTGCCTGGTTCATGAGCACCAGGTCTTCGAAATAGCGCGACTGGCCATCGTCGAGCCCCAGGCCCGCCGTGAATTTGCGAATGCTGTCGGGCGTCAGGTTACGCTTGCCCTGAATGACGAGCTGCATGATATTGTGCGCGCGGAAACCAGCCCGCCGAGCGAACCAACGCATCGACAGGCCGGCAGCCGCCTTCGCCTCCATCCAATCGGAGAGATACCGACGATAATCGTCGTAGCTATACAGGTCTACCGTGTCGCTCATTTCCCCGCGCGACTCTCGGCAGCTCGTTTGCCCCAGGAAGGGAGGTCTGCCCTAAATTCGCCTGTAATATAGGGTATTATCGACGTCAGCTGCTCCGAAGTTCTGTAAGTTGCATCGTCGCCGTCGTCGGAGACGTTGGGGTATTCGCAGTTGGCGCTGACACCGCCAAACTCAGGCCCACCATCCTGAATGCCTTCGACATCACAGGCATCGGCGGGTAGTCGGCAATTATTCGGATTATCTGACCATAACCCTTTTGCCGAATCATAGGCGTAGGGCGAAGTGAAGGCGCTCAGGCCATCGCGTCCGGCACCCGACCCACCCGAAGGCGATGGTTCAAGGTGGGGATAAGGAAAGGTGTTCTTTGCATAGTAATCGCGCAGAACCTGCATGCCTCCGACGGTGTCCGAAATCAAACCAGGGTACATGGGCGAGCCTGTATCATCAAAGGGCCTGGGAGAAAAAGAAGGCAACCCCCAGCTTCCCACCGTGCCGAGGTTGTGATTACAGTAAGGCCCGGATTCTAACGGCACGTAGAACTCGTTGCCCACGACAATTGTACGAAGCGCAAAACCAACAGTTTTCCTATCCTCCGAGACTGTGATCACCATGTTCACAAGGAATTTCGTGACCAGCGATCCCACAGCTTTCAGGTAAGTACTGAGATCATTCTGGGGCGAATAGCCTGCCTGGTTACTCCAGACATCACGCACAGTCGGATCGATGGGTGGTTCGAAAATGATGTCTAAGACCGAGGTACCCAGATCAAGGCTCAAGTCATAGGTATCAGAGTCTTCAGGAAGCGCCTGAAGCGAGAAACTTCCGGCTTTTCTCTCCCACCATTTGATGCTCCTTCGCTCCAGCACGTTCGGGCCGGTATCGAAAATTCGCCCATCATTCGCCTCGGTAGAAAGAGCGAACGCATTCAGGCACACAGGCCCGACAAGCGGAATGTCGAGGCAGATTTTGTCAAGCAACGGGAACGGCACATACCCGCCTTCGTACCGATACGTCTCACCATTGAAGGCGATGTCGTTAACGCCGGCATGGGTCACACGCCTGATAACCCCATCAACAAAGTGTTTGAATGCGGGCTCTTCTCCAAGCATGTGCGTGTGGACCGAATTCTCAAGTTCGAGATATAGCCCATCGCCCAGACTTGGCAGAGGCTCATCGCGATGCACGGTGAATTCGTTCTCACCCTTACAGTCGACGAAAAACACAAGCGCCCACTCTTCCGGGCTCTCGCCTAAATGCTCGGGAGATACATCGTGCGGAAACGGGTCACAAGCGTTCACAAGCGTAAGGTCACGCATCGCGCTCGCAGTTACGGCATGGTTGTATGGATCCTTAGCCGTAATCGCCACTTTCCAGCTCTGTCTCACGACCTCATCGTCGAAGTGCACCCCCGTCCGCGGCGGAATCTCTGCCACCGCTTCCGTCTGCCCGGCCGGGTAGTCGACCGGCTCGCCATCGCGATACCAGGCATACGAATACCCGATGCTGTCGCCGTCGGGGTCGGTGCTTTCCGAGACCATGACGGCATAGAGGCGGGCCGTGCGCCCCTCTTCGACCACCTGCAGATCGACCACGGGGGCCGTCGGGGGCCGATTCGCCACCGGCTTGTCGGTGTCTCTCTTCTTATTTCCCGTATTCACCTGGGAAACTTCGGCTTGGCATGCCGCCAGGCCGGAAAGGAGCAGTACGGATAGCCATCGATTGTTCAGCATGGGGTCTACCTCCTGACGTTATCGCCTGCAGGCATCATACCAACGCCAGGCATAGGGTATTCGATTCGGAAAGCGCTTCACCCAAGAAGCGTGGAAACTCGTGTTTACAGAATCAGATAAAATTTTCGAATCGGGCGGCAAAGCAGAACAGCTATCGAATCAGGGGGAGTCAGAGATGAAAATGGCAGGCAGAGCGTCGCGGAAGGTCACAGGCCACCGGCCACAGGCCACAACCGTGCAACCGTGCTGCACGATACCTATCACCTATCACCTATCACCCCGTGCAACCGTAAATCACGCGTCAGTATCACACCGTGCAGCCGTGCACCACGAGTCACCGCCTGATCTTCGCCGGCAGCACGTAGGGATAGTCCTTGCCGAACAAGCGGTGCAGACCGCGGTCGACCTTGCGAAAAGCGAGATAGATGCGCCAGATCCACGCATCCTCGCGGTAGTAGGCGCGCACTTCCTTTTCGGTCAGCGGCTCGATTTTCTCGTCGGCCGTGTCGGCCGTGAAGAACCGGTTGACC
This sequence comes from bacterium, assembly GCA_041687475.1. Taxonomy (GTDB): domain Bacteria; phylum J088; class JAWLBW01; order JAWLBW01; family JAWLBW01; genus JAWLBW01. The sequence goes on from JAWLBW010000222.1 coordinate 7,681, forward strand.
GTTTCAATGAGCATCGGCACCAGGTCGGCACGCTGCTCCTTGTAGAAATTGGCGATGAGGTCGATGGCCACCTTGCGGAAGTCGTAGTAGCGCGTGACCACGTCTTC
>JAWLBW010000223.1:0-7739 GCA_041687475.1 bacterium
GTCACCTTTTCGGGAAAAAGAGGTTGTCGCCTGTGTATAGAGCAGAAACCGTGCCAACGTTCACAGAGCTCCTGTCCAGCGGCCGTTCGCAACTTGCTTGACAAAAATCGGCATCTTGCCGGGGGGCTGCCGCTTTTTGTCAGGGCTGCGCCGGTGTCAACCGGCCATTGTGAAGATGGGCAGGTACATGGCGATGAGAATCCAGCCGACGATACCGCCGAGGAACACCATCATGGCCGGTTCGATGGCCGAAGTGATGGCGCCGACCGCCGCTTCGACTTCGTCTTCGTAGAAGGAGGCAATCTTGTTCAGCATGGAGTCCATGGCGCCCGTCTGCTCGCCGACTTCGATCATCTGCACGACCATCGAAGGAAAGACGACGCTTGCCTTCAGTGGTTCGGTCATCTGCTTACCTTCGCCGATGGCGGCTTTTACGTTCAGCAGTTCTTCTTCGATGATCATGTTGCCGGCGACGGAGGCCACGATGTCGAGCGAGTCCATGATGGGAACGCCGGCGCCGAGCAGGGTACCCATCGTCTGGGTAAAGCGGGCCACGGCGCTCTTTTTGATCAGGTCGCCGAACAGGGGAATGTAAAGCAGGGCCTTGTCGACCGCGTAATGGAACTTTTCGTTCTTGATCGCGACCTTGAAAGCTACGACGACCGCGGCAATGCCGCCAAGCATGTAAAAGATATAGGCGCGCAACCAGTCGGAGAGATTGATAACGGCCTGCGTCGGCCCGGGCAGTTCGCGGCCGAAGTCGGCGAACATTTTGGCGAACGTGGGAATAACGAAAATAAGCAGGGTGGCCACGGCGCCGACGGCAATAATCAGGGTAATGACCGGGTAGGTCAAGGCTCCCTTGACTTCCTTGCGCAGCTTGTCTGCCTTTTCAAGGTAAACCGCGAGTCGGCCGAGCACGTTGTCGAGCAGACCGCCGACTTCACCGGCCTGTACCAGGTTGCAGTAAAGATTGTCGAAGACTTTCGGATGGCGGCGAAGCGAGTCGGCGAAAGTCGCGCCTGTCTCGACGTTCTGTTTGACGTCGAGAATCACGTTCTTGAAGTTGGCGTTGGGCTGCTGATTGCCGAGAATCTCGAGGCACTGCACAATGGGCAGACCCGCTTCAATCATGGTCACGAACTGACGGGTGAAGATGACCATGTCGCGCAGGGGTACCGACTTGCCGCCCTTCGACTTATCCTTCTTCTCTTTGATGGAGCTGGCCGTAATGCTCTTGGCGCGCAGGGCCTGCTCTACGGCGGCCTGGTTCGGCGCCTCGATGACGCCGGCCGCGGCCTGTCCCGAGCGGTTCGTGCCCTTCCATTCAAATTGCGGCATACCAGTGTTCCCCTACTGAAAAAGCTTTTATATCATATTGAACCGATATGCCAGTGTCAAGCGCGGGTAGCCAAAGACCGTAAGGTAAACAGGGGGTTACGCTGCAGGAGCGAGGGCGGGTGGCGGCATTCGTCTCAATCGGGGCACTTTGACCGAATGTGGCAAACCTTTCCGGGGGATAAAGGATGGGGATTGGACTCGCTGGGAAGGCGGCAGGCCCGCTGCTTGCACCATGGGGGCGTTCGGCGGTTTACTGAATGCACCCAGAAAGGAGGCCACGTTGTTCTTCGACCGGTTCAAGACCAGAGATTTCGTCGTCATGGGCGGCCTGACCGTTCTTGCTGTCTCACTGCAGTTGCTGGCGCTGTCGGCGCCTTTTTTCTGGGACGACGCTTTTCTGTTTCGCGGCAACCCCACCTTGTCGGGCGGTATCGGCGACGCGGTTGCCGGCGCGCTTTTCGGCAACCGGTTTGCGGGTGATTACTATCGCCCCTTGCCGCAGGTGCTCTGGTGGCTGGTGGGCAATCTTTCGGGCTGGGAGCCGAGTGCACTCAGGGGGCTGAACCTTCTCGTTGCCTCCTTGCTGCCCGCTGGGTTGTTTCTGCTTTCTCGCCGTTTCTTTTCGACCGTCGTCAGCACGGGCGTCGCCACTCTTTTCCTTGTCTTTCCGACGAACGTCGAGGCTTACGCCTGGATTTCGGCATTACCCGACCTGCTGGTTGCAGCCGCCGTGTTGCTGTATGCCCACGCGTTGCTGAATGATGTAGAGCGAAGTCGCAGCTGGCCTTCTCTTACTGTTCTGGCGGCCTTGGCAATGGGCCTGCTTTCCAAGGAAAGCGGCGTTGCCATGGTTGTGCTGGGGCTGGCGATTGACCCGCGACTGCGCGAGCATGGGCGCATGCGTGCGCTCGGCTATCACGCGCCGCTGTTCGGCCTGGCGGTTGTATACGTGGTTGCCCGGCAGTTGATTGTTGCCTCGTCGCCTGCGTTGGCGGGCGATGCATGGCTGCCGCTTCAGACGCTGGGCCTGTATCTGTTGAAGCTGGTGTATCCGTATCCGCTTTCCGTGCTGGTAGGGACACCGCCTTGGCCGGCGGCGGTCGGGCTTCTGGGAATCGCCGTGCTGGTGCTCATCGTCATCGCGTTGATCGCCGGGCGGGGCGTACTCAGGCTTTCGGCCGGGCTCTTTCTGGCGACGTTGCTGCCGTATCTGAACCTGGTCATACCCTTCGGTGAGGGAGCGATTGTCGCCGAAAGGTATATGTTGACGGCCGCGGCGGCATTATGCCTTCTCGCCGGCGCATTGTTGACGCAGGCCTCGGGCCGAGCGGTCCCGATCGCGTGGGGCTTGCTTGCTGTCGTGGGGCTGGGGCACGCTACCGCGACCGTGCAACGACTGGTTGAGTGGAAGTCGCCGGGCGCGCTCTTTGCCGGTGCGCTTCGGCATTACCCGGAGTTTGTGGGGCCTCGTGTCTTTCTGGCGCAGTTTGCTCTTGAAGAGAACAAGCCCCATGAAGCAATCGAGCATGTCGAGGTGGTTCTCAAAAACCTCTCGCGCTACAGGGGGGGAGAAGAGGGCGTCTTCAGACTCGCACTGCGCGCCTATTCCGAGGCGGGGCATTACGACGAGGCGCTGAAATACGCACGACTGACGTTCAATGCCTCGCCGGATGCCGCAAGACTCATGCGTGGCCTACATGTACACGACCACCGCCTCGATTACGACTCGTTGGTAAAGGGCGCGGTCAATGCTGTCGGTGCTTTTCCCGATGATAAGGCGGTTGTCGATTATGCTGCGCGCATTCTCGTCTTCGGCAACCTGCAGAATCGGAGCGATGTGCTCGACAAAATGCTGAACGCCTCGCCTCGTGTCGAAGAGGCGGTACGACGTTATGGTGAAGCGCGTGAGAAGCTTGCGGCGCGTGATCCGTTCGAGTTGAGCGTCGACCTGGCGGGGCGTGGTCTGCTGAGCCTGGCCTTTCCGCTGATTCGAGAATCGCTCGATGCTCTGACGGCCGAACAATGCGTGGCCGCTGCTGAAATAGCCATGCGGGAAAGATTGTGGGGCGAGGTGGGCCCACTATTGCTGGCCGCTGAAGCCCGGGGGGCTGGTCGTGAACGCCTTGCCGAGATGTGGCATGCCGTGGTTGCCGCGGCGCCGCCTTCGTTGCTGTGTCCGGGGGTGAACGGCGACGCCATGAAGACTGCTCCTGTCGCGTCTGAAGCGCTTGGTGGCGAATGTCTTCCTTGACTTCGATGGGACTTCGCCCCCGACTTCTGCTGCAGCTAGGACTGCTGATTGCCGTATTCAGCTTCTTTTCGGCCATCGTTCTGATGAACGCCGTCAGCACCGGCGTGCGTTATCGGGCAGAACGCGCGGCGGCCGAAAGTATCGAGCAGCTTTTGCAGCGTGAAAGGCCTGCAGCCGTGGCGTCGGCCGAAATTCCGGCGGTGATTGCGTTCGAGTCGACGTCGACCGGCAGTCTTCCCCAGGCAGCGGAACATGAGAAACAGGTCGTCTTTAGGTGGTACGGGCCGGTCGCGCTTTCCTCGAGCATTGAAGGTGAGACTGCCGGTGTGCGCTGGCGGGCCGTGGTCGATCAGCGGCCGTCGCTTCCCCTTGTCGAGCAGATTGGCCGGTTGCTGCTGGCTTATCTGTTTCTCAACGCCGTGGCACTGCTGGTCGTGGCCTGGTTCTGGCTGTCGCGGGTGGTGGTACGGCCGGTATCGGCGCTGGCGCAGTCGATGTCGGCGGTGCGCGATGCGGCCACCTTTCATCCCCTTTCGGTGGGACGAAGCGACGAGATCGGCGAGTTGACGGTTACCTATAATCGGCTGATGACGCGGGTGCGCGAGGCCGAAGCCGAAACCCGGCGGCAGCTGGAAGAAACGCGAGAGGCCTATCAGCGGCTCGAAGAGGCCCAAGAGAGGTTGCTGTCGGCCGAGAAGCTGGCGGCCATCGGGCGCTTGTCGGCCGGTATTGCGCACGAAATCGGCAATCCGCTGAGTGCGATTCTGGGCTATACGCAATTGTTGCCGAAGGATGACCCCGAGGCTGCCGAGGCGGTCGAACGTGTGCGGGCCGAGGCGCAGCGTATCGACCGCACGATCAGGGGGTTGCTGTCGCTCGCCCGTGTTCGCCGCGACGACGAAAGCCCCGTCGCAATCATGCCGTTGATTGCCGAAACCGTGACGAGCCTTCGCGCCCAGGCCGCGTTCAAGGCGATATCCATCACCACCGACTACACGCTTTCACCCGATGAAACCGTGTTGGGGGGCGGTCGGTTGGAGCAGGTTGTTGTGAACCTGCTTCTGAACGCCTCCGATGCGATGAAGGGCCGGGGCGCCATCGAGGTCTCGCTGCGGGGGGAAGGGAGACGTGCCCTGCTCACGGTCAGCGATACCGGCGCGGGCATTGCCGCCGACGATCTTCCTCATATCTTCGAGCCCTTTTATACGACCAAGCCGGCCGGCCGGGGTACGGGCCTGGGCCTCGCGGTAACGCGGGAAATCATCGAAGCTCTGGGGGGAACCATCGAGGTCAGCTCGCGCGTGGGCGAAGGCACGACCTTCGTGGTGACGCTTCCCCTTACGGGTTGATGATTACTTACACTCTGGACCGTGAGAGAAGGTTCCGTCTCGAGTCGCGTTGCCGAGCAGGGCGAGGCCGACGACGAGAGGCGAACCTGTGTCACGGAGCAGTGGTCGCCACAGCTGGGCGGTCCCGTTCATGCCTCCCAATGTTCTTCGTTACGGCTTATCGTGCCCATCTCGTTGTCCGTGGCGCCCTGCGCCACCGGCTACTCGATGTGGAACTACCCGCCGACTCGAAGGCAGGTTGACCGGGTTTCCTGTTTCGATACGTCGGCACCATTGTTATAATAGACTCTTTTGGGCACTGCAGTTGTTTCGAACGCACGCGACGCCGGTCGACGTTCTTTACGCCGACACCGACGCCATGGGAATCGTGTACTATGCCGGGTACCTGCGCTTCTTCGAGATGGGGCGCAGCGCTTACGTGCGCGCGTTCGGGCCCGAGCTGATTGATGCCGTGCGCGAAGGCGTTCCGGTTTTCTTTCCGGTGGCCGAGGCGCATTGCCGGTATCGGCGTCCGGCCCGGGTGTTCGACCGGCTGCAGGTGCACACCACGCTTTCCGAGGTTCGACGCGCCTCGTTTACATTGGCCTACCGCATCGAGCGTGAAGGCGAGCTGCTGGCCGATGGTTGGACACGGCACGGCGCCATCGACGCCGACGGCCGGGTCATTCGATTTGACGAACGGGTGCACCGTTTCCTGGAACGGGCGGGCCTGCCAGAATAAGGACGAAGCGATTTCATGGATCGGAACCTGAGTATCGAAGCCATGCGCGTGACCGAAGCGGCGGCGCTGTATGCCGCCCGCCTCGTGGGTCGCGGCGACGAAGAAAACTCGCACCTGGCCGCCGTGCGCGGTATCGAGCGGGCCCTTATCGGCTTTGCCATCGACGGTAGAATCGTTATCGGCGAAGACGATGTCGACGGCAGCCCCGTGCATACGGGCTGCACCCTGGGCGACGCCGAAAGGCCCGAGGCGGTCGATATCGCCATCAAGCCCATCGAGGGCTCGACGCCCTGCGCCACCGGCGGTCCCAACGCGATTTCGGTCGTCGCTTTCGCCGAGAAGGGCGGGCTGCTGCCGGCCCCCAAGGTGTACATGGAAAAGCTCGCCGTGGGGCCCGAGGCCGCCGGCGTGTGCAGCCTGCAGCTGAGCGTCGAAGAGAATCTACGCCGCCTGGCCGACGCCAAGGCCAAGTATGTCGAAGACCTGACGGTGGTGGTGCTCGATCGTCCGCGCAACGAGCGTTACATCGACGCCGTGCGCAAGGTGGGCGCGCGCATTCAGCTCATCGGCGACGGCGACGTGTCGGGTGCGGTGGCCACGGCCTTCGACCACACCGGCGTCGACATGCTGCTGGGCATCGGCGGCGCCCGCGAGGGCGTGCTGGCCGCGGTGGGCCTCAAGTGCCTGCGGGGCGACTTTCAAGGACGCTTCGTCATTCAGGGCGGCGACGACCAGGTCAAGCTGGCCGAGGTGAACCTGGCCGACACCCAGCGCATCTGGCAGCGCGACGAGCTGGCCCGCGGCCAGGTCATGTTCGCGGCCACCGGTATTACCGACGGACAGCTGCTGCGCGGCGTGCGCTTCGAGAGCGGCGGCGCGCGCACCTTTTCGCTGGCCATGCGCTCGAAGAGCGGCACGGTGCGCTTCATCGAAACCACCCATCGTTTCGATCTGCAACCGGTGTACGAATGACCGAACGGCCTTCGGACGTACTTGCCGGGCATATCACCCCGGAACGCCGCGACCGTATGGATCGCGTGCTGGCCGGGCGCACGAGAAACATCACCCTGGTGCTCGAAAACCTGTACGACCCGCACAACATTTCGGCCGTCATACGCAGCGCCGAGGCCCTGGGCATTCAGGACGTGCACATCGTCGAAACCCAGCACAAATTCAAGTTTTCGCGCGGCATTACCCGGGGCTGCGAGAAATGGCTCACGATTCACCGCTACAAAGATGCGGTGGAGTGCGCGGCGGCCCTGCACGAAAAGGGCTACCGTATTGCCGTGTCCGATCATCGCCCGGGCACGTCGCGCATCGAAGACCTCGACCCGCTGCCGAAGCGGGCGTTCTGGATGGGGGCCGAGCACTTCGGCGTTTCCGACGATGCCTACCAGGCGTCTGATGAGCGTTTCGGCATACCCATGAGCGGCTTTACCGAAAGCTTCAATGTTTCGGTGGCTTCGGCGCTCACGCTTTACACGGCGCGTACGCAGTGGGAGCGTAAAACCGGGCTTGCCGGCGACCTGACCGACGACGAACGCGAAGCCCTGCGCCTGCAGTGGCTGCGCGGGCAGCTGTCGGGCGCCGATCACATTCTGGCGCGTTACGACGTAGGCGACGACCGTAAGGGTTGGCGCACGCGCCTTGTTCCACCTCCGAATTCGACATCACATCGAGACCCATCATGACCGTTCGCGTTCGCTTCGCACCATCGCCCACCGGCTGGCTTCACATCGGCAACGCCCGCACGGCGCTGTTCAACTGGCTGTACGCCCGCCACAACAACGGCCTCATGGTCTTCCGCATCGAAGACACCGACAAGGAACGCTCGACGCTGGAGAGCGAACAGTCGATCATCGAAGACATGAAGTGGCTGGGCCTTGACTGGAACGAGGGTCCCCACATCGGGGGCGACCACGGCCCCTACCGCCAGAGCGAACGCTCGGCCATTTATGAGGAACACCGCGATCGCCTGCTCGCCTCGGGCCACGCCTACCACTGCTACTGCACCAAGGAAGAGCTCGAACAGGTCAAGGAGGAGCAGCGGGCCCGCAAGGAACCCGTGCGTTACACC
>JAWLBW010000224.1:0-7723 GCA_041687475.1 bacterium
ATGGGCACATTCTCGGAGCCCGCATGCGAAGTAGGTAAGGACGACGGCCGGTGGGAATGTCTTCTCGCGTAAGGCACTCAGCGAAGGAGAAGCTCGGGCGACGGGCTGGACGGGCATGACCCGCTTCACCGTTCCCCCCTTCGGCAACACCACCGACGTCGCCGCCGGCGAGCTCGTGCTGCGGCCGCCGATGGCGGAGCCGGCGCTGCGGCGCGAAATGGCAAACGGCAAATCGCAGTCAACATGCCGCGGGAGCGGCACCCGTAAATCCGTGAAAACTCTACCTTTGCACCCGCAAGGTCGGTTCCAGACCCGACTGCCATGTACCCACGTACGAATGGGACGACGACAACCGCTTGGGGGAGGGTAGGTGCACATCAAATGCCGGCCCCTTGGGCGCCGGATCGGCCAGAGACGGATCCTGTACGTCTGGTTGACAGGTGTTGATGCTTATGCCATTATTGAATCGGAGGCTTTGACGCATTTCGGTGCGCCATTGCCTTTTCTTTTTTCCCCGCTATGGGAGCCCGGTCTCGCCTTGCTCCCCCTTACTTCTCAAGTCAGTGAGAATCGAAAAGCCCCAAACCTTGAAGTTCGGGTTGTCTCCGACTTCTCGCGTCGTATTATAGCGCAGCTCGCAGGCCTGCCGAACAAAGGGGCCAAGTTCTTTTCTACGGTCGTCACTTCCTTCGCCCCGGAAACCCCACGCAAGAATGTATGCGATAAGATCGGCGACTTGCACGCCGGTCGTAAGCTCGCTATGTACAAAGAACGGCTCGGGTATGACTTGACTGGCCCGCATTCGGCCCGTGCTCGTCTTAAGGAAGTACCCGGTCATCTGTTCGAGCAGGATATGGCTCTTCGCTTTGTCCAGTTCGTCAAAAACGATTATGCCGGAGGCCCGGTAAGGCGAGTCTTCCAGGAAGTAGAAAAAGCGTTCGAACAGGTAAACGTAGTCCTTACGCAGAAAGTCCGACGTCGGACGCTGCGCGGTTGCCGAAACGATGCTTGCAAGCGCTTTGCAGCGATACTGCCCGCATGTGTCGAGAACATCGCCCACATAGGCAAGTTTGGCTTGCGCTAATGCTGTCATTTCTTTACGACCGGCCGAGGAGCCGGCCAGTAGACACCGCTTTGCGTACTCTTGCCGCTCATGGGGTTCCATCGGGGGCAGCGCGTCGGCTTGTCGAAAGGTTTTCCTCTTGAGCAGTTTTTTTTCCTTTCAGCTCTCGTATTCCATCGCTGTAACGCATCCCGAAGTACTGAATTTCCAAGTCTGCAAGGGCACGCACAAGCGTCCACACATCACGATCTTCTACCACAAGACCGGCAAGCACTTCGTATGGAGTGCTTCTTCGATCGTGACCACTTTCATCGACAAATAGAAAATACGCCATCTATTCCTGGGGGACTTTCCGGGCACCTTTGCCGAGTTAAGGTTACCAAGCGCTAAGCCCAGGGCACCATGCCGATGACGAATTGTCTTTCTCGGCCGCCTCCAGGCCTTCACCGAAATCGGCTCCGAGGCGAACACCGGCTTCCAGTCGGTCGTCTGGGACTTCTCCGATGGGGGAAGGCTTCAGTACCGGGGCATAGCCGGAACCGTCTCCACAGACTTCGGCTACCACGCGACCAAGGGCCTGCTCGAATCCATCACGCCGCGCGTCTTGCCCGAGCTGCCGACGGTGGCGCTGGCGTACGACGAAATCGACCGCATCTCCTCGCGAACCATCGACTCGAAAGTCGACGTCCTCGACTACGACCGCCTGAGCCGCATGACGTCGCTGGGCGACGCCCAGGCCTCGGCCGAAGACTTTGATTACGACAGCCTGGGTAACCGGCTGAGCGGCGGTGAAACGGCGACCTGGTTGTACGACCCGGTCTATCCCACCCGCCTGCGCGCCTGGGGCGACACGGCGCTCGATTACGACACGGCCGGCAACGTGGTGGCAGAACGGAGCCCGGCCGGCACGACCACGTACGAATGGGACGACGACAACCGCTTGGCGCGTATCTCGTTTGCAGATGGCCGGCAAGCCGAGTATACCTTTGATCGTCGCGGCCTGTTACTTGGTCGGGGGAAGGTACGATAGTAGTTCGCGCACGCGGCCGGCAACGTCGGCGCGGAGGTCGAAGTTGTCGGGGGCCAGTTCGAACTCGGCGACGGACTCCGGGCCACGGTGGCCGGCGCTTTCGAAATCCTGCGCGAGAATCAGGAGAGCCTTCTCTACGTCCTTCTTGTTCGTGAAAGCTGCGATCCGTGCCGCAATGTCGAACCGGCCTCCCGCCCAATGGTGAAGGACGTAATCGAGATCGTAGGCGTCTTTGCTTGCGTCGCGTCCGCGCATGGAAAGAGCTTTCAGCACGGTGAACGCTCCCGGCCCGCATACCTGGATGTCGCGCTTCGCCTTCGAGCCGCTGGGTAGCGTACCGTCGAGAGAAACGACGAGCTTGTCGGCGAACGCGCAGTCAAGAGCGCTCGACGCGATGGGGGCGAGGTCTTTGGTGAGGTTGATGAGCTCGGCCTTCTCGGTCACTTTGCCAGGCGCTTCCATGAGGAAGTCGACGGTCAGCTTCAGCGGGGTGCCTTCCAGCCTCCACGTCTGGCGTTGCTGCCGGCCGTTCGGCTTGACCGCCGGGACGAAGCCCCCGTTCCGCAGGGCTTCTTCGAAGGTGCGATAACGCTCGTCGTCTCGCACATGCGCCGCGATGCCGATGTCGGTGTCGAGTGTTCCGCCATGCCTTGGAGCGCCTGTCTGGTCTACGATCAGCGAGGGAACCAACCCGCCGACGACAACGATCTCCTCGATGAACGCCTGGAGCTTCACCGCCAACACGAGGCAGGTCATCTGCGCACGTTCGAGATCCTCAGGCGTGTAGCCGGACTTGTTCTTGGGTTTCAGTTCCATTTGTCTTCACGGATGTAGTCAAGGAGCACGTCACGCAGTTCCGCCGCTCGCTCGGGCTGGCCGCCCAGATCAAGATAGGCCTGGATGGGGCTGACCATGTTGGTGGAGCCGAACTCGGACTTCCCCCAGAACACGGACTCATCGTTGGGCACGGCGAGCCAGGTGTTCGCCCCGCGTTCCTCCGCCGAGAACAGCAGCTTCTTCAACACCTCATTCGGAACCGGCTTTGCCACGAACAGGCTCACGAGGCGGAAGGAAGTGAGATGGCTGACGTAGGCATCGCCGGCGGCAAGCCCCGTGTAGGCGAAATCGATGTCGGCGTCGTGCAGTGCGATCGACAGCCGGGCCATTCGCTCGCTCAGTTCTCCGGGCATGTGCCCCTTGATTACCTTGTGCTTGCCGAACTCGTAGCCGGCTGCCCAAGCGGTAAGGAGGGACGCCGGGTTCACGGCGCGAAGCAGGTTGCCGTTTTTCTCGACGACCCCGTCGGCAACCATGCGCTGAACCAGGCGGCTCACGTTTCCCTTGTTGAGCTTGGCCCATGCGACGATGTCGCTTTGCTTCTCAAACGTGCGGTTTTCCAGAAAGGCGCGAACGACGCGGGAGTTGCGGGGCGCGAAAATGTCGCTCGGCCGGCCTTCGACGACGAACTTGTTGGGCCGGCCCTCGATGATGATGGTGAGGCTCTTTGCCCGAACGTCTGCGTTTCCCGAGAGGTCTACCCAGTTCACGCCCTCCTCGCGGCAAACACCTTTGCCCGCTTCCGTCATGTACGGAACGAGCAAGAGGGGCAGGGCGTTTCCCGATTTCACGCCGGGTAGCTCTTTGAGGTAGTCGATCTTCGAAGTGAGGGCGAGCAGTCCCTTGCTCCGCAGCACCAACTGTACGGCGAAACGGGCATCGCCGACATTCAGGACACCGTCGACGTTATTCGGCTGCTTGTCGGTGCTGGTCTTCTTCCCCGTGTACTCCTGGAAGAAGTTCTGGAGCTCGATCAGCGCATGCCAGTCGGGCAGGTCTTGGACTTGTTTTGTCACCATGTTGCTTAAATTATCATGGTTGTGTGTGCAAGGCAACATGGTCGGGGTAGGCAACCTGTATGCCGGAGTGTAGAAGTCTTTGTCTCCAATGGCTCTACCTCGATGTGTGTGCCCTGGTTGTACGACCCGGTCTTTCCCACCCGCCTGCGCGCCTGGGGCGAGACGGCGCTCGATTACGACACGGCCGGCAACGTGGTCGCCGAACGGAGCCCGGCCGGCACGACCACGTACGAATGGGATGACGACAACCGCTTGGCGCGCATCTCGTTTGCAGATGGCAGGCAGAATGGATAATCGCCTTCTCCCCGTATCACGCCGCCGGAATCGGCTTGATTCGCGCGAGTTCCTTTTCAAGGGAGCGCTTCGCATCCCACAAGTCTACCGCGTTCTGGGCATTCAACCAGAACTGGGGTGTATTGCCGAAGAAACGGCTGAGCCTGACAGCCATTTCGGGGCTGAGGCTGCGCTTTTCCCGCACCAGATCGTTGATTGTCTGTCGCGAAACTCCGAGCGCTTGTGCAAGGCCCGATACGGTCAGTTCGTAATCGGGAAGAAAGTCTTCACGCAACATCTCACCGGGGTGGGTGGGTCGCCGACGCATTCCCGTTTTGTTCTCAATTTCCATGATGATTATGCCTTAGTCATAGTCACAGAATTCGACGTCAAAAGCATCGCCGTCGACAAAGCGAAAGCAAATGCGCCACTGATCGTTGACGGCGATGGCGTACTGCCCTTTTCTGTCGCCGCTCAACGCATGAAGCCTGTTGCCGGGTGGTACCCTGAGATCGTCGAGGCGGGCGGCGAGGTCGATGTACTCGAGCTTTCTTCGCGCACGCCTCGCCACCGCATAGGGAATCTTACGCGCTTCACCTTCCGCATAGAGCTTCTGCGTGCGACGGTCGGCAAATGTCCGGATCATGCTCGATCGTAATCTGTCACGTGACGCATGTCCACCGGGCAAAAGCGTGGAACCTGCATCCGGCCGGCGGTCCTCTCCCCAACCCCCTTTACGACGGGGATTAGGGGAGCGCTGCCGAGCTTGCCCTGAACGAAGTGAATGGGCAGCGGCCATTATTCCTTTGCAGAGCGAAGCGGAGTCAGGTGTCGCTCGCCGGCGGCGAGCTACAGTCATACCCCCATGCAATGGGGGCGCAGGGGGAGAATTCCGTGCAGCACGTGATCCCGCCACCTTCCCCCGGCCCCTTCCTCCTCCATATTCCCTCGTTCCTCTCGGGACAGGCTTCCGGCAGAACGGAGGCCCGGATTGGAGGAGGACGGGGAGCAGGACGCCGTGCAGCATGTATCCGCCGTTAACCGCGCACCCGGCCCGACGTCTCCGGCCACAGGTCACCGCCGTGTCGCCGTGCCGCACGGAAAATTGCAAACCGTTTGCAAAGCCCATCTGCCGGTAATCACTACGGAAAACGGCCGGAGGGAGGGTAGGGGTCACACCAATCTGGACGTCGGTCGTCGGTCGTCGGTCGGATAACGTGCAGCACGGGTGGACGAGCACCGGAGATGCGAGCCTGCGGATTATCGTGCACCGCTGTCATTCCACCCGGAGCGAAGAGCAGGGTGGAACCTGTACCATCCGGCCGTGCGGAAACAGGTCACCCGTGCAGCACGCCCCAGCAACTGCCCACCGAGAGCCGGCACCCCCCGGTCTACCGTGCCGCAGGGAAAATTGCTATTTCCCTCGACAACCTACCGCAACTCTTCCGTCCACCCTTGGTCCGGAATCCAGGTACCTGCCTTAAGCTTTCCTGTCTGAAGCCCCTCGACCAGGGGCATGAGGAACGAGCCGATTTCCCGGGTGACATCACCGAGCGACAGGGCGATATCCTGCCGGAGTATCTTTCGCAGGAATGCCCGCCACTGTGTCTGCTTTATCGGCAGGTCATGAAACGCCGGGGAGAGTGCGTGAGGGGGCGACGTGGGCAAGGCGGTACCTCTTCTCTCGAACGTCGCTTTGAGCGCTTCTGAGAGCGTTTGCGCATCAAACTGTCGTTGGGTCGATAGCAGCCAGATATCGTAGAAATCTTTCATGCGGCTGTTGGCCTCTGCCAGCATGACCATGGCCTCGAACTTCTCGGCCACGACCGTTTCGGCGCTGTACACCCAGATGCTCGGCGGTGGGAAGTCGAGTAGAGTAGGATAATCTACCCGCACGGGGGCAGGTACCACAGCGTCGTTGAAGCCGACGTCAATCTGGATGGCGATTCGCGTCCGGATAAGCAGGCTTTCGAACTGGCAGCGAATGCCCTGATAGTTGTGGTGCAGTCGAATTTGATCCGTTCGCAGGCTATTACGGTCGAAGGTAAGTCCGTCTTCCACCGGCACGGCAAAGCAGTCTTCGACCATGGCTGCGATCTGGTCGGCGCTCCATAGCTGCTTGCCCATGAGGTCGAGGTCGGCCGTCGGTCGGGCCATGCCGGCGTCCAGCACGCGGAGCATCATCGCCCCCTTCAGTACGAAGTCATTGACGTGCCGGGTCTGGCCAAGCCGGTAGAGAAAGCGCTCCATACCGAAGTACCGCAGAAGTTCGTCATACGGCCGACCCGTGGCCTTACGCTGGTTGAGCAGGCGCTGCTTTACCGACTCGGCGACGTTGCGCTTTGTCATTGCATGGCCTCAAGGTAGGGCAGCATGACACGCTCGACCCGGCACACGCGGGCGTAGTGGAGAAGGGTACTGCGGCTGGCCCCTCGGCGTTCGAGATAGAATCGAAGACCTTCAAGTGCAACATCGAGCCCGATCTTGTTGCGGAACTTGAAGCAGTCGGCCACGGTCTTCTCCGGTCCGTAGACGCGCAGGGGCAGGCCATCGACCTGATGCGTTTCGACCCCTTCTGTCAGGGCGGCGCCGGAGAACCAGAAGACGCGCAGGCGCGGGTAAGCCAGGCGGGGGCTCGTCTTTCCCCGGGGCAGGGCGATGTATATCTCGTGGGGTATTTCCGTGGTCAGGCCGTGGTAGGAGAGGGCTGAGATGAGGCAGAGCGTTGCGGCAGGCACTCGTTTGGCGACAAGCGCGAGGTCGGGGCTTTCGAGGTCCGGCGCGTCGCCAAGCCGGTAGACACCCCGGGAGACCTCGACCAGATGTTCGGCACGCGCGAGTTCCCGGATGGTATCCTGATGAATTCCAAGCCGCATCGCCTCTGAGGTTCGTAGCATGGCTCCATGCGAACGAAAGGCATCAAGTGCGGCTTGTTGTTTAGGCGTCAGCTCCATAGACAAAATCTATTCATATGTTACAAACTGTAACGCTTTTGTCGAAATGGAGCAACGCCTGTTCCGGACTATGACCGAAACGACGATGAAAAAACGAACCCCCGGATCAATCACCGTTCCCGAAGGAACGGGAGAGGATTAACCGGGGGTATACACCTCCAGTATACACAAAGTACTACCCCCCAGCCGGTACAACGGTCAGGCGTAATCCCATGGCCCGCAACACCGTATCGAGATTCTGGATGGTCGGGTTGCCCTCGGGCGAGAGCATTTTGTAGAAATGCGTCCGGTTTATCCGGGCTCTTTTCGCTACCTCGGACATGCCCCCGTAGGCTTCGGCCAGATCGCGCAGCGTAGCCAGGAGCAGCTGTGTGTCGCCCTCTTCCATGACCGACTGTAGATAGGCGGCAGCGTACTCCTGATCGCGAAGTCGCTCCAGAAAATCGGGTTTGTAGGGAGCGCTCGGACTTACGGCTTTCTTGCCCGCCTGTGTCTTTTTACCGGTTTCCATCACCGACACCTCCGTTTCCAGTCATCCAAGTAGTCG
>JAWLBW010000225.1:0-7711 GCA_041687475.1 bacterium
CTACAACCGTGAAGAGCGCGCGCTGTGCGCCCACCTGTTCCGGCTGCTGCACGAAAAACTGGCAACCCAGCCCGACAGCGGTCCGCTGGCCGACCTGTTACGCCTGCTCGCGGGAAAGAACATCGCGCTTCTCGCGGGTGGAAGCCTCGCCCCGGAAACGCTTCCCGATACCGGGGATGCGCGGCTTTACTGTGAGACGGCACTGGTGCGCGATCTGTATGCCCACCTTCGCGCCGAAGGCGATGCCCTGCGTGACTACCGTGCCTTGCACGCGTTCATGAACCGTCTGGTCGCCTTTTATGCCGCGGCCGAAGCCCGTACCCGAGTACGCCTATACAGTGAGTTGCCCGCCCCCCTGGCAAGCCCGCATGAAACGCACCCGCGGCAGATCATCGAGCGCAATGCCTCGCTCGCGCCCGACGAGCGTCTGACCGCCGACGAAGAACACGTATACCGGCAGGTTCAGGCCGCCTTTCACGCCAAGCCCGATCTGCTTATCTGCGCCGGCGACCTGTTGCTGGTGTTCGAAGCCAAATACACCGAAGCATTCTCGGCCGAGCAGCTGAACCGCAGCCGTACGCTGACCGCGCTGTGGGCAGCCGAGCCGCTCTATCACGAGTTGGGCTTCGCCCGACCGCCGCGATACGCCCTGCTCACCCTCGGCCGGGCCGACGCGCGGGTACCCGGGGCCGAATCGGTCGACGTTTCCTGGCGTGAAGTCGCTGAAATCGCCGCTCACTACTACTTCGCCCAGGATCGCAGCCTGCAGGCCTTCGCTGCGGCAGCGGCAAGGCCCTGAGCCGCCTTCGCCCGGCCGGTGATTTTTCGTATAATGGAAGGTATCAGGCAAGCGAGGCTGCCCAGTTGCACGAAGAAAACCGCGATACCGGCGAAACCAGCCGCTTCACCTTGACGGTGCAGGTCGCTGCGCGCGATCTCGTTTTCCGCCAGAGCGAGCTTATCTGCCGCGAACTCGGCGTGCGCCTGCGCATTCGTGAAGAAGCCGGACGCGCGGCTTCACTCTGCGTTCTCGACATGCGTGGCGAGCGCGAGGCCATGAATACGGCCCGGGCACGTATCGGCGACTTCCTGAGCAAGATCACGCTCGTCGCCCCGCCACGCCGCAGCCTTCCGCGACCGGTCGTCGCCCTGCTCTCTTTCGGCGTCGGGCTGCTCCTGGTCGGCGGGCTTTTCGCCCTGACCATGTAGGCAGTGTCAACATGACCAGGCTCGGGTTGAAAGCCGCCCCCGCCCGACTCCAGCTCATTCCGTCCCAGGGTGCTCCCTGCCTGACCGAATCGACGGCGCCCCCCAGGAACAACCCCCGGCGTTACCGACGGGGGCGCCGAGAGGGAAAAGGCGACCACACCCGCGACCGCCTGTCTGGGTACAATCGTCAGAACAAGTCGTCGGGGTCGATGGCGAACGAGACGCCGAGCAGGTTCAGCAATCGGTTGACCGAGTACTGATTGCCGGGTACGGCACGGTCACGCGGCACCGGCTTGCCGGTGGCCCATGCCGCGGTCGAGCCGGTGGCCGCATCGGCCGGGCAGACGTCGTCGGCGGCGAGCGCCCCGAGGTTCACATACAGCAAACCGTTGAACGTGGGATCCTGCCACCACGCGTAGGAACCCGGCAGGCCGCCATCGGGCTCGCTGCAATCGTCGGGAATGCCGGTCACCGGCGCCGTATGCGAAGCCACCTCGGCGGCGGGGGTGAACAGGACCGAGGCTTCACCGTAGAGATCGGGGTTGAAGCGTTCACCGGGCCCGCACAGGTAACAATAGGTCTCGATGTCGTTGGTGCTCACTTCCTGCGCGAAGTCGGCGATGCCGGCGGCGGCCCCTCTCTCAAGCTCGATGAGAAAGGTCACGTATCCGTCGCCGAAGTAATCGCCGGCGCCGCCCGGAGGGTCATAAGTGCCCCAGGCAGGCAGAAAGCGACGCAGAGGCACGGCATCGTTCATGCGGGTCGGAAAGAGACGCGACAGATCGACGGCCACGAGCTCGGGCACCAGTGAAAGGCCGATGAGGTTATTGACCTCGCCGATGTTGAAGAGATCGCCCTTCCCCTCGATGTTGTCGGAAACGCGCCCGAGCAGCGCGTCGATTCGTTCGAGAAAACCGTCGTTCAGGATCGTGAAAAGCAGGCTGCCCACCACGCCCGTATCGTCGACGAGGCTGATGGGGTATTCGTCGAACTGCAGCCCCATGACCTCGAGCGCGGGCTCGGCCCCGACGATACCCAGGTAGAACCCGTCGCCGCGATCGATCGAGCCGCTTTCGTTCGCGTCGACGTAACCGAGTACGGCGTCGGCTCTTTCGGGGCCGGTGTGTCCGTAAAAAAGCTGGTCGAGTCCTGCGCGCAGATCGGCCAGCCCGCTGGTCAGATAGCCCGCCACCGTGGTGAGTCGTTCGCCCCGCTCGGGATGGTAATCGAGAAACATCGGCGACGCATCGATGGCCTCGGCCAGCGCACGGATCACGAGATAACCGTCTTCGCGCGCCATGACTTCGCGCACGATTTCGAGGGTAAGCTTGAAGTCGAGGCGCAGATCGATGGCGGTAATCCACCGTAGCGCGCCCTGTAGAACACGCATGGCGCTCAGCCCCAGGCGAGCTTCGGGCACGCCGAAGAGAGTGCCCACACGAACGCCGGTCAGCCCCGCCGTTTCGACCGGCACGCCGCCGGGAACACGAAAGGAGCACCCGCCGGCCACAACCTTTTCCAGCGCAGCGGCCATGGGGTCGATCTGCCCCACGAGGGCGGGCTCGAGAAAGCTTTGCAGGTAACCGTCGAGTTCGTCGGTGAAGCGCTCGTCGTCGACGGCCGAGAGCAGCGAGAAGCTGTCCGTACCGATACGGTTACCATTGTTGTCGCCGTCCCAATCGCCGGCGTTCAAAAGACTTCCGACCAATTCGGCGCCGATGGCCAGCGTGTATCCGTAGTTCGCCTCGCAGTGGGCGGGGGCAAGGCCGCCTTCAGGATTAACCACCGACCAGAACTCGGCCTGCGCCGGACGGAATTTACCTTGTTCGAGATACAGCGTGCCCCGGGCCACGTGCCGTTCGATCCGGGAAGCCTGTTCTACGTCGTCCTTGCCGCAGGCAGACACCAGCACGACGGCCCCGAGCATGCAGGCCTGCAGAAAGTGCATTCCGGTTTTCACTGGGCACCTCCGAGAATTTCGTCGAGGAAGGCATCGGTCGCTTCGACGGCCATGCGCGTTTGCTCCGAGTTGAAGAATGCATCGAAGCCGTGAGCGCCGCCGGGCGCGAGCACGACCTCGGTGCGTACGTCGACCGCGGTCAGCGCTTCGGCCATTTCGACCGACTGCTCCCAGGGCACGAGCGTGTCGCCGAGGCCCTGCAGAAAAATCATCGGCGGGTCGTCGGGGCTTACCCAGTTGATAGCCGAGTAGTACAACAGGTCTTCTTCGGTGGGCTCGGCTATGCCGAGTACCTTGCGCAACATGGGAGTGATGTCGAGCCTCTGTTCCTGAAAGCTGATCAAGTCGAATATTCCGTACACCGGAATGGCCGCGAACACGGTCAGGTCTTCGTCGGGGTGGGTCGAGCAATCGGGGTCGAAGTCGGCCACGTCGGCCGTGGTTGCCACGAGTCCGGTCAGGTGGCCACCCGCCGAGCCACCGGTCACCATGACGCGCTCCTTGTCGAAACCCCACGTATCGGCTTCGCCCTTGAGCCAGCGCAGGGCGCATTTGGTCTCGCGCACCTGCCCGTGAACGGGGCTTTCGGGCGCCAGCTCGTAGTCGATGTCGAACATGGCGATGCCGCGACAGGCGAAATACTCGCCCCAGAGGCGCGCGTTACGCAGGTTCTTGTGACCGCCCGTCCACCCGCCGCCGTGAATGAACAGCACGGCCGGAAACTCGCCCTGTCGCCGTGACGGCAGGTACAGGTCGCCCTTCGAGCCCTTCTCGGGGTGATAAACGATATCGGAAATCTTGCGGAACCAGGCCCGCGGCTCAAGCGGGGTCTGTGCGTCGAAGACATCGACGCAATACGATTCATCAGGACCGAGATCGTCGAGCGGCCGAGGGGCCGCGGGCTCGTCGGCGGCGCAGCCGGCAAGAAAAAGAACCGTAATCAGAAGGGATGAAACTCCCTTTCTGATGATGGCAGCAGTCATGGTTCGGCTCGGAAAATGAGGGTTCTGCAGATTGGTCTTACCACATAGGCGAACGCCGACCATCTTAGCGCAAAATGACACGAGCGTTCAATACGCAGTGCGTCAATGCGGGAAGCACGGTGAACGCAGAACTCAGGAACGCGGAAGCCACACAAACGCGGAACGCGGAACTCGGAACTCGGAACGCGGAAAGAAGAATGAGGAAAAGGGGAAACGACAATCCGAATCCAGTTTGCGATCTGCCACGCAAATCCTCAATCCCCAATCCATAATCCACAAATAGAGTGGATGGGAAGTCGGTTCCTGGAAAGATCCTATGGCTGCAAGGGGGGCTTTCATTCGTTACGGGTGCCGCCCGGCGGCATGTTGACTGCGATCTGGGATCCAACTCTGGGATCTTCAGGGAAGGCTACCGGACGGTTCTGCTACAGTAAAACGATTCAACGCGTACCGAGGGTGAGCCTTCTCGATGTATCCCCAAGTGCCCTACTATCTGGCGATTGCTTTTCTCATCGTGTTTTTCGGCGTAGAACGTTTCGTTCGCAAGGGCGACCAGGCCCGTAGCCTGGAAGCAGGCACAAACGATCGCGGCAGCACGCGATTCATTCTGTGGATGTTCAGGGTGGCGCTCGTTTCCATGGCGCTGGCCCCCCTTCTCAACCTGGGCGAGTTGCTGGTTCTACCCGCCCCGCACTGGCTCGGATGGTTGGGAGTCGGGTTCATGGCGGCAGGCGTGGGGTTGCGCTTCTGGGCGGCCCGAACGTTGGGCGCATTTTATACGCGAACCCTGCGCATTCTCGACGAGCACGCCATCGTCGAAGCCGGCCCCTACGGACTCGTGCGACACCCGGGCTACGCCGGCGTACTGCTCATGTGGCTGGGAGCCGGACTCGCTTCGGGCAACCTGGTAAGCCTCGGTGTCATTGTGGGCGGCATGTCGCCGGCCTACGTATGGCGTATGCGGGTCGAAGAAAAAATGCTGGTCGAAAAGTTCGGCCAGTCCTACCGCGACTACCGGGCCGGTACCTGGCGGGTACTGCCCTGGGTGTACTAGTGACCCGTTTGGTTAATTCGCATATATTCGGACACCGATGCATCCCGATTGACTGCGTTGCTCTTCGTCGTCGATGCTACGGCATCGACTCATCATCGCGCCTTGCCACTCGGGCGCCTCGATGCCCTCGGTATGCATACGAACCAGCCGCACGGGACACCAGGGTATGAATGAGCAGACGATGTATGTCGTGGCCGTGACGGCCCTCATCTTTCGCAACGGAAAAGTGCTTGCCATGCGGCGCGCCCGCACGAAGGACGCCGGCGCGGGAGCCTGGGAAACGCTTTCGGGACGGGTGAACGAAAACGAACAACCGCTCGATGCCGTGCGCCGCGAAACCCATGAAGAGTGCGGACTGGCGGTCGACTTCGACACCAGGCCCCTCGGCGCCTTGCAGACCCGACGCGGCGAGCTGCCCATGCTCGTCGTGTATTACCGCGCCGAATCACCGGCCGGCGAAGTGGTCATGTCCGACGAACACGACGACTGGGCCTGGCTCGACCCCGAAGAGTTCGCCCGCCGTACCCCGTTCGCCATGTTGGCCGACATGGTACGACGGGCCGCGGCATTGGAGCGGCCCGGCTCGGAAAGCGAAGGTTGAAGGCCGGCTGTCGGGGTTGCCGAAGGCCCGCCCCGAGGCTCATGCTCTCCTTCAGCCAAGCCCCAGATCTGCCGCAACCCTACCCGGAATTCACTCGACCACCGATAGCCTGCAGAACCGAGCACCCCAAAGCCGTCTCCCCCTCGGTAACGGGCCCCTGCCGGCCCGTTACTCTCCCTTGTCGCCAGGGCCCTTCTTGCTGGGCCCCATCTTGCCGGACTCCTACTCACTGGGCCCGCCCTCACGCAATGATGTCTTCTTCGAAAACCAAATTGGCCGGCGTTATCTTTCCGATATCTATGCTGCTGCCGGCTGCCTGGTTGTTTTCCAGCACGTTCAGCATCAGCCGCTCGCTGCGGCCGACCAGACCGACGCCGATTTCCTGCAATCCGCATTTCACGTTGAACAGCACGCGGTCGCGTACGTCTTCGGCCTCTTCGGTGCCGCCCTTGCTCCACCAGTACAGGCCGACCACGACCTGTCCATCGTCGAGGCTGCGTATCACGGCCCGAGGCGCCGGGTCCTTCTGCACGCCGCGGGTCTGCCTGATGGCATCGATCATGGTGGCCATCGGATAGGCTGCATCCTCGGATGAGGGCAGACACACCTCGGCATAGCTGCGCACCCTTCCGCTCGCGTCGGGCAGGCGCCAGCCTTCGCGCAACAGCCTTTCGTTCGGAATCAGGCATTCGCCTCCGTCGGGCAACCGAAGCTTGACGGCGACCAGCCCGATGGCCACAACCATACCGCCGTATTCACCCACGACGATGTGCATACCCGTGCGCAGGCGTTGACTGCGACTGAGAATCAGCGCCGAGGCTGCATTGCGAATGGTGCCTTGAAAACCCAGCAGAACTGTTGCGGCTACGAGGGGCAGCATCCACCCCGCGGCCCAGTACTGCCCGGGCACCATGATGCCGAGTGCCATAAGCATGCCGAGCCCGATGGCCCCGGCGCGCAACACCCGGGCGACGAGATGCCCCCCACCCGGCACGCGTCGGGCCAACAGGCGCACGAGCGCTGCGGCCGAAAGTCCCCCGAGCGCAAAGATCAGAAAAACGACGGCCCCCCCGAATATCCGGGGAAGCGAAGCAAGAAAAACCTCCCCAACGAACCCCACGAGTTCGCTCCAACCCAGAAAACCTCCCATGATTCCCCCCAAAATGTCGCGATATTTCAATCATAGGGCACGTACCGGGCCAGCGGAATGCCCCCGACCGCGGTGTAACAAAACCCCGGGGGCAAGTTCACCCAGGGTCGCTGCCTGCGCTTCGCCGCGTCATAACAATGCTATGGGCTGCAAGGGTGTTCTGGTCGTCGAAGATGACGCCGACATTGGAGAAACCATCGTCGAACTGTTGCGCGACGAAGGCTACCACGTGATGTGGACGCACAATGGAAAAGAGGCGTTGGATCTGCTTCAGCAACTCGAGCGGCCCTGTATCGTACTGCTCGATCTCATGATGCCCGTCATGGACGGCATCACGTTTCTGCACGAACGCCAGAAAAACGTCACGCTTGCGACGATTCCGGTCGTGGCCATGAGCTCGGTCGCCGACAAAGCCACCATGGTCGAAGCCAGGCTGCGCAAACCTTTCAATATCGGCGAGTTGCTCGCCGTGGTGCAGGAATACTGCGGCCCCCCGTAGACACCTGAGAAAACCGCTTTCCGTTCACGCAACGACGGTAATCAGGGCATCGCAGGAAACGTCGGGCAGCTTCGCGCGACCGCCTAACCCGTCGAGTTCGAGAATGAAGCTGCAGCCCACGACTTCGGCCCCGGTCTTACGCGCAAGGAGCACGGTAGCCGCCGCCGTGCCGCCCGTGGCCAGCAGATCGTCGACGATGAGCACGCGGCTGCCCGGCTCGACGGCGTCGACATGCATTTCCATCTCGGCCGAGCC
>JAWLBW010000226.1:0-7608 GCA_041687475.1 bacterium
GATCAGAGCGGGCGGTCGCCGGGTGGGCCGTCATGGTATAATCCACTGGATTTTTTTTCGTGAGTCGCCATGCCTGCCATACCCTTTCTCCGTAACGCCGCGCTGGGCGTCGTGTTGCTTATGAGTGCCTGCGCCGTCGACCCCGTCGATGTCGTGCCGGTCACGTACGAGTTCGCCTATCCGCTCGACGATGTGCTGCGACTGAACCACCTGCAGGCCAAGGGCACCCACAACAGCTACCACCTGACGCCCGAAACCCCCGGCGTTGCCGAATGGGATTATGATCACCTGCCGCTGGCCGCGCAACTCGCCGACCAGGGCGTGCGGCAATTCGAGCTCGACGTGCATTACTCGTCGGCCGACGGACGGTTCGCCGTCTATCATGTACCGCATGTCGACGAGCTTTCGACCTGCCCCTGGTTCACCGATTGCCTGCGCGAGGTGAAGGCCTGGTCCGACGCCCATCGCGGCCACCACCCCATCTTCATCTTCATCGAACCGAAAGACGACATCGACCCGGGCATCGACTCCATCATGGGGCGCCACGACGATCTCGAGGCCGAGATACTCTCGGTCTGGCCCCGCAACCGCATTCTCACCCCCGACGACGTGCGGGGTACGGCTGCCACCCTGGCCGAGGCCATTGAGACGAGCGGATGGCCGACATTGGGTGAAGTGCGCGGACACGTCGTTTTCGTCTTTCTCGACCGCGACCGCCATACGTTTCAGTACACGGCGGGCCGCAAGAGCCTCGAAGGCAGGCTGATGTTCGTGACGGCTGAACTCGACGAACCCGTGGCCGGCATTCTCGCGCTCGACGATCCGATCGGGCAGGCCGAGCTTATTGCGGAAGCGGTTTCGCGCGGCTACATCGTGCGCACCCGCGCCAACGACGTGGTCATCGACGGCGTAGCCGAGTCGACCGAACGCCAGGAGGCAGCGCTGTCCGGCCCGGCACATATCATCAGCACCGACTTTCCGGTGCCCGGCATCATCGACGGCTACGGTCTCGATCTGGTCGGCGGAATGCCGTCGCTCTGCAACCCGCTCGTTGCGCCGGCCGAATGCACGCACGACGCCATCGAGTTCTACGACTGGCTGTTTCCGCTGGCCGCGCCTGCGGCGCAATCCGCCTCTGGCGGAATGCCCAATGCCCGATGACCGATGGTCAAGGCGTGCAGCACGCAGTTGTACTTATTCCGCCGTCCGCCGTCCAGAGCCTGCCCTGAGTGAAACGAATGGGTCCGACGACCATCGTGCAACCGTGCTGCACGTTCTGGGGATACACCGAGGCGCAGAGGCGCCGAGGGGCGCCACTCGTAATCGAAGGCTTGCACGTTTCCGGGGGCTGGGCCCTTGATTCGCCCCCGGGGGGTGCCAGCCGCCACAAACCCTGCGCCACTGTCATTCCGCCCGCAGCGCAGCGCAGGGCGGAACCCGTGTCGGGGTGACCGGTCAGAGACCGGCCTCCACCTTCTTTCGTTCCTGTACTTATTCGGACGACCGCCGTCCGCCGACCCCAGTGCAACCGTGCTGCACGTTTTGGGCCTTCTTTCCTCCCAAATCCGCACGCCAGGGCTTGTCAAACGGTTTGACGGAAACGACCCGACGAAAAATTGTCAAACAGTTTGACGAGGGCTTTTTCGGGTTTCGGGCGAGTTTGGGGCCGCGGAACCGCGCCTGCGGCGCGGAATGGCCAATGACCGATGGCCGATGGTCAAGGCGTGCAGCACGGCCGGACGAGCACCGCAGGTGCCAGCCGCCACAAACCCTGCGCCACTGTCATTCCGCCCGCAGCGCAGCGCAGGGCGGAACCCGTGTCGGGGTGACCGGTCAGAGACCGGCTAGACTGGAAACCGCACCAGCAACCGACAACCGAGAACCACCGGCCGGACCGTGCAGCGCTCCCGTACTTATTCGGACGTCCGACGACCGACGACGGACGTGCAACCGTGCAGCACGTCGACGTCCACCGTGCATCACCTGGTCAAATATCCCGCCATTTCACGTCAAAACCTACGTTTTTGCCTCGTCAAACGGTTTGACCAAAATCCTTTCGGCGACCGGAAGAAAAAGTGTCAAACGGTTTGACGGCGCCTTTTCGGGTCTGGGGCCAGGTTTGGGCCGCGGAACCGCGCCTCCGGCACGGAATGGCCAATGACCAGCCGCGCCTCCGGCACGGAATGGCCAATGACCGATGGCCGATGGTCAAGGCGTGCAGCACGGCCGGACGAGCACCGTAGGTGCGAGCCGCCACCCAGCCTGCGCCACTTGTCCTTCCGTCCGCAGCGCAGCGAAGGGCGGAACCTGTGCCTGGTGACCGGTCAGAGACCGAATAGACTGGAAACCGCACCAGCAACCGACAACCGAGAACCACCGGCCGGACCGTGCAGCACGCAGTCCTGTACTTGCGATAAGAAAAGGGCGCCTTCCACTTGGAAGGCGCCCTTGGATTTTCCGGTGCCGCTCCGGTCAATACCCGGGATAGCAGCTGTAGCAGTCGCTCAGCCACGGGGTAGAGTATTCGCCGAGCTGGGCCTCGTCGTTGGATCCCCAGCAGGATACGTACATGCCCGCATCGGCCTGACAGGTGAAGTCGCGACCGGCGATGGGACGCATCGGGCTCGGGGTTTGCGAGTTGCCGACCAGGGTAACCGGCTGCGGCGTGAGCGCCTGTTCGACAAGGCCCAGACCGAGCTGTCCGGTGATTCCGCGCCCAGGGGTCGTGTTGCCGCCCCAGCACCAGAGGTCGGTTCCGTCCCAGACGGTTCCGCAGGTATGTCGCTCGCCCAGGGCCAGGCTGGTCCAGTCGCCGACTGCGCTGCCGATGCGTACCGGCATGGCCCTGTGAGTGGTGGTGCCGTCGCCGAGCTGACCGTCGCTGTTCTTGCCCCAGCAGTAAAGATCGCTGTTGTTACGCACGCCGCAGGTATGCTCGGCGCCCGCTACGACAAAGTTCCAATCGCTGTGCATGCCGGTTACTTCCTGGGGGGAGGCAAAGGTTCCGCCCATCGCGCCGATACCGAGCTGACCGCGGCTGTTGTCGCCCCAGCAATAGAGTCGGTAGTCGATCGAAATCGCGCAGGTGTGGCGGTCGCCCGCCGTCACGGCCGGACGGTCGATGCCCGACGTGCTCCACGAAACGGGGCCGGTCTCTACCGGCTGGGTCACGAAGCCCGGCATGGCGGTGTCGGTGCCGAGCTGACCGTAGGTATTGTCGCCCCAGCACTGCATGGTGTCGTCAGCGGCATTTACGGCGCAGGTGTGATGCCTGCCGGCGCCGACGGAGTGCCAGGTTACCTGGGTGGTAACCAGCGCCGGCGAGAGCCGGTCTTCGTCGATGGAACCGATACCCAGCTGTCCGTGGCGGTTGTCGCCCCAGCACCATAGAAGACCGGTCTGCTCGATGGCGCAGGTATGATTCGCCCCCGCCTCGACCAGGTTCCACAGGCGAGTGTTTTCGACGAAGTCGTATTCGGAGGCGTATTCGCTGTCCCACCGACCGCCGTTGCCGAGCTGGCCGTTGTCGTTGTTACCCCAGCAGGCCAGTTGGCCCGGGCCGGCCGAGGCTGTGATGTAACAGCCATGCGCGTCGCCGGCGCTGATGCTGATGATGCCGTTGGCGGCGCCCCAGTAGTCGACCGGCTCGAAACGGGTGCCCCCGCCGTAAGTGCCCATCTGCCCGAGGGTGTTGTCGCCGAAGCAGTCGGGATAACCGCCGAAACCAAGTACGCAGGTGGCGTCGCCGCCGGCATAGATGTCCTGCAGGTCGTAGCCCAGATAGTCGGGCGATGCTTTCGTAAGGTACTGGCTGGGTCCATCGGCCAGCTGACCCCGACCGTTGTCGCCCCAGCAGTAAAGCTCGTCGTAGGTGGTCAGCGTGCAGACGTGGTGCCCACCGGCAACGATTTCGACGACATCGTCGTACATTTCAGTGTAGGTCGGCATGGTGGCCGGGTCGAAATTGCCGGTACCGAGCTGACCAAAGTCGTTGGCGCCCCAGCAGAACGTGCCGCCCATCAGTTCGACGGCGCAGGTGAAGTCTTCGCCTGTCGCCACGGCCTTGACCGGCGGAAGGTCGACGGTCAGCGGTGTGGGCGATACCGGAACGGTGTCGGTGCCGAGCTGGTTGTTGCCGTTTGCGCCCCAGCACTTCAGGCTGCCGTCGGAAAGCACGGCGCACGAATGCCAGGCGCCGGTGCTGACGGCTTTCACGCCCTGCAGCCCCGGTATGACGACGGGCGTGGCCGACGAGGCCGCCTGCACGTCGGGGCCGAGCTGCCCGAAGGCGTTGCTGCCCCAACAGGCCACCGTGTTGTCGGCGAGAAGGGCGCAGGTGTGGAAGGCGCCGGCGCTCAGGTCCATGACGCCGATCTCGAGCCCCGGCACCGAGACCGGTTCGTCGACGATGAGGGTTCCCGCGTGGGGGCCTGCCTGTCCGTTCGTATTGTCGCCCCAGCACCTGACCGAGCTGTCGAGCGAAAGGGCGCAGATGTGATAGTCGCCGACCGCAAGATCGACAACGCCGCGGGGAACCGACGAAAGCAGCAGGTACTCGCTCGATTCAAGCAGATGCTCGGGTTCTACCGGCGGCTCGGTGATGATTTGCGACACGAGAAGCGGCGACAGTGCAGACGGAGCGCCGAGCTGACCGCCCGGCGGCGGCAGCGGATCTCCTTCACCGTAAGTGTCGGGATAAATTCCCCCCGTCAGCTGGCCCCAGCGGCCGTCGCCGGCGCAGTATGCATTGCCCGCCGAGTCGGCGTAGCAGACATTACGCTTGCCGATACCGAACACCGTCGGCATGCCGTTGGAAACCGGCATCTCGATGTACTTCGAGGCGCTGCCCGGCTCGCTGTCTTCACTGCCGTCGGTGGCGGTGACCTGCACCTGCCAGTGGTCGCCGTCGAGAAGCTCGAGCTTCGAGATGAAGGCCTGGTGCTGGGGCAGGCCGGCCGATTCACCGTTGCGCAACCAGTCGAACCGGTAGGATACCGGATCGCCGTCGGCGTCGACGGCGGGCTGGTACACCGTTACCCAGATACCCGAGGTCTGGTAAATGGAGGGAAGGGCCGGGTCGATGCGCACTTTCGGAGCCGTGGGCTTCGAGTTGCGAATCGTGACCGTATTCGACCTCGTCGCGTCGCCCGCCGTGTCGCCGAAGCGAGGCACGATGCGCGCGTGCACCTTGTCGCCCTTGTTGAAATGCTCGCCGCCCAAGCTTGCGCCGGTTGCGTCGGGCACCAGGTTGTCGTTCACATACCATTCATAGGAAAGCACGACCTCCTGCGAGGGAACGCGCAGGCTGCCCGTAACTTCGATGACCGAGTCGGTGAAATACGGCTTGTCTTCAATGACGGCCTGCCCGACCAGCGGATAAACGTCGATGCGCACAAGGGTCTGCACGTCGGGCAGCAGATCGATGGGAACCGAGCGTCCGCGATAGGTCGGGGTGGCCAGGCCGACGTCGGAAAAGAGCTCGGCGGTGAAGACGCGGTCGTCGCCCGAGGGCGCCGACAGCTCGATTGCGTCGCCGACCTTGCCGCTGCTCACGACAGGCGCGGCGATATCGGGACCGCTTACGGTAATGCGATACCACTCGTCGGCGCCTTCGGCCAGGCTTTGGTAGCCGCCCGCGCCGTCGCTGCCCGAGATGCGAACCATGACGGAGGCCGGATCGCTTTCGCCCCAGCAGCCGCCGGTTACCAGCAGCGCGCCGGCGAGAATCGTCTTGAGTGCCGTTCCCAGGCTGTGCGCAGTAATGTTCTTGAACGTTTTCATATTCTCTACTCCGCTCAGTGCCGTCGAATGTCGATGATGACCGGCGTCTTGCCCAGTCCGTCGCCCGGTTCCTGGTTAATCGGCGGGGGCGTATTGCCCAGGCCGCTGCCGATATCGCCGTCGGGACCTTCGCCCGAGCCGCCCGTGCCGTTGCCCGAGCGGTTCGAACCGCCGGTACCGCCGGAGCCGCCCGGCTGCGAACCGCCGAACAGATTGCCGGGATTCTCGCGCGCGGCATTGAACGACTGGGGGGCGAACGAGGGGCTGCCCGTGCCGGTCGGGCGCACGCCGGCCGTCTGCTGCAGCTGCTGCAGGCGCTGGGGCGAGATGCGCTGCGGAGCGGCGGGCGGGGCGCCGAAGCGCACGTTCGTGCCCATGCCGCCTTCGAGAAGAACCTGCCCCAACTCGGCCAGCAGGCTCTGCACCGAGACCGAGCCTTCAATGACCACCACTTCGGTCATGTACATTTCGGGCCGCTCTTCGGGGCCTTCTTCAGGCACGCCTTCGCCGGCGGGCTTCACGTCGACGACCAGTTCGGTGCCGCGTACACCGGCCACCGCGGTAGGCGTGCGGAAGCGATAGCTGTTGCTGCCGCCTGCGAACTTGCTTACCGCCGCCTTGAGCCTGCCGAAGAGTACCTTCAGGCTCGATTGACGCGCGTTGGCCTCGTACAGGTATTCGCTAATCTCGACTTCGCTGCTTCGCGAGAGCGAAATGGTCGAGTCGTCGACGAAGCGAATGACCAGGGCTGCCGTGGCGCCGGTGCGAACCCGGTCGCCGACCAGAATGTCGTCGCCTTCGGCCAGTTGTATTTCGGCCTGGCCGCGCACGACCTGAACCCGTCCCTCGGCTTTTTCGACGCTGCCGGCCTTCTGGGCCGCGGCGGCTGAGCCGGGGCCGGCAAGAAGAATCAGGGCCGTCGCTGCGAGCGACCACCCCTTCAGGGCACGCAGGGTGAATCGTGGGCTGTTCATAGTTCCGCTCCCAGACCGATAGTGTAGATGACGCGCGAGTAGTCGAACAGCGACGTCGTTGAAAGGTTGCGCTGCCAGAAAACGCCTGCCTGGCCGTTCAGCCATTCCCAATTGAGTTTGAGCTGCGCCCCGGCGGTGCCCTCGGTATCTTCACGAGCGTCCTGCTCGAAGGTGCCGTCGGGCATCTGTACCGGGTACCCCGTTGCGTAGTTGCGGTAGGCCACCCCGGCGGTCAGCAATACCTGGGCGAAACCGTAGGTGGGCGAGGCCGCCTCGAGCCCGAGGCGACCGCCGGTGTGGTCCCAGGCGTTGTCGTCGCCCTCGGCCTGGCTGAGAAACACGCTTGCCGCCGGGCTTACGTAGGCGCCGCCGTCCATCGAAAACAGATAGCGGGCCTGCAGGGCGTGGCGCAGGTTGTCTCGGTTCAGGCTGACCGTGGTGCCGTCTTCGACCGGAACGGCCAGGGCGGTTTCGGCAAAGTCTTCACGGTTGAAGGCGTAACCGGCGGTGAGAACGTGCGAGGGGGCCGGGGTGTAAATGCCCAGCAGCGACGCCCCGATGGTACGGGTATAGACGCTCAGGTCGCCGTCGCCCTCGGCGTTGAAAAGGGGGCCCAGCAGCGAGATGTTGGCGTGCACCGGCAGGGCCAGACCCCAGTCGCCGTCGGCCCAGGCCGGACGAAGACGCAGGGTATGGCTCGAGACGTCGAAGTTCTGCAGCGTGTCGCGGTGCGTGCGATGGTAGCTCTGGTAGCCGGTGTAGCCGGCGGTAAGGCTGTACGCACGGCCGAACTGATGGCGATAGCTGCCGTCGAGGTTGAGCACCCAGCGATTGCCGGTGCGCTGCGAGATTT
>JAWLBW010000227.1:0-7570 GCA_041687475.1 bacterium
CTCTGCCCGGGTCTACGGAACCCACGGGTCGCTGAATCGCCCCCTCTCCCCTTCTCCCCCTCGCCGCTTCGCCCCCTCACCCCTTCGCCGGCTCTCCCCCTCGGCCGGTAACACGTGCGGCACGGTTGCTTGTTTTTTCTTGCCTTCCGGCCACCGGGTGGGGTAATGAGGGAACATGTCGCTGGTTCATCTTATGCCCGAGGGTCTGCGCGACACCCTCGCATGGGGCTTCGGTTATTTCTTTCCGCTGGTGTGCCCGCTCTGCGACCGGGTCGAGATTGCCCCGGGGCAAACGGTCTGCCTGTCGTGCGAAAGCGCTCTGACGCCCATGTTGCCGCCCTGGTGCGAGCGGTGCGGGCGTCCGCTCGATGCGGGCGGTGATTCGGTCGAGGCCGTCTGTGTCGATTGCACGACCTGCCCGCCGCCCTTCGACCACGCCTGGTCGGTGCTGCTTTACGACGAAGCGGTCAAGCGGGCGATTACCCGCATGAAGTACGGGCGCGACCCCACGCTCGCCCTCGCTCTGGCCCCGATATTCGAGCGAATCGTGCCCGATCCGGTCAACCTTTTCGGCTACGACGTTGCAACAGCGGTGCCCCTGCATGCAAGTCGACTTCGCTGGCGGGGTTTCAACCAGGCACTGGTGCTCGCCCGGCCGCTGTGCCGCCGCTTCGGCTTACGCCTTGCACCACGACTTCTCGTGCGCCTTCGCCAGACCGAAGCCCAGGCCCATCTCGATCGCGAGGCGCGCCTGCGCAACCTCTCGCGCGCCTTCAGCGTGCCCCTTCCCTCGGCGGTACGGGATCGGCGGGTGCTGTTGTTCGACGATGTCTTTACCACGGGCATGACCGTTTCGGCATGCGCCCTGGCCCTGCGCGAAGCCGGCGCCGCACGGGTCGACGTACTCACCCTGGCGCGCGCCCTGCCCGGCCGTGCGCCGTAACGCAGCCCTCCGTACAACGTCACGAGACTGCCTCGGGCGCCCCTTCATATTAAACTATAGCCGTGAGATACACGATAAGGCCCCGCCTCCGGAAAGCCGGAGTCGGCAGAGACGGGGGCGCGTTCAGTCGCTGGAAACGACGGATTCGTAGGCTACCTTGCGCAGGCTGTGAATCATCGACAGCGCCGTCGAGAGGTCGCTGTCGGGAAGGGGCCCGCACAGTTCGCGAATGAATTCCGCCGCATCCCGCGATTCGAACGAGGCTGCCGGCTGGAAAAGCGGCGGCTCCTGTCTGCGATCGATCAGGTAGAGCCAATGCTTTTCGCTGCCTTGGTAAATGGCAAGTTCGTACCGCATTGACCTGAATATAGGCGATGTAGCGAAAAGAGTCAACGCTTTTTTAGTCGGCTTTCGTTCCGGCGAATGAAGCGGAAACGCGGCTGTAACATATTGCTACGGGCCCTGGGCGTGTCACATTCTCTCCAATTTTGTCGATTTTCCATTCCTTACTACCTTCTTTCAGGAACGACAAGAGGGGCACGGCGATACCGTACCCCTCCCTGGAAAGACACCGACCGTAGTCGATTTTATTTTTCGGAGAAAGAAACGTTCTTGATTTCGATCTGTTCAATCGGGCGATCCATCGGGCCGGTTCGGGCCTTGGCGATCTTGTTGACCGCATCCATGCCCTCGACCACCTGTGCCCAGATGGTGTAACCCTTATTCAGGTGCGGCGTCGGCGCGACGGTAATGAAGAACTGCGAGCCGTTGGTGTTGCGGCCGCGGTTGGCCATGCCCACCCGTCCGGGCTGGTCGAACGTCAGGTCGGAGTCTTCGTTTTCGAACTCGTAACCCGGGCCGCCCATGCCGTTGCCGAGCGGGTCGCCGGTCTGAATCATGAAGTTGTCGATGACGCGGTGAAAGATGACGCCGTCATAGAACTTGCTCTTGGTCGGCTTGCGGGTCTTCGGATCGGTATATTCCTTCGTACCGGTGGCCAGGCCGACGAAATTCGAGACAGCCTTGGGCGCCTTGTCCCAGAAGAGCTCCATCTTGATGTCGCCCATGCTGGTGTGAAGGGTGGCAAATTTCGGTTTCTGTTCCTTGTTGGCTTCTTTCGCTTCCACGGTACCTGCCAGATTGAAGGTGAGTGCGGTGATAAGGGCTGCAAAGAGTCCTGTTGAGAGGCGCATGGTGATCCTCCGTCCATGCCATCGCGGGCCGTTCGCGGGCTCGTCGATGGAGTAAAGGGTTATTTTCGGCCATCGGCGCCCGTTCGTGCAAGCGACTTCGCCACAAGACGGGCCTGAAAAGAGACCGAACCCGACATCGCTCGCCTTCGCTGCCTGGGGCCGGCTACCCGCAGACGACCGCCCGCCGGGCGGGCTGCTTTCGAATAATCGCCCGCAGCTGGGCGGCGACTCGTTGAAAACGGTATAATCCTCTGTTTACACGTGCCTCCGAAGCAAGCCTTGTTTCACCCGCCGTTTGCGTTGGCGCAAGGCAACCCCGGGCCCGTGGCATTACACTCTTAGCGGCGGTATCGCTCTCGGGCTGCATCGTTTTCGAATGGACCAACCGCATATGCACGAAACCCCCTCGGCCGCGCCCATGCTTGAAGCCGAAGGCATCGTCAAACGCTTTCACGGCGTGCCGGTGCTGAACGGGGTGGGGTTACGTCTGCATGCGGGAGAAACCGCCGTTCTCTACGGCCCCAACGGCGCTGGCAAGACCACGCTGCTGCGTATTCTGGCGACCCTGGGGCGACCCGACACCGGAACCCTGCGCATCGACGGCGAAGACGCCGAGGAACGAAACAGCGTGCGCGCCAAGATGATGTACTGCGGCCACGCCACCCAGCTTTACGACGATCTCGAGCCCATCGAGAATCTGCGCTTCTTTCTCAGTCTGTACGGCCGCAAGGCCGACGAGGCAGCCATGCAGGCCGTTCTCGAACGGGTGAGCCTGTGGCGCTTTCGTCTGTTTCAGGTCTCGACATTTTCGGCGGGCATGCGGCGCCGCCTGAGTTTCGCCCGGGCCATGCTGTTGCGGCCGCGTCTGTTGCTGCTCGATGAACCGTATACCAGCCTAGACACCGCCGGGGGCGATCTGGTGAATGAGGTCATACGCGAGCTGAACGCCGAGGGCACGGCCGTGCTCATGTCGAATCATTCGCCCGAACGGGTGGCCGATCTACCGCACCGTCGGCTCCGACTGCAGGCCGGCCGCCTGCTCGACGAGGATTCCGACCATGTGGCTTAGCGTAATCTGGGCTCTCTTTCGCAAAGATGCATTGCTTGAGCTGCGCCGTCGCGAAACCCTGCTCGCCATGGGCGCGTTCGGCGTGCTTTCGATGCTGCTGTACAATTTCGCCCTTCCGCTCGACGGCGATCGGGCACGCGACCTGGCCCCCGGGCTGCTGTGGGTAAGCGTGACGTTTACGGCCATGCTGGGTCTGGGCAAGGCTTTCGCCGTCGAGAAACAGAACGACGTCATGGATGCGCTCGTGATGTCGCCGGCGCCGAAAGCCGCCATTTTTCTGGGCAAGCTGGCTTCGAACTTCGTGTTCATCGCCGTGATCGAGCTGTTTCTCATTCCCCTTTTCGCAGCCTTCTTTCCCGTGCAGGGCAATGCGCCCTGGGGGGCGATGATCGGAACCTTGTTTCTCGGCTCACTGGGGCTTGCGACAATTGGTACACTGTTTTCTTCGATTACCGTCGCCATGCGGGCGCGCGAGGTTATTTTTCCCCTCGTTCTGCTGCCGCTGATGGTGCCGGTCATCATCGCAACCTCGCAGGCGCTGGCCGCCTTTCTCAACGGCGAAACAACCGCCGCGGGGGCCTGGCTGCGCATGTTGGGGGTCGCCGACCTGATTTTCATGGTGGCGTCATTGTGGGTTTTTGAATTTCTGGTGGAGGATTGATGACTTCCCCCTTGGCCAAAGCGGGCCCCTGGGAACGCTGGCTCGGCATTGTCGCTCTCGTCATGGTCGTCGCAGGCGTGTATTGGGGCCTGTTCGTGTCGCCGGTCGACCTGTACCAGGGCGAGCCCATGCGCATTCTTTTCGTGCACGTGCCCTCGGCGTGGGTCTCGTTTCTGGCGTTCTTCGTCATTTTCGTGGCCAGCATCAAGTACCTGCGCACCCGCGATCTCAAGTACGACACCATCGCCCACGCAGCGGCCGGTTCGGGCCTGATCTTCACGGGACTCACGCTGGCCAGCGGCTCGATCTGGGGCAAGTACGCCTGGGGCGTATGGTGGACGTGGGACGCCCGCCTGACGACCGTGGCCGTGCTTTTTCTCATTTACGCCGTGTACCTGCTGGTTCGCGGCCTCATCGACGAAGACGCCAAGCGGGCCCGCTACGGCGCCGTTCTCGGCATTATCGGATTTCTCGACGTGCCCATCATTCACTTTTCGGTGTACTGGTGGCGCACCCTGCATCAGCCGGCCTCGATTCTGCGGCCCGACTCGCCGCGCATGGCGCCCGAGCTGATGATTCCGCTGCTGTTCAACACGGCGGCGTTCATCGTTCTATTCGCCCATCTCGTTATTGCCCGGCGCCGCGTAATCGAAGCCGAGCGTTCCTTTACGCGCGCACAGCAGGAGCAGTTGCATGAATCCGGGGTCTGATCCGCAAGTTTATGTGTGGGCCAGCTATGGCCTGACCATTGTTAGCCTGGCCGCGTGGCGCGCATCGATGTGGTGGCGCCTGCGACAGGTACGTCGCCAGCTCGAGGTGCTGCACGAAGCAGCGGGGGGTGTGCAGTGAACGCAAAGCAGAAACGTCGCATTTCGCTCATCGCCAGCATTGTGCTCGTCGTCGGCGCCGGCGCCTGGCTTATTCTGGGCAACTTCCAGGAATCGCTCGTCTATTTCTACACCCCCACCGAGGTGCTGGCTCAGGGCAACGACCTCGAAGGGCGAAAGATTCGCCTGGCCGGGCAGGTAGAAATGGGCAGCCTCGTGCAGAGCGAAGACAAGCTCGACCTGGCGTTCAAGGTAACCGACGGCACGAACGCCGTGGCGGTAACCTACCGGGGCATCGTGCCCGACCTCTTCGCCGAGGGCCAGATGGCCATTGCCGAAGGCCGTATTCAAGGCGAAGCCTTCAAGGCCGAACAGATTATGGCCAAGCACTCCGAGGACTACGATCCCGATCAGATGGCGTATCCCCACATGAACAAAGACGCGGAGAAGTGGTAAGTGGTCATTGAACTGGGCCATCTGGCCGCCATTCTCGCCCTGGCGTTGTCGGGCGTGGGCCTTGTCGCGTCGGTACTCGGCGCGCGCTGGGACGCTTCGTTTCTACGCGTGGGCAGGGCCAGCCTGTATGCCGTCGCAACCCTTCTGGTGGCGGCCTGCGGCACGCTGGTTTATGCCTTTCTGACCAACGACTTCAGCGTACTTTACGTCGCGCAGAACTCGAACTCACGTCTGCCCACCATGTATCAGGTGGCGGCGTTGTGGGGCGGGCACGAGGGCTCGCTGCTGTTCTGGGCCACCATTCTGAGCTTCTTCGGGGCGCTGGCCGTTTATGTACACTGGAAGCGCGACCCAGATTACCTGCCGTCGCTGATCGGCGTGTTTTCGTCGCTGCAGATCGGCTTTCTTTCGCTGGTCATCATTCTTTCGAGTCCCTTCGAGCGGCTGATTCCGGCGCCCATGGATGGACGCGACCTGAACCCGCTGCTGCAGGATCCGCAGATGGCCTTCCATCCGCCCTTCCTGTTCGCGGGCTATACGGCCTTCGCCGTGCCCTTCGCCTTCGCCATGGCCGTGCTGCTGTCGCGCAAGGGCGTCGACCGGTGGATCTTCATCGTGCGCCGGTGGATCATTGCCGCCTGGGCGCTGCTGACCGTGGGCATCGCGCTGGGCGGCCACTGGGCCTACCGCGAGTTGGGCTGGGGCGGCTACTGGGCCTGGGACCCGGTCGAGAACGCCTCGTTCATGCCGTGGCTGGTAGGCACGGCGCTGCTGCACTCGATCATGGTGCAGGAACAGCGCAAGACCTTCCGCGTCTGGAACATTTCGCTGGCCATTCTGGCGTTCGCACTGTCAATTCTCGGCACTTTCCTGGTGCGCAGCGGCATTATCAGCTCGGTGCATGCCTTCGCCAGCGACCCGTCGCGCGGCCTGTTTCTGCTCGGGTTCTTCTTCGCCGTGCTTATCGTGGCCTTCGGTCTGCTGGTCGTGCGGTCGAACCACTTCGCGTCCGACGTCGAGCCGGCCCCGCTGCGCTCGCGCGAAACGTTGATGCTGGCGAACAACTGGATCTTCCTGGTTTCGACCTTTACCGTGCTGCTTGGCACCTTGTATCCCCTGTTCATGGACCTGTCGGTCGAACAGAAGGTCACGGTGGCGGCGCCGTTCTTCAACAAGACGTTCATACCCATCATGATCGTCAACATCGTGCTCATGGCCGTCGCGCCCATGTTGCCGTGGCGCCTGTTTCAGTGGGACAGGTTGAAGAAAGTCGCGCTCTGGCCCGGGGTCGTTGCCGTCGTCGGCGGTGTGGTCGCCGTCGTGTTGGGCGTGCACAAGCCCATTCCCCTTGCCGGTGTGATTGCCGCGGTGTTCGGTATCGGCGTCATTCTTACCGATTGGTGGAAGATGTCGGGCGCCCGTGCCCGCAGCCTGAAGACGAACCGCCTGCGTGGCTTCGCCCGCATGGCCACCACCAACCGTCGCCGTTTCGGCGGTCTGGTCGCCCACCTGGGCATTCTGGTCATGGCCATCGGCTTCGTCGGCTCGTACGCCTACCAGACCGAGGCCCAGGTTCCGCTTCGCAAGGGCGAGCGGGCCAAGGTCGGCGAGTACGAGTTTCAGTACACCGGTTACGAGACCATACAGGGACCGAACTACCAGGCCCTGGCCAGCGAAGTGCACATTTTCAAGGCCGGCGAACAGCTGGGCACGGTTCATCCCCAGAAGCGCGTGTACCTGCGTTCGGAAATGCCGTTGACCGAGCCGCACCGCCTCAAGACGCTTACCAAGGAAGTGTACGTGGCCGTGGGCGACATCGACCGCTCGAACGGCAACATCGCCCTCAAGATTTACCTGAACCCCCTCGTGCATCTTGTGTTCGGCGGCGTTATCATGCTGGTACTCGGTGCTCTCATCAGCGTCACGCATGGTAAGCGGAGAACGACATGACCTGGCGAATTCTCGTCATTGCCGCGGTGCTCGGCATCACCGGCATGTTCTACCTCGGGCTGGGGCGTAACCCTCGCGAGATTCCCTCGCCCCTGGTGGGCAAGGAAGCGCCCGTGTTCACGGCGCAGACCATTGCCGGCGAGACGTTTTCATCGACCGAGCTGCAGGGCAAGGTGTACCTGGTTACCTTCTGGGCCACCTGGTGCACGACCTGCAAGGCCGACGAACCGCTTATCAACGACATTGCCCGCACGTTCGGCGCCGACCCCGACTTCAAGGTTATCGGCATCGTCACGCAGGACAGCCGCGACGCCGCCGCCAAGTATCTGCGAAAGGGTACGCGTCCCTACGTGAACCTGTTCGACGAAAAGGGTCACCTGGGTATCGACTTCGGCGTGTACGGCGTGCCCGAGACCTACCTGGTCGACCGCGAAGGCCATATCGTCGAAAAGATAGCCGGCCCCATCAACC
>JAWLBW010000228.1:0-7565 GCA_041687475.1 bacterium
CAGCCACCCCACGAAGCCTAACACGATCAGCATGGGAATGACAAGCAGGGGCAGATACCGAAAACGCTTTCCGAGCAAAGCGAAGGCAACGTGACCGCCGTCGAGCTGGCCCACCGGCATCAGGTTGAGCAGGGTAATGAACAGGCCCACCCAGCCGGCGAATCCGACCGGGTGCAGATTGACGATCTCAGACGGATGGCCGGTCGCGAAGCCGA
Organism: bacterium; assembly: GCA_041687475.1. Classification (GTDB taxonomy): domain Bacteria; phylum J088; class JAWLBW01; order JAWLBW01; family JAWLBW01; genus JAWLBW01. The sequence continues at coordinate 216 of JAWLBW010000228.1, forward strand.
TGATGCCGCGCACGAGCAGCGAATCGCCGAACAGCAGATAGCGCCCGTCGGCCATGAGCGGAAAGAGTTCGCCCGAACCGGTACGCAGCCAATGCGCCACCGCATCATACAGCGAATACGTTTTCAGGTCGGCAATTTCGGGCACCACGGTCGACCACCGGGCCCCCAGGTACAGGCAAACGACCGAAACGACGAAGCCCGCGAGCGGACCGGCAATGCCCACGTCGAACATCTCACGCCGCGTGGGGGCCGTGTAATAACGCATGCGAATGACGGCGCCGAAGGTGCCCACGGGCGGCAGCGGCACGGGAATGAAGTACGGCCAGGTGGGGTTCAGGCCGTGCATGCGGGCCACGACGAAGTGCCCCATCTCGTGAGTGCCGAGGGCCAGGATAAGGGGAACGGCAAAGGTATACCCTGCCGAAAAGACCACCGACCAATCGACGGCACCGATGAGCAACAGGCCCGGATCGGCCGTGATAGCGCCGGTCATGACGGCGCCTGCCCAATGCGTGGTCAGCACCGTGGCCAGGAACAGAATCAGATTCGTCAGGGGAAAGCGGCGGTTCACGTTCACTCGCGGCGTAGCCAGAGGCAGTTGATTCTCGGTGGACCCGTTCATGGACGGCTCACGACTGCATGCGGGTAACCGAGAGAACGCCGCGCACCCGCCCCACAGCAGCGAGCACGTGGTTCAGCTGACGGGTGTCCTGCACGAAGACCTCGAAGGTGCCCACGGCCTTGTTGTCGCGGGTGGTGCGAATCTGGGCGGTTTTGATGTTGACCCCCAGCCCCGAAATGGCCTTGGAAATGTCGGCGAGAATACCGGGTTTGTCGAGACAGAGCACGCGAATACGTACCGGACGCGCCGTCGACACGTCGGCCTTGGCCTTGCCCCAGGCAACCTCGATTCGCCGGGCCGGGTCGGCCTCCATGGCCGTGGGGCAATGGGCGTTGTGCACGGTAACCCCCCTTCCCCTCGTGATGAAGCCGGTAATGTCGTCGCCGGGAATGGGGTTGCAGCAGCGGGCGAATCGCACCAGTACATCGTCGATGCCCTTGACCGTAACGGCGCTGGCGTTGCGGCCGGTGACCTTCTTGACCAGCTTTTCGATGACCGTCTCTTCACGGGGCTCGCGCTCGAGCACGTCGGCGGGCACCAGTTTCGGCAGCAGCTTGGGCAGGGCCACCCGGCCGAAACCCACGTTCGAGAAAAGTTCGTCGTCGGTCTTGAAACCGAGAGCCTCGGCGGCCCGAACCACCGAACCGTCCTTGACCAGGCGGTTGAGGTTCAGGTCGTAGCGGCGAAGTTCCTTTTCGAGCATGTCGTAGCCGAACTGGCGGCTGCGATCGCGTTCTTCCTTGCGTACGAAGTGGCGAATCTTCTGCCGGGCGCCGCTGGTTCGGGCGAACTTGAGCCAGTCCTTCGACGGATGGGCCGACGGCGACGTGAGAATTTCGACGGTGTCGCCGTTTTTGAGCTCGTAGCGAAGGGGAACGATTTTGCCGTTGACCTTGGCGCCCACGCAGTGGTCGCCCACCTCGGAGTGCACCTTGTAGGCGAAGTCGATGGGCGTGGCCCCGCGGGGAAACGCCTTTACGTCGCCGCCGGGCGTAAACACGTATACTTCGTCGGCGAAGAGATCGATCTTCACCGTTTCCATGAATTCGGCCGGGTCGTCGAGGTGCTTGTGCCATTCGACGAGCTGGCGCAGCCAGGCAAAGCGGCTACCGTCCTTGTCTTCGAAGGCGACGCTGCCCGACTCCTTGTACGACCAATGCGCGGCAATGCCGGTTTCGGCCACCCGGTGCATTTCGTCGGTGCGAATCTGAATTTCGACCCGCTGCCCGCGCGGACCGATGACCGTCGTGTGCAGGCTCTGGTAGCCGTTGCCCTTGGGCATGGCGATGTAGTCCTTGAACCTGCCGGGCACGGGCTTCCACAGCGAGTGAATGATGCCCAGCATTTCGTAGCAGTCGCGAACCGAACGCGCGATGATGCGAAAGGCGACCAGATCGTACACCTGCTCGAAGGCCAGGTTGTACTTCTGCATCTTGCTGTAGATCGAGTAGAAGTGCTTGGGCCGGCCGGTAACCTCGCCGTTGATCTGCTGATCTTCGAGCGCCTTGTTCAGAATGGCGACGACTTCTTCGATGTACTTTTCGCGCTCGCGCTTCTTCTGGGCGACCTTTTCCTTGATCTCGCGAAAGGCCTGCGGGTGCAGGTATTTCAGACAAAGGTCTTCGAGCTCGTTCTTGACGATGCTTATGCCCAGGCGATTGGCCAGCGGGGCGTAGATGTCGAGGGTTTCCTGCGCGATGGCCCGCTGCTTCTCGGCCGGCATGAAGTCGAGCGTGCGCATGTTGTGCAGACGGTCGGCCAGCTTGACGAGAATGACCCGGATGTCTTCGGACATCGCGAGCAGCATCTTGCGGAAGTTTTCGGCCTGGCTTTCCGTCTTCGAGCGGAATTCGATCTTGGAGATCTTGGTGACGCCTTCGACGAGCCGGGCAATGGAAGCACCGAACATCTGTTCGATTTCTTCCTGCGTTGCCCAGGTGTCTTCGATGGTGTCGTGCAGCAGGCCCGTGCAGATGGCGTCGGAGTCGAGCTGCAGCTCGGCGAGAATGTGCGCGACTTCGAGGGGATGCGTCAGGTACGGTTCGCCGGAACGGCGCGTCTGCCCCTGGTGTACCTTTGCCGAAAACACGTACGCCCGGCGCACGGTTTCAACATCGGCGTCCGGATGATAGTGAAGAACGGTGTCGACAATATCTTCAAGGCGGATCATTCAATCAACGGTCCGCTGCGCCGGCCGGGGCGTGCCGGGTAACGCGGTTGGCCCGAACCGGTTATTCGACCGGCCGGGGGGGCAATTCGACTTCGACCTTCCCGGCTGCGATTTCGCGCAGCGAAGTCACGATCGGCTTGTTCGTCGAACGCACCAGCGGCCGCGACCCCTTCATGATCTGGCGCGAACGGCGCGACGAGGCAATGACGAGGGCAAAGCGATTGTTTACCCGATCGAGGCAGTCTTCAACAGTTACGCGAGCCATGGCTCTCCCAAATTAAGAATGAACTTATAGAATAGCAAACCGGGCGGTATCACGTCCATACGGAACAATCCACAATCCCCGATTATCAATCCTCAAGCCAGGCGGAATGAGGACGGCTTCGGGGAAAACGGTCGGACGGCCTGCGGGTCAGTCGCAGGAGCCGGACAGCTCGGAAATCCACTGCCTGACGAGGGCCATGCCCTCTTCGTGCACCATCGAGCGACCGAGCTCGGGCATCATGCGCCCGGGGTCATTGGTCTCCATACGGTAGACCAGAATCGAGGCATCGGGGTCGCCGGGCACGACGTCGTACGTGAGCCCGCCCGAGCCCCGACCGGCGGCCACCGGCTTCTTGCAGACGCCGAGCCTGGCCGTTTCGGGGGTGGTCATGGCGGCGTAGGGCGTGTCGCTGTAGGTGAGAAACAGCCCCGAGGTGCTCGCAGGCCCCTTGGGGTTGTGGCAGTGGGCGCAGTTGATGTCGAGGTAGGTTCGCGCCCGCTCTTCGACGGTGCCGGTCTCTTCATCGTCCCAGAACACGGCTTGGGGGCGTTCACCGAACGCGGGAACACCGGTCAGGTAACCGGCCTGGGCCAGGCGATCGAGTTGGTTGGCGGTACCGTCTTCGTAGGCGTAGTCGAGATTCAGGTAGCGGGCCTTGGGACCGATGAGGCCAATCTTTCCTTCGGCTTCGTGGCACCCTTTGCACTGGTTCGAGTTGGGCACCAGGTAGCCGGCGGTCGAGCGCTCGTCGCCCGCTTCGTCAATCCACGAAACTTCGAAGGTTCCCCCCGCGGGAGAAAGCTCGGCGTCGGTCTGGGCGTCGTTCCAGATGTAGGGGTAGCCCTTCCACCCGTCTTTTTCGTGAACGAGCAGACGGGTTTCGACGAGCCGCTCGCCCTTCGAGGGGTCGCGCAAGTCGCGGGGAAAGGTGAAGGTCTTGGCCACGACCGAACCCTGCGGAAGCTTGAACGTCGTTCCGGTAACCCAGTCGGCGCTGGTGCCCGCGGGCAGCCAGATGTGCCGGTGCTTGGCCGCGTAGTCGCTGAACAGGGGGGTGCTCAGCGTGTAGGCGACGACACCGTCGTTGGGTACGAGTTTTCCCCCTTCCACCTGAAAGAAGCCGTAGCTCGAGAGCTTCTTGCAGGCAGGTCGCTCGAGGTCGACCACGACGCCGTCGCCGCTGTCGGCGCAGTGATCGGCGGTCTGGTTGTCGACGCCCGTGGGGGCAGGCTCACTTCCGCAAGCCATGAAAAGCGCGCCGATCATGAAGATCGGCGCGGCCTTGATACCGGAAAAACGCAGTGCTTTCATCGAGGTCCGTCAGTCAATGGTCACTTCGGGCAGCCGCGGGTGGCTGCACGTGTAGTCGGCAATATCGCGGTTGATGCCGACGGGCAGGCCCGACTCTACGTCGTAGCCCAGGTCGGCGAAGGTCGCTTCGCCGTTGTTTTCGACGCAGATGCGCTTGTCGGTCGGCAGGCGACCGTCTTCGTCGATCAGCGCTTCGTTGCGAATGCCGTCCCAGAGAATGTCGGGCATGTCGCCGCCGAGCACGGCCGCAATCTGCTGCACGTCGGTATTGTCGGGATCGGGGTTCTCGCCGCCGCCGATGAAGGTGTTGCTGTGAATATAAATGGTTTCGGGGTCGGGGTAGAAGTCGGGAAAGCGGTCCTGCACGTCGGCTTCGAGAATGCGGTAGCTCAGAATGAGCGCGTGCACCGTGTCGTTGTCGCGGAACTCGTTGCCGAAGACTTCAATACCGCTGTTGGCGAGAATCATCAGGCCCGTGCCCGCGGGCACGTTGGCGACGATGTTGCCGGCGGGGGCGAAGTTGGGCGTGTTGTTCTCGTACGACTTGTTGTTGTACACGCGCACCTGGTCGCCGTTGGGAATCTGCAGGCCGGTGAGCGAGAAAACGAGAATGCCGCCGGTGTTGCGGGTGGCGATGTTGTTGTAGACGTCGGCGCCGATGGAGTTTTCGATCTCGATGCCGGCCACGTTTTCTTCGGCGCGGTTGTTGCGCACGATGATGTTACGCGACTGGCCCACGTAAATACCGGCGTCGGAAGCGCCCTTGACGATGCTGCTTTCAATGACGACGTCGGTGCACTGCACGGGGTACAGGCCGTAGGCGCCGTTTTCTTCGTCGGGGCCGCCCGTCCACTCGACGCGCACGTTGCGGAAGGTCACGCCCGTGCCGCCCTTGACCTTGATGCCGTCGCCCTTGGTGTCTTCAACGGCGAAGTCGCGAAAGGTAACGTTGTCGGCTTCGACAATGATGCCTTCGGCGCCGCTCGTCTGGTTCTTGAAGCTGAGCACCGACTTGTCGCGTCCCTCGCCGCGAATGGTCACGCCCTCGGTGCCGAACAGCGAAAGCCCGGCCGTGAGGTTGTAGCGCCCTTCCCTGATGAAGACGACGTCGCCCGGCACGGCTTCGAGCAGCGCGTTCTGAATACGCGTGCCCGCATCGGCGCCCGGTTCGATTTCAATACATGCGCCGTTGGGGCTGGTGCACGTGACTTTTTCTTCGTCGTCGCCGCAGCCCGAAAAGCCGACGGCAATGGCGGCGCAGAGGCCGACCCACAAGCGATTGTTCAGCATGGTTCCCTGCAATGGAAAGTGTTGACGGCTTTCGCTGCGGTTCTCCCACCCGGCAAACCGCGGTAACACCGTCGTTACGCCTCAGTATCATAGCGCCGTCGCGGCGAGCGATCAACATGCACTGCGTCATCATTCATGTCGGGCCTGGGAACCCGGATGCAGGACGGGCTCTTCCGACTCGGGTGGAAGCCGCGTCGCGGGCCCCCTGCGAGGCTCTGCAAGACACCCCACGATACGCGCCCTCTTGCGTGAGCAAAATACAGGGTTCGGCATCTCGGGGAAGGCAGCGCCCACCGAAGACTCGTTTTACCGCGCCAAGGGCTTTCTCTCAGCTTCGCGGAAGCAGAACCTTGCGAAGAACGGCGAGCACCTGCTCGACCTCGTCGGCGGTGGTGGCCCACCCCATGCTGAAGCGTACGGCCCCGCGCACCCGGTCTTCGGCCATGCCCATGGCAAGCAGAACCGGCGAGGGCTCGGGACTGCCCGAGGCGCAGGCCGCGCCGCTGCTTACGCACAGACCGGCCATGTCGAGACGCTGCAGCAGAAAGTTTCCCTCGTTGCCGACGAAGGAAACGTTCAGCGTGTTGGGCACCGACTCGTCGAGCGGCGTATTCAGCTCGACCGGCACGCCGAGCCCGCGAATGCCCGTCCAGAGACGCACGCGCAGTTCCCGCAACCGTGCATGCAGCGACTCACGCTCGCGCAGGGCCGCGCGGGCGGCGGCGCCGAAACCGACGATGGCCGGTACGTTTTCGGTGCCGGGTCGCCGCGAACGTTCCTGCTTGCCGCCGAACAGCACTTTCTCGAGCGTGACGCCGCGACGCACGAAAAAGGCGCCCACCCCTTTGGGGCCGCCTATCTTGTGGGCGCTGAGCGAAGCCAGATCGAGGCCCCAGGCATGCACGTCGACGGCAATGCGGCCGGCGGCCTGCGTCAGGTCCGAGTGCATGAGGGCGCCGGCCTCACGTGCGGCACGGGCAATGTCGGCCACCGGAAAGACACGCCCCGTTTCGTTGTTGGCCGCCATGACCGACACGAACGCGGCGTCGTTGCCGATTCCGGTATCGGCAATGGCGCCTTCGGACGTAAGCGCGAAGCGCTTCCACACGATACGCCCCTGCTCTTCCAGCGCCGCCAGCGGCTCGAGTACACTCGGGTGTTCGACCGGCGTAGACACGAAGGTGGCGCCGGGGTTGGCTGCGGCAACGCCTTGAATCGCCAGGTTGTTGGCCTCGGTGGCCCCGGCCGTGAACACCAGCTCGCGCTCGCTCGCGCCGATGAGATCGGCCACGGCCTCGCGGGCCTCGTCGAGCGCCACCCGTGCTTTACGTCCGGCGGCATGGATACTCGAAGGATTGCCGTGGTGTTCGCGCAGCCAGGGTTCCATGGTCTCGAAGGCTTCGGGACGAAGAGGGGCGGTGGCGTTCCAGTCGAAGTAGAGCATGGTGACGGTTGATCGGGGTGAACGGTGGTTTGAGGTGATAGGTGATAGGTGCCGGATTCCGATTGAACGACACCCTGCAAGGTTCGAAGGCGCGCCTTCAGGTGCGGCTTCGGTTGATGCCCAGCTTACTCATTCTGTACTTGAGCGTGCTGAGGGGTACGCCGAGATACCTGGCCGTTTCGTTGCGCCGGCCGCCGCAATGTTCAAGGGCGCGAAGAATAAAGTTGCGCTCGAAGGCGTCGCAGGCC
>JAWLBW010000229.1:0-7557 GCA_041687475.1 bacterium
AGCCGACGACCATGCCCGTGGCCGTGCCCTGCAGAATGAAGCCGCCGAGGCCCAGCAGGGTCACCACCGTCTTCCACTTACCGCCGCTCGATGCCTCGATGACGAGCCCTTCGGCGCTGGCCATGCCGCGCAGACCGGTTACGGCCAGTTCGCGGGCGATGATGATGATGCTCATCCACGCGGGCACGCCGATGTAACCTTCGCCCGCTCCGTAGACTCCGTGGAAGACGGCCAGCATGACGAGCGCGCTTGCGACAAGCAGCTTGTCGGCCAGCGGGTCGAACAGCTGCCCGATGGGCGTTACCAGGTTGTAACGGCGAGCCAGGCTACCGTCGATCCAATCGGTAAGAGACGCCACGAAAAACAGGGCGCAGGCCCACAGATTGGCGTTCGAGGCGGGGTTGGCAAGTTCCTCGTACATGAAGTAGAGGAAGGGAAAAATCAGAAAAATGCGTCCGACCGTCAGGATGTTCGGCAAATTCCAGTTGCTTTGTTTCGGCCGCTCGACCGGCTTGGCTTGCATGTCCTACTCCTGCTCCGGTCGGTCGCCGCCGATCGGCATGTCGAACAGAATCTGTCCCTGTCCCTTGATTTCGACGACGGCGATGGGGTCGTCGTGGCCTGGGAAGGGCACGGCGGTCAGCCGGGGAACGACTTCACCGTACCAGCCGATGACGCTGGCCGCGGGAAAGAGCGCCGGCTGTTCGGGGCTGACGGGCAGCATGCGCAGGCCGTGCCCGAGGCGCAGCGCGATATCGCCCGAACCCTTGAACTGCACCAGCAACAGGTCGACGCCGTTCTCGCCCGGAAGGCGGCCGTTCTCCCAACGAAGATCGCCGGCGAAGGCCCAGACCATGTCTTCCTGCAGGTAAATGACTTCATCGTCGACCGGAATAACCGTCAGGTTACCTGCCGGTCGCAGATACACGACGCCCTCGCCCACCAGCTCGTGAATGGGGTCGTTCTCCGAACCGAAGGGGGTTTTCAGGTCTTTGCCCTTGTAGCGTTTGAAGCGGGGACGGAACTCGAGGTTGCCCACATAACCGGCCGTGTCGCGCAGGCGGGCGAAGCCCTGCCCCCGCACCCGCAGCACACCGTCGTCTGACAGGGCGCAGGCCGAGTCGCCGGAAAACGACAGCCGGTTCCGGGCCGCGAGATCCTTGAGATTGCGCACCACGGTCTGACGGCGAGGCGCCGCAGCCTGCTCGTCGGCCGCCACGGGCTTCTCAACGGTGTCGAACGTGGGCTTCTCGGGCTCGGGCGCGTTGATCATGTCGTCGATCACGGCCTGCACGTTCTCGTCGGCCTTTTTCTTCTCGGCCGCCTCGCCCTCTTCCTGCGCGATGAGCTCTTCCATCTTGGCGGCCATGGAGCGCGACCCGCCCAGCAGGAACTCGTCACGGGCATCCTTGTACCGGCCCATGTTCTGGTAGCAGAAGCCCAGGTAATTGTGGGCCCGATCGTAGTTGCGATCGATGGCGATGGCCTTTTCAAAGAACGGCGTGGCCGTCTCGAAGGCTTCCTTCTTCAACCAGGCCAGTCCGAGGCTGGTCAGAAGAACATGTTCGGTGGGAAAACGCTCGGCCAGGTTGTCGAAGATACGAATCGCGTCGTCGTATTCTTCGAGCTTGAACAGCAGAAGGCCCCGCAGGTTGAGCGCGCCGCTGTCGTCGGGGCGCGCCGAGAGGCAACGATCGATCTCTGCCTTCGCCTCGATGAGATTGCCCGCGTTAAGTGCCCGCCGCCCCCGTTCGAGGTGCAGTTGATACTCTTCATCGGCCGACAGACTGAGCTGCGAAACAATGCTATGCGGGTCTGCCATGGAACCTGGTGCTCAATACAGAAGTGCGCTGTAGTTTTCGTAAAACGCGAGTACCTTGCGAACGTACTCCTTCGTTTCCTTATATGGCGGCACTCCATTGTAACGGGAAACGGCGCCCTCGCCCGCGTTATAGGCAGCCAAAGTGAGTTTAAGGTTCCCGTTGAACTTGTCGAGCAGGTAGCGAAGGTATTTCGTGCCGCCCTCGATGTTCGAGACGGGGTCGAACGCGTTGGCCACGGCCAGCATTTCGGCGGTGGCGGGCATGAGCTGCATGAGCCCCTCGGCCCCCTTGTGGCTGACCGCAAACGGATCGAAGTTACTCTCGGCCCGAATGACGGCTTTTACGATGGCCGGCTCGACCTTGTAGCGAAGCGCGATTTCCTTGATGGCTTCGTCATACGCAGAGGCGCTTCGGCCCTTGGATTTTTTTCCGGCCTTCTTGTCGGTTACGAAGACGCGCGCCTTCACGCCTTTCCGATGTGTCGGAGGCGTGTCGGTGAACACGAGGTTGCCGTGCTCGTCTTCGTAGGTATATATGGTGCCTGCTTCCAGGCCCGCCGCCTGCGTGAAAAACACGGCGGCGAACAGGAGTATCAGGCAGACTTTCAGTATCGCCGGCATTGGGCTGCTCAGTGGTCGCCAAAATCGAGTAAACCGTCGGAATTGTAGCGTAAATGGGGAACACCGTCAATGAGACCGGGCAGCCGTGCCAGGCTGAAAACCATACAGAAAGATACCCGCAGGCATGACTCGGCCCTTTCCGGCGTCGGATACAGGCAGGCAGACCCGGCTTGCAGAGTGTGCAGCGGCACTGCCGCACCGACAACCCGGGCCGATTCACAGCTGCTCTCGAACGGCAGGTCCAAGGCAGGTGGGGGCAAGAGGCGATGTCGGTCAGGTGTGACGTCGACGTTGCACCTGTTTGACCCTCACTCCGGCTTTTGCTATACCGAAACTTTCATTCGCCCGCCGAATTCCACACGGCAAGCGGATGTCGGACGTTCATCAAGAAGCGCAGGTTTGGTATGCGACGCTCGCGAATTCTCGGCACCGGCCACTACGTTCCGCCCCGCGTGGTCACCAATCATGACCTCGAAGCGGCCCTCGACACCTCGCACGACTGGATTGTGCAGCGCACCGGCATTCACGAGCGCCGTTTCGTCGACCCGGGCGTAGGCCCCTCGGACCTGGGGGTCGAGGCCTCGAAGAAGGCCCTGGAAGCGGCCGGTCTGAACGTCGACGACATCGATCTCATCATCTTCGCCACGCTTTCGCCCGACTACACCTTTCCGGGCTCGGGTGTGCTGGTGCAGGAGAAGATGGGTTTCACCAGAACCGTTCCGGCCCTCGACATTCGCAACCAGTGCACGGGCTTTCTGTATTCGCTGTCGGTTGCCGACCAATTCGTCAAAACCGGCACGTATGACCACGTGCTCATCATCGGGTCGGAAGTTCATTCGACCGGCCTCGACATGATGCCGCGCGGCCGCGACGTGAGCGTCATCTTCGGCGACGGCGCCGGTGCGGTGGTAGTGGGACCGAGCGAGGCCGATGACCGGGGCGTCATGTCGGTGCATCTGCATTCCGAAGGAAAGCACGCCAAACGACTCTGGCTTGAACTGCCCGGCTCGATTTACCACGACCGTTTCGGCGACGACGAATGGTGGGAAGAGGCCGGCCGTCAGTGGCCCAAGATGGAAGGGCGCTACGTATTCACGAACGCCCTGACCCGGCTGCCCGAGGTCATTAACGAGGCCCTGTCGGCCAACGGAAAAAGCTTGGACGAAATCGACATACTCGTACCCCACCAGGCCAACCTGCGCATCAACGACAAGGTGGCCGAGATCATGAACCTTCCGCCCGAGAAGGTCATCAACAACATTCAGAAGTACGGCAACACCACGGCGGGTTCCATACCCATCGCCCTCGACGAGGCAGTGCGCGACGGTCGCATCAAGGAAGGCGATCTGGTCATGCTGGCCGGCTTCGGCGCCGGCTTTACCTGGGGCTCTGCCCTGCTTCGCTGGTAAGCGGAAAGCCGGTAGCCCACGTGCAACCACGCCTGCGACCCATGGTGGCCGAAGACGTCGAAGCCGTTTCGGCCATCGAACAGGCGTCGTTTCCCTCGCCGTGGACACCGGCCATGATTGCCGATGAGCTTACCAGCGGTCACGGCGGGGGCATCGTAGCCCTCGACGACGACACCCTCGTGGGCTACGTCGTAACGTCGCACATCGTCGACGAATTGCATATTCAGACGGTGGCCGTGGCCGCTACCCACCGCCGCAGAGGCCTTGCCCGGGCCATGCTGCTCGACCTCATTCAACGACAGGGACGGGAAAAGATTCGCTGGGTGCACCTGGAGGTACGCGACAGCAACACTGCGGCACGGCGTCTATACGAATCGCTCGGGTTCAAGGCAGTCGGGCGCCGACGAGGCTACTACCGGAATCCCGCCGAAGACGGCGTGCTCTACACCCTAGAGCTACCTGCCACCGACTCCGACTGAGCGAGATCGGAGATCCCAGATCGCAGATCGCAAATTGAGCCGGAATGCACGGTCGGAATTTCCCTTCCCGTTCCGCGTTCCCCGTTTTTCAGTTTTCCGTGTTCCCCGTTTCAGGGATGTTTCCGCGTTTCAGGTCCGCTTCTGGTTTATCTTTCCGAGTTCCGCGTTTTATTCATTCCCCCCAGGGATAGGTTTCGGGGTACTCGCGGCCCACCGGGGGCTCCATGTGCAGGGGATGCAGCGCCATGGTGTGGGGAATATTGATGAATACGTCGTAGCGCATGGGTAGAATCGTGGGGACATAGTTGTAGGGGCTTTCCCATTCGGGATGATACACAACGCCGACCGCCCTGTGCCCCCGGGCCCGCAGAAGCGCGGGGCGGCTGCGGGCGTCGTCGAGAATGAACATACCCGGATGGCGGTCGTGAAACAGGTGCTCGAAACTGTGCACGCGACCCCGCGGCACCTCCATGCGCCGCATCTGGTCGCCCCATTCCGAGGCGGCAATCACGCTTCCGCGCCAGGTTCCCATGCCCACAAGGACCACCTGGTCAGGAAACCGTTCGCGGGCGAGCTGCCCGATGTTGACCATACCGCCCTGCGCCATGTCGGTGGCCCGCGCGTCGCCCACATGGGTGTTGTGCGCCCAGACGATGGCTTTCGCGTCGGGTCCGTGAAACTCGAGCAGGCGCGCGAGCGTTTCCATCATGTGCCGGTCGCGCACGTTCCAGGAGTCGGGTCCCCCCCGCACCATGGCCCGGTAGTAGGCTTCGGCATTCGCCGCGATGCGGGCGTTCTGCTCGGCGTCGAAGGTGGCTTCATGATGGTCGGCCGTACCGCGAACCGCCTGCCGGGTGGCCACCAGCAGGTCTATGACCGCATTCTCGCACCCCTCGGGTACCAACATGGTCGAACGGGCGTATCGCTGCGCGTCTTCGCCATAGGGTTCGAAGCAGCGGAAGGCATGTCGCGCGGCGGGCAGCGCCTTGGGGGCGTGCTCAGACAGCCACCCCTGCAGTTCGTGCAGCGAGTCCCACAGGCTGTAAACGTCAAGGCCATAGAAACCGGCCTTGGTATCGAGCGGTCGGGGGGCGTTGTACTCTCGCAGCCAGGAAATGAAACGCACGACTTCTTCGTTGGCCCACATCCACGTGGGCCATCGGGCGAAGTCGTTCAGCACATTGCGCGCGCTTGCCCCGGCATCGGGGTAGTCCTTGGCGAAGCGGTTGACATGGTAGCAGTCGGGCCAGTCGCCTTCGACCGCCACGAACGAAAATCCCTTCTCGGCGATGAGCCTGCGGCTCATATACTCGCGCCAGCGGTAAAACTCCGAGGTGCCGTGTGTCGATTCACCGAACATGACGATGCGGGCGTCGCCGACCCGGTCGAAAAACGCAGACACCAGAGCGGGGTCGCCCAGCGGTATTTCATTTTCGTCGACCCAGGCGAGCCACGCGGCTTCGTTGGTGTCGGGCGAGATCTCGGGTTCACGGCGTCCGGCGCCTACTCCCATGGTCGCTCCTCGTACGATTCGGATAGTTCTTCGGGTTCATGCACGAGATGCTGCGAGAACCAGTCGCGGGCGATGGCCGCGACCTGCTCGAGCGTACCCGCTTCTTCAAACAGATGCGTCGCTCCGGGTATCAGAACCAATTCGTTCGGCGCCCGCATGCGCCGGCGCGCCGCTTCGTTCAGGCGAATGACCTGCTGGTCGAGCGAGCCCACGATGAGCAGCGTGGGGGTCTGGAGCTTCTCAAGCGCATCGCCGCCCAGATCGGGGCGGCCGCCCCGGGAAACCACGGCCTTGACGGCATCGGGTACCTCGGCGGCTGCCACAATGGCCGCCGCGGCGCCGGTGCTGGCCCCGAAATAGCCGATGGCGAAATTGCGTAGTTCGCCCTGTTGGCGCACCCATTCGGTAACCGCGACCAGGCGCGCGGCCAGCAGGTCGATGTCGAAACGCAGGTGGCCGATGCGCAGATCGACCTCTTCCTCGGCAGGCGAGAGCAGATCGAACAACAGCGTGGCGTGCCCGGCGGCCTGCAGCACCTCGGCTACATATCGATTACGGGGGCTGAACCGGCTGCTGCCGCTGCCGTGCGCAAAGATGACGATAGTGGTGGCCTGTTCGGGCACGTGAAGGTCGCCGCTCAACGTGGTCTGGCCGATGTCGATTTCGATGGCGCGGTAATGAATACGGCCCTCTCCTGCGGCCCGCGCCTTCGTCCCAACGGGCTTCTGCGCAGCCGACGCGCGCTGCAGCAAAGCAAGAACCTCATCGTCGGAAGTCTGCCTGAAGTCGTCATACCACGATCCGACGGCCTGGAACCCGGCGGGCCGGTCAAGGCATTCGACAATGACGCCCTCGCCCTCGAGTTCGGCTACCGAGTCGGGGGCGCCCACCGGAATCGCGAAAACGATCTTACGCGGATTCTCCCGTTTCAGTGAGGCAATGGCGGCGTGGGCGGTCACGCCGGTGGCCAGACCGTCGTCGACGAGAACGACGGTGCGACCGCTCACATCGGGGCGGGGGCGGCCGCCCCGATACAGCTCGATGCGCCGTTCGAGCTCATGCCCCTCGCGAGCCGCGATCGACTCGATTTCGGCATCGGACAGCCCCAGCATGCGCACCGTGTAGGGGTCGACGTAGCGGGCTCCGGGGGCGATGGCGCCGAACCCGAATTCAGGCTGCATGGGGGCGCCGAGTTTACGCGCGACAATCACGTCGAGCGGGGCATGAAGCGCCTGCGCGACTTCGAAGGCCACCGGAACACCGCCGCGCGGCAGCCCGAGCACGACCGGATTCTCGCTTCCGTACTTCTGCACCAGCCGTTCGGAAAGCAGACGACCGGCATGCTTTCGATCCTGAAAACGCATGGTCTCGAATCCAGACACGACACGCAGATATCGCGTGCCACTCACTCGTATTCGACACCAGCCACCCCCCGAAGACGAGTCCGACGGCACGCGGCCCCGACGTTCTGCGGGTTACCGGCGCCCGGCCGGCGATTATCGCTGAGGGTAAAGGAATGGCGGACGATGAAAGAAGCCGGAAGGAATGCGACCTGCGGAAGCGGAAATGGAAAGGCGCGCTTGCGGGATCGGAAGAAGCAGTCTGCCGCGGGAACTAGTGGCCCGTGCGGTTAGTTCGTATGCATACCGAGGGCATCGAGGCGCCCGAGTGGCAAGGCGCGATGAGGAGTCGATGCCGTAGCATCGGCGACGA
>JAWLBW010000230.1:0-5263 GCA_041687475.1 bacterium
TCGCTTCGTAATGCTCGACTTCGCTCATGCCCGGGTAGAGGTTCTCGTACGTTTTCATCGCTGTCGATTCCGCAGTTTCGGGGAAAATATCTCAGGAGTGACAGTTTACCTGATGACGACTCGGGCGGCGAACTGTATCAATCCTCTATCCTTAATTCCATCATTCGTCAAATCTTCGAGCTAGTGGCCCGTTTGATTAATTCGCATATATTCGGACATCGATGCATCCCGACTGGCTGCGTTGCTCTTCGTTGCCGATGCTACGGCATCGACTCCTCATCGCGCCTTGCCACTCGGGCGCCTCGATGCCCTCGGTATGCATACGAACTAACCGCACGGGCCACTAGGAAGAAAGGTTCCGTCTCGAGTCGCGTCGCCGAGCAGGGCGAGGCCGACGACGAGAGGCGCACGCGTGTCACCAGCAACGATTCACTGTAAATGACGGTCCGCACATGTAAAATCCAGGCACGATTCGTTTGATCCGGGCTATCGCGCCCATCTCGTTGTCCGTGGCGCTCTGCGCCACCGGCTACTCGATGTGGAAGTACTGGACGTCAGATGTGGCGAATAATCAGATCCATAATCATCTATTTCTTAATCATGTGATGGGCACGGGTCACGGCCGTGCCGTGCCCCCTACCGGGGCACCCGGTCTCCCTCTCCCCATCGCCCCATCTCGCCATCGCCCCATCGACGTGCAACCGTTCACCACGTATCCCACCCCCATTGACACCTACCACGCGGTAGATTTATATTGGGGCCACCTGAGAACTGCCGAAGACCGTGGGGTGGCGCATGCTCTCGACGAACGGAAACACGTTTCCGCCCTATCAATTGATGGAGCGGGACTACCTGGCCCAGGCGCAGGACAAGTATGCCCGCCTCGAGCGCCTGTACCACAAGAGCCAACAGTTTGCGTGGGACGGTCGCAAGCTTCTCGACGAGGCTTTGCAGAAGCACGGCGGCATTCAGCTTCCCGAAGAAAAACGTCGCGCCATCGCCCGCCTGTTTTCCATCATTCTCTGGGGCGAACTGGCGGCGTGGACCATTTCAGCCGATATTGCCGAGCGCCTCGAAGATGTCGAGGCCAAGATGGCGGCGTCGAGCCAGGTGTTCGACGAAGCGCGCCATTTCTACACCATGCGCGACTACCTGGTCGCCCTCGATATCGACATTCCCCCCTTGGACGGTTTTACCCAACGAATTCTGACCGACCTGCTCGAAACCGATTCGCTCGTCTACAAACTGCTCGGCATGCAATTGCTGGTCGAGAACGTGGCCGTGAACCTGTTCAAGGCCGTGGCCCGCAGCGGGGTCGAGCCCGTGCTGTGTGAGCTGATGCCCTACTTCGAACGCGACGAAGCCCGTCACGTGGGGCTCGGCGTCATGTACCTGCCGACCCTGTTGCGCGAACTCGACGCCTGGGAAGGACTCAAGCTGCAGGCTTTCCAGCTGAAGGTGAACATCTTCATTCTCTGGGGCTCGGTACGAATTCAGGACGACCTGGAGATGCTCGGCATCGACTCGAACGCCTCCTTCCACCTGGGCCTGCAGAAGCAGAACGAAGTGCTGTTTCAGATGGGCCATTTCAAGGAACAGATTCCCGGCATCTACAAGGCGCCGTCATGGCTGTATCGGTTCAACCTGAACACCATCGACCTGTTTTTTCCACCGCCGGGCCACCCGACGCCGGCCTGGCAGAAGCAGAGCCTGCGGGCCGTGAAGCGTGTTGCCCGTGGAGCCGAAGAAGTACTGCTGCGTTTCACTCATTGAGGAGTCGCCCATGACCTTTGTCGTCGAAGCCGTCGTAACCGTGACCCTGCTTGCCGTCGGCACAGTTATCGTGATGCTCATGCTGCGCATGCAACGTACGCGCGGCGGCGCCTGGCTCTCGCAGGAACCGGCGGCCTGAGTGCACCCTCGCCCCGGATTCTCGTACCCGGGGGCACGAAACCACGCTTCTTCACGATCACCCGGCGAGCCGGGAAGACCCTCGTCCGGCATGCCCTCCGATTACACTTCAGACTGCAAGCGAGAGCGACATTCCTGTCATTCCGGGCCGCTTTTTCGGGTCGGCCAAGCAATGACGCGATTGACGCAAGAGGACACCACACCCAGTAAATTCAAGCACATGCGAGCACCCACACAAACCCTGACAAAGTGGGTTGTAAGGGCACGGCTTTGGATGTAAGATGTGGGCGGAAAACATGATGTTCACCCGAAACCCAAGGAGGTCCGATGTCCAAGTTCCGGCTCGATACGATAATGAACCGGTATCCGGAAAACAAAACCTCCCGGCGGGAAGCCGCGGCCGGATCGATTCCCTTTTCACCGCGGATGCTTGATGAACATATCGAGCGGGATGACTGGGATGTCGGCGACGAGAGCATACACGGCGTGAGGCGGGCCAACCGCGCGCGCAAGATCTGAGTCCGACATTAACACGACCCAGGCGGCTGCCTCCTCACAGGAAACAGCCGCTTTTTCTTTTTCGCCCCTCCACAAGGGAAAGTCGGAGCCTGCCCCCTGTCTGCTCTACCCCGCGCCGGGCGGCGAAGACGCACCTTCGGTGAAGGCCGGACTCTCATGCACGATTTGCCCACCTTCGTAGGCGGCGTACAGTGTTACGCCAAGCGCGCCCAGCGACAGGACGACAAACAGGGCCTTGAAGGCGGTATTCGGCCTGTACAGGGCAAGGGCGGCACCTAACCCCGCAAGGAGCAACACCACGGTTGCCAGGGTAGCCGCTTCTTCGTGCTCTTCGACAACCTCGTGCGAAGTGCCCGGACGGTCTTCGACCAGGTCTTCGGCCTGGTTACCGGTAATGAACGCGAGGGGCGCCGTGAGACCGGCAAGCAGAACGGTAACGGCGGCATAGCGCCAGACCCCTTTCCGTCTCAAAAAAACCGCCACCACCACAGCCACCGCACCGACCATTATAAGAACGATCGGCAGGTGGTTGACGGCGAGATGAATGAGTACCCAGTCCAACTCCCTGCTCCTCTTCGACACCGCCGGTTCGGAAACTACCGGTGAACGCGTCGAGACCAGCGTGCCCGATTCGACAGTTCGACACCACGGCAACCGCCGTCGCGTCGAGCAGCCGCCCTCTTTCCCCTTATCGAAGCTGCGCCCGCGCGATGTTCGGATATTTTCGCCCCGGCAAGCGTTCACGGCTGTACAATGACATGGTTGTTCTGAATTCGGAGCCAGGCGCCTAAGCGCCGTACGAGGACCCGCCATGCCCGCTCGCGCCAGAAAATCGATGATCATCAACGAAACACGCCTGCAGGCCGGCGATGTGCAGCTTAACGTGGCCCGCGTCGGCAGCGGCGAGCCTATCGTCTTTCTGCACGGTTTTCCCCAGTACTGGTATTGCTGGCGCCACCAGATGGAGTTCTTCGCGGCCCAAGGTTATCAGGCCATCGCCCCCGACATGCGGGGCTATCATGAATCGGACAAGCCGGCAGGTCTCGAGGCCTATCGGGCCGAACACGTGGCCGCCGACATCGTCGGTCTGCTCGATACGCTGGGGTTGAAGAAGGTGGCGCTGGTGGGGCATGACTGGGGCGGCATCGTGGCCTACACCGTCGCCGGCCTGTTTCCCGACCGTATCTCGAAGCTGGCGATTCTCAACGCGCCGCACCCCAACATGATCATGCGAGGCATTTTCGGCAACCCGCTGCAATTGCTGCGCAGCTGGTACACGATTCTCTTCCAGCTGCCGCTTGTGCCCGAACAGGCCGTGAGACGGCGCGACGTACTGGCGCGTGTCTTCCAGGGCTGGGCCCAACGCCCCGAGGCCTTCAGCGAGGCCGACGTCGAGCTCTATGCCCGCGCGATGTGCAAGAAAGGAGCCGCGCAAGGCTCCATCAACTACTACCGGGCGGCCCTGCGGCACGGCCTGCCCGAGGTGCCGACCATCGAGGCCCCCACCCTGCTTCTCTGGGGCGATCGCGACGCAGCGCTCGGGCCCTCGATGTACCGGGGTATCGGCCGCCATGTCGCAGACGTGCGCATCGCCCACCTTTCCGAGGCAAGCCACTGGGTGCAGGAAGACGAGCCCGATCGCGTGAACGACGAACTGCTGGCCTTTCTGAAATCATGAGCGATTTCCTGCAGCCGGCGCATCATTGCCGTCCCCCCGGCAGGCCGATGATTTATCACATCTGACGAAACAAAGTTCCACATCGATCCCGACAGGGCCGCCCCCCGAGTAGCCGACCGCCCGACAGGTAACGGCACCGCTCCCGTTCGCCCCGGGCTGCCGCATGGTAAAATATCTGTCATGCCTTACGCGCGCAGCAATATACCATTCAAGCTGGTCACGGACTACAAACCGCAGGGCGATCAGCCCCAGGCCATCGAACAACTCGTGAACGGCCTTCGCGAGGGCCGCAGGCACCAGACCCTGCTCGGCGTCACGGGCTCGGGCAAGACCTTCACCATGGCCAACGTGGCCGCGCGCGTAAACCGGCCCACGCTGGTGCTCGCCCACAACAAGACGTTGGCGGCTCAGCTGTATGCCGAGTTCAAGGAACTGTTTCCGGAAAACGCGATTCACTACTTCGTCTCGTACTACGACTACTACCAGCCCGAGGCCTACATTCCGTCGACGGATACCTTCATCGAGAAGGATTCGTCCATCAACGACGAAATCGACAAGCTTCGTCACGCGGCGACGGCGGCCCTGCTCGAACGCAACGACGTGCTCATCGTTTCGAGCGTGAGCTGCATCTACGGTCTCGGCTCGCCCGAAGCCTACCACGACATGCTCGTGTACCTGGAAGTCGGACGACAGGTCGAGCGCGACGCCGTACTGCGCAAACTGGTGGAAATTCAGTACGAACGCAACGATCTGGACTTTCACCGCGGCACCTTCCGCGTACGCGGCGACGTGCTCGAGGTTTTTCCCGCCGACTCGGACGAGCAGGCCTTCCGCATCGAGTTCTGGGGCGACGAGATCGAAGCCATTCACGTCGTCGACCCGCTGACCGGCCGCACGACCGACAAGCTGCCGAAGCTGACCGTGTACCCCGCCACGCACTGGGTTACCACGAAGGACACGCTCAAGCGCGCCATACCCCAGATTCAGGACGAGCTGCGCGAGCGCCTGCAGGAACTGCGCGCCCAGGACAGGCTGGTCGAGGCCCAACGCCTCGAGCAACGCACCCTGTACGACATCGAAATGATGGAGGAAATGGGTTACTGCTCGGGCATCGAAAATTACTCGCGCCACCTTACGGGGAGAAACCCGGGCGAT
>JAWLBW010000230.1:5273-7540 GCA_041687475.1 bacterium
GCTCGACTACTTTCCGCGCGACTTCCTGCTGTTTGTGGATGAGAGTCACGTGACGCTTCCCCAGGTACGCGGCATGTACCGCGGCGACCGCGCCCGAAAAACGAACCTGGTGGAACACGGCTTCCGCCTGCCCTCGGCGCTCGACAACCGACCCCTGAACTTTCAGGAGTTCGAAGCTTTCATCAACCAGGCCATTTACGTCAGCGCCACGCCGGCGGCCCACGAGCTCACGGCCAGTGAAGGCGTCGTGGTCGAACAGATCATTCGCCCGACCGGCCTGATCGATCCGGTCATCGAGGTACGCAGCGCCCGCAACCAGGTCGACGATTTGCTGGCGGAAGTGCGGGAAACGGTGGCGAAAAACGAACGCGTGCTCATCACCACCCTCACCAAGCGCCTGGCCGAAGACCTCACCGACTTCTACCGCGAAGCGGGCATTCGCGTGAAATACCTGCATGCGGATATCGACACCCTGGAACGCGTGGAAATCATTCGGGACCTGCGCCTCGGCAGCTTCGACGTACTCGTCGGCATCAACCTGCTGCGCGAGGGGTTGGACATTCCCGAGGTATCGCTGGTCGCCATTCTGGATGCCGACAAGGAAGGCTTTCTGCGCGGCCAGACCGCGCTCGTTCAAACCATCGGCCGCGCCGCCCGTAACGCCAACGGCCGCGTGCTCATGTACGGCGACCAGATGACCGACGCCATGCGCTACGCCATCAGCGAGACCGAGCGCCGCCGCGCCATTCAGACGGCCTACAACGAAGAGCACGGCATTACCCCGATCACCATCAAGAAGACCATTTCCCAAGGCATTCTCGAGATTTACAAGGCCGACTATGTGGAAGTTCCGCTGGCCGCCGAGACCGGCCCCGTGTACAAGAGCGCCGGCGAAATCGAGAAGGAAGTGGGCAAGCTGCGCAAGGAAATGCTGAAAGCCGCAGGCGAGATGGAATTCGAGAAGGCGGCGCAGCTGCGCGACAAGATCAAGCATTTGCGTGAGCTGCAGCTGCAGTTTACGTGACGCACGGGTGAAAGTCGAAGGGGAGATGGGGCGACCGGGAGAGGGGGAGCGGCTTCCACTTCGAGTCGCGCCGCCGAGCAGGGCGAGGCCGACGACGAGAAGTGCACGTGCGGCCGCCTGCACGCAAACCGACGTCCGACGTCCGACGACCGACGACCACCGTGCTGCACGTGCTACCATGTCACCATGCACGCCGAACGCTCGCTCTACTACCTGCTCGCCCTGCTGGCCCTCGTCGGCACGTGGACGTGCAACATCCGCTTCATGCTGGAAGGCCACCCGGGTCTCGCCTTCGTCACCGACAACCTGGCAACGCCGGCCAACCTGTCGATTACCCTCGACCTGCTGGCCCTGCTCATCCTGCTCTTTCCGTGGATGGTGCGCGAGGCCCGGCGGTACGGTGTGAAGTATGTCTGGGCCTACCTTATCGGCTCGATGCTCATCGCCATCAGCGTCACCTTCCCCCTCTTTCTGGCCGCGCGTCATCGTGCGAAAGAGGGCAAGGAAAATCGCGACGACATCAGCGGCGTCACGGCCCTGTATCCCCTCGTATCGGGAGCCGGGTTCGTGCTGGTCGCCTTCTACCGCCTGCAGGCCTGGAAAGCGGCAGGCGGCGACCTCGGCGCCATCTGGCAAGACTGGTTCCACACCTGGGCCACGGCCTCCATCACGATCGATTGGATAGCCCTGGGCGTCACGTTGCTGGTGTTTGCCGGCTACGAGCAGGCCCGGCATCACTTCGCGCGCTTCTGGGGTTTCCTGTTGCTGAACGTGTTCGGCTTCTCGGTAGGCTTTCCGTGGATACTACGGGCAGCGGATATCCGGAAAGAGAGCACATCGAGGCAGTGAGACCGCGCCTGCGGCGCGGAATGCCCAATGACCTATGGCCAATGCTCAAGGCGTGCTACCAGAGACGACCATCGGTCAGCCCTGTCATTCCGAACCCGTACGCCAACCGGCCGACCGTGGAAAGGGTGAGGAATCCCTGATGAAATTGCTGCACGCAAAAACAGGCCGCACGGCCTGTCGTCGCCGTACATCAGGGGCCCCTCACCCCACAGGCGCACCGGTCAGCCGACCCGGAGGGGATTCGGGGCGACAGGATGCACGGTCACCCGTAGACGTGCAGCCGATGCGTCCGCCACGTCCACCCTGTCATTCCGAACCCGTACGCCAACCGGCCGACTGTGGACAGGGTGAGGAATCCCTGATGAAATTGCTGCACGCCGAAGCCGGCCGCACG
>JAWLBW010000231.1:0-7504 GCA_041687475.1 bacterium
GCGGGGGGGGGGGGGGGCGGGCCCCAGGCCCCGGGTTCCCGGACATCGCCCTTTCCCCCGCCCTGCCCACTCCCTGATAATAGGCCTCGGCTGCCCAGCTGACGGACCGGCCCTGCCGGTCACAGGGGAGAAATTTTTCTTTTCTTCCCCCCTCTTAGCTTGCGGCAAACCGGCGTTAGAATGGAACTTTCTGCGGAAGGAATGCTCTACATGGCAAGGTCTGCGCGCAAAGTCGGTTCTCCCGATGGAAGGAGACGGGTCATCATTGAAGAGGTCTCTCCCGAGATTAACTGCGGCCGCTTTCCCGCCAAGCGGGTCGTGGGCGAATCGGTCAGGGTCGAGGCCGATGTCTTTACCGACGGGCACGACAGCATCGCGGCGCGAATACTCTATCGCAGCGATCATCACGACGAGTGGTCGACGTCGCCGCTGCTTCCTCTGGTCAACGATCGCTGGGCAGGCTCCTTTCCCGTCGAAGAGCTGGGCTTCTACACCTTTACCATCGAGGCCTGGGTCGATCACTTCGCCACCTGGCGACGCGACCTGGGCAAGCGGGTCGAGGCCGGTCAGGACGTGGGCCTCGAGCTGCTCGTGGGCGCCGGCTTCATCGAGCGGGCCGCCCGGCGTGCGCGAGGCGACGACGGCAAGGTGCTGCGCGAAATCTGTAAGCACCTGCGTGACGACTCGGTAGACATGCTCGAGCGGGCCCGGGTCGCCTTGGAACCATCGCTGGCCGAGCGCATGCGCCAATGGCCCGACCTGCGCTACGCCACCCGCTACGATCGCGAGCCGCAGATACAGGTAGATCCGCAGCGGGCCCGGTTTTCGAGCTGGTACGAAATGTTTCCCCGATCGGCCTCGGCCACGCCCGGCCGACACGGCACGTTTGCCGATGTCGAAGCGCGTTTGCCCTACATCGCCGAGATGGGCTTCGACGTGCTCTACCTTCCCCCCATTCACCCGATAGGGCACACCAAGCGGAAGGGGAAGAACAACGCACTCACGGCCGAACCGGGCGATCCGGGCAGCCCCTGGGCCATCGGCGGTCCCGAGGGCGGGCACAAGGGCATTCACCCCGAACTGGGAACACCCGACGACTTTCGCCGGCTGGTCAAAGCGGCGCGAGGCAGGGGTATCGAGCTCGCCCTCGACATTGCTTTTCAGTGCGCCCCCGATCATCCCTGGGTCGAAGAGCACCCCGACTGGTTCAGGCACCGGCCCGACGGTTCAATTCAGTACGCCGAAAATCCGCCGAAGAAGTACGAAGACATTTACCCCTTCGACTTCGAGAACGACGATTGGAAGGGGCTCTGGGACGAGCTGACCGATGTGGTGCGTCACTGGGTCGCGCAGGGCGTGCGGGTCTTTCGGGTCGACAACCCCCACACCAAGCCCCTGCGCTTCTGGGAGTACCTCATACGCACGATCAAGGAAGAGTCACCCGAGGTCATCTTTCTGGCCGAGGCGTTCACGCGGCCCAAGGTCATGTACCACCTTGCCAAGCTCGGTTTCAACCAGTCGTATAATTACTTTCCCTGGCGCAATCTGAAGTGGGAAATCGAGCAGTACTTCACGGAACTCACGCAGACGCAGGTCGTCGAGTACTTCAGGCCGAACCTGTGGCCGAACACCCCCGATATTCTCACCGAGTTTCTGCAGCACGGCGGGCGACCGGCCTTTCTCATCAGGCTTGCCCTGGCGGCGACCCTGGGCGCGAGCTACGGCATTTACGGCCCGGCTTTCGAACTGCAGGAGCACGTGGCGCGCAACCCCGGCAGCGAAGAATACCTGCACTCGGAAAAATATGAAATTCGCCACTGGGATGTCGAAGCCCCCCACAGCCTTCGCAACATCATTGCCCGCCTGAATGCGGCGCGGCGCGAGAACGCGGCCCTGCGACAGGATCGCACGCTACGCTTTCACCCGACCGACAACGATGAAATCATCTGCTACAGCAAGACCGACGAGGCAAGGGAAAACATCGTTCTCTGCGTCGTGAACCTGAGCCCCTACCATACCCATGCCGGGTGGGTGAACCTGCAACTCGACGAGCTCGGGCTCTTACCCGATCAGGGCTACCAGGTACATGATCTGCTTACGGACGCGCGCTACCTGTGGAACGGGGCACACAACTACGTCGAACTTCACCCCCATGTTCTACCCATGCACGTCTTTCGCGTGGTCAAGCAGGTTCGTCATGAGCAGGATTTCGAGTATTACTCAGCTTGAGGTGCCATGCCGCTCGACAATGATCCCCTCTGGTACAAGGACGCCGTCATTTATCAGACTCACGTACGCGCCTTTTTCGACAGCGACGCCGACGGCATCGGCGACTTCAAGGGGCTTACGCAGAAGCTCGACTACGTACAGGATCTGGGCGTCACCGCCATCTGGCTGCTGCCTTTCTACCCCTCGCCGCTGCGCGACGACGGGTACGATATTGCCGACTATACCAAGGTGAACCCGGCCTACGGCACGCTGCACGATTTCCGCACCTTTCTGCGTGAAGCGCATCGCCGCGGCATTCGGGTAATTACCGAACTGGTACTCAATCACACATCGGATCAGCATCCGTGGTTTCAAAGGGCGCGCCATGCGCCGAAGGGCAGCGTTTACCGTGATTTCTACGTGTGGAGCGACACCCCCGACCGCTACCTCGAAACCCGCATCATCTTTCAGGACTACGAAACCTCGAACTGGTCGTGGGATCCGGTGGCGCAGGCTTATTATTGGCACCGCTTCTACGCGCACCAGCCCGATCTGAACTTCGAGAATCCGCGGGTCAAGAAGGCGCTGTTCAAGGTGGTCGACTTCTGGTTCCAGATGGGGGTCGACGGCATGCGCCTCGACGCCGTGCCCTACCTGTTCGAGCGTGAGGGCACCAACTGCGAGAACCTGCCTGAAACCCACGAGGTATTAAAGGAGCTGCGCGCGCATGTCGACGCGAAATTCAGCAACCGCATGCTGCTGGCCGAAGCCAACCAGTGGCCCGAAGATGCCTCGGCCTATTTTGGGGAAAACGGCGACGAATGCCACATGAACTTTCATTTCCCGCTCATGCCGCGCATGTTTATGTCGGTGCGCCTCGAAGACCGCTTTCCCATCATCGACATTCTCAAGCAGACGCCGCCGATTCCCGAAAAGTCGCAATGGGCGCTCTTCCTGCGCAACCATGACGAGCTCACGCTTGAAATGGTGACCGACGAAGAGCGCGACTACATGTACCGCTCGTACGCCGCCGACCTGCGGGCCCGCATCAACCTGGGCATACGGCGACGACTGGGGCCCCTGCTTGAAAACAACCGGCGCAAGATCGAGCTCATGAGTTCGCTGCTCATGTCGCTGCCCGGTACCCCCATCGTCTATTACGGCGACGAGATCGGCCTGGGCGACAACATTTACCTGGGTGATCGCGACAGCGTGCGCACGCCCATGCAGTGGAGCGCCGACCGCAATGCGGGGTTCTCGCGGGCGAATCCCCAGAAACTCTTTCTGCCGGTCATCATCGACCCCGAGTATCACTATGAAGCCGTCAACGTCGAGGCGCAGCAGAAAAATCCGCAATCGCTGCTGTGGTGGATGAAGCGGCTCATTGCCCTGCGTAAACGCTTCAAGGCCTTCGGGCGCGGAAGCATTCGCTTCATCTACCCCGAAAATTCGAAGGTGCTGGCTTTCGTGCGCCAATACGAAAACGAGACCATACTGGTGGTCGCCAATCTGTCTCGGTTCGTTCAGCACGTCGAACTCGATATTTCAGACTACAAGGGCGTCACGCCGGTCGAGCTTTTCGGGCAGAGCGAGCTTCCGCCCATCGCCGATCAGCCTTACTTTCTTACGCTGGGGCCCCACAACTTCTATTGGTTCTCGCTGGAAGCCGGCGCCGTCGATGAGCGGCCCGGGCACGGCGAAGGCGGCTTCTACCCGTCGCTTGCCGTGAAGGGTAGCTGGGAAACCATTCTCCAGAAGACGCAAAAGTCGCCGCTCGAACGCCTCTTGCCGACATACCTGCAGGCACAGCGTTGGTTCGGCGGCAAGGCGCGCCGCATCAAGAGCGCCGAAGTACGCGAGGTCGTACCCCTGACGGTAGACGACAGATCGCGCATGTTCGCCATGATTCACGTCGAATACCGCGACGGCGAGCCAGAAACCTATTCGTTGCCCCTGGCCTGGGCAAGCGGCGAAGAAGCCGAGCGCATCAAGGAAGAACACGCCCGGGCGGTGGTATGCGAACTGGCCGTCGAACGCCAGAACGCCGCCAGCGACGGCATTCTCTACGACGCCATGGTCGACAAGGCCTTCCAGGCCGAGTTGCTTGCGGTCATGGCTCGCCGCCGCGTACAACGCGGACGCGCCGGCGAACTGCTCGGCGCCACCGTGCGTACGTTGCGCCTGCCCCGCGACGCCTCGGAGCTCGAGCCGACGCTGCTGCAGGGCGAGCAAAGCAACACATCCATCGTTTACGGCAACCGATATATCCTGAAGCTGTTTCGCAAGATAGACGAAGGCGTAAACCCCGATTACGAAATCGGTCGTTTCCTGAACGAGCAGAAGCGTCTTGCCCATGTACCGGCCGTCGTGGGCGCGCTCGAATACCGCCAGCCCAAGCGCGAAGCGGGCACGGTGGGGCTGCTTCAATCGTACGTGCTGAATGAAGGAAACGCCTGGAACTTCACCCTCGATCACCTCGGGCGTTTCTTCGAACACACGCTCTCGCAGCTGCGCGACACCACGAACATACCCATGCCGCGGCGGCCGTTGGTCGCCGGTCTCGACGACGAAATACCCGATCTGGTGCACGAAACCTTCGGGCCTTTCGTCGAGAACATTCGCATTCTCGGCCGAAATACCGCCGAGTTGCACGTGGCCCTGGCGGCGGGGGGCGAGCGGGCCGCCTTCAAACCCGAGAACTTCACCACCCTGTACCAACGCTCGCTGTACCAGTCCATGCGCAACCTCACGGGGCAGACGCTTCAGCTTCTCGACAAGCGCCTGCGGGTCTTGCCCGAGCAGGTACGGGCCGACGCGGCTGCCATCGTCGACAAGGAACAGGACATTCTGCGCACCTTTCGCGATCTGATTGAGCGTAAGATTACCGGCAAGCGCATTCGCACCCACGGCGACTACCACCTGGGTCAGGTGCTCTTTACCGGCAAGGACTTCATCATCATCGACTTCGAGGGCGAGCCGGCCCGCACCATTACCGAGCGAAGACTCAAGCGCTCGCCCCTGCGCGACGTCGCCGGCATGCTGCGCTCCTTTCACTACGCCGCCTACACCGCGTTCTACCGTGAAGTCAGCGGCGGTATCGTACGGCCCGACGAAATGGAACACGAACAGATGTGGGCGCGCTTCTGGTATCAGTGGACGTCGAACATCTTCCTGCGTTCGTACCTGGCCGCCGCGCGGGAGGGAGGTTTCCTGCCCGAAACGCCCGACGAGCTGCAGATTCTCATCAGCTCATACCTGCTCGAGAAAGCCGTTTACGAGCTGGGTTACGAGCTTAACAACCGACCCGAGTGGGTCATGATACCGATTCACGGTATCCGTCAGATGTTGGAGCCCAGCGCATGACAGTGAGCTCCCACGAGCGCGCGTTGAAACGCCTGGCTTCGCTGCACGGGCTGCAGACCGAATACGACGATGCCTTCGGCGAGCGACGTTCGGCTTCGCCCGAAGCGGTACTACACGTGCTGCGCGAACTCGGCGTGCCCATTGAAACAGCCGCCGACGCGGCCGATGCCGTACGGGCGCGGCGGCAGGCGGCCTGGGCACGCGCAGTCGACCGGGTGGTCACCATTGATGCGAATGGTCCCGCCGCAGTCGCCGTTCGCGTGCCCGATGTTCAGGCGCACGAGCCCCTGCATTTCGTGCTCACCGGTGAGAACGGCGAACTGCTCGGCGAAGGCAAGCACAAGGTCGAAGATCTGCGGGCGACCGGGACCGAACTGGTCGGGCGTACGCGCAACACCGTGCGCGCACTGCCGCTTCCCCCCCGTATCGGCCCGGGGTATCACACCCTGAAGGTCGAAGTCGGCGGGGCCCCATCTCGGGCGCTGCTCATCGTGGCGCCCCGCCTGGCCTTTCCCGGCGGAACCGACGAGGCCGGCCGGCGCCACTGGGGTGTTTTTCTACCCCTTTATGCCTTGCACACCAAGCGCAGCTGGGGCGCCGGCGACCTCACCGACCTGAAAGCCTTCATCGAGCGCATCGCCGAAATGGGCGGCGATATGGTGGCGACCCTGCCGCTGCTTGCCGCCTTTCTCGACAAACCCTTCGATCCGAGCCCCTACTCGCCGGCATCGCGCTTGTTCTGGAACGAATTGTACGTCGACCCGACGCGCGCTCCCGAGCTGGAATACAGCCCCGAGGCGCGCCGGTTGCTCGAATCGACCTCGTTTCAGCAGGAACTCGGCGACCTGCGGCAGGCCGAGCTCGTCGACTATCGACGTCTCTACGCACTGAAGCGCCGTCTGCTCGAAGCCCTCGCACGCAGTTTCTTCGCCCGTGCCGAAGAAGACAATGACCGCACCGCCGACTGGCGTCGCTTTCTCGCCGAGCATCCGCTGGTCGAAGATTACGCGTGCTTCCGGGCAGCCGGTGAAAAACAGGGGGGCCCCTGGGCTACCTGGCCCGAACGGCTGCGAGACGGCGACCTCGAACCGGGCGATTATGACGAAAACGCACACCTTTACCATGCGTACGCACAGTGGCTGACCACGCGCCAGCTCGAAGACGTCGCCGGCAAGCGCGAAGACACAGGGCGGGGCATGTACCTCGACCTTCCCCTCGGCGTGGCCTATGACGGTTACGACGTCTGGCGCGAGCGGCTGCTCTTCGCCCTCGACACCGCCGTAGGCGCACCCCCCGACCCGTTCTTCTCGAGGGGACAGAACTGGGGCTTTCCACCCATGCGCCCGGAAACCATGCGCGAACAGGGCTACCGGTATTTCATCGGCTTCATACGCAACCACCTGCGTTACGCCGGCGTGCTGCGCATCGACCACGTCATGGCCCTGCACCGCCTGTTCTGGATACCGAAGGGCATGGAGGCGACCGAGGGTGTGTACGTGCATTACCCGGCCGAAGAGCTGTACGCCATACTGGCCCTCGAATCGCACCGGCACCACACCGCCATTATCGGCGAAAACCTCGGCACCGTGCCGCCGCAGGTCAACAAACAGCTGGCCGAACGGCGCATCGGACGCATGTTCGTGTTTCAGTACGAGGCGCAACCCGATACCCGGCGCCCGCTGCGCAATGTGCCGGCCGACGCGGTGGCCGGCCTCAACACCCATGACATGCCCACCTTTACCGCGTTCTGGAACGAACTCGACATTGCCGACCGCATTTCACTCGGCCTGCTGAACGACGACACGGCAGCCGAAGAGCGCAATCGCCGGGCGCGTATTCGCACGGCCGTCGCCGATTTTCTGCGCAGGAAACGCCTGCTCGGCAAGCATGAGTTCGACGCGGTGACCGTTCACGCCGCCGCAGCGAGGTGGCT
>JAWLBW010000232.1:0-7480 GCA_041687475.1 bacterium
GTAGTCGGAAAATGCGGCTACCTCTTCTGGTTCATTGCTGGCAGGCCGAGCTTCTGAAACTGTCGGCTGCCTTCCCGGGTCCGCTTCACTCGGGCCGATTGCGGCGCGTGAAAGGGTCGGGAGCGAAAAGCGATGGGAAACAACTTTGCTCCATCATAGCGAAAAGAAAATGAAAAGTCCACGTATCTGCCACACTTGTGGATGAAATCGCACCCTTTTGGTACGATTTAGGGGAGGAGAGTCTTTCCTCCAGGAGAACGAAAACCATGTCGGTTCGCATTCACATTGAAAACACGCCCAACCCCCGCACGTTGAAGTTCGTGACGAGCCAGACTCTGCTCGAGTCGGGCGGTCGCGATTTTCCCAACCTCGACCGTGCCATGTCTTCGCCGCTTGCCAAGCGCCTGTTTCACCTTACCGGCGTCGAAGGCGTTTACATCGGCACCGACTTCGTGACGGTGACCAAGGGCGACCGTTTCGACTGGCAGAATCTCGCCCCCATCGTGACGGAAGCCGTTCTGGCCCATCTGGCGGCCGGCGAGCCCATTCTCGGCGAAGAAGGAACCCAGTCGCATGCCGCAACCGACGACGGCGTGGCGCTCAAGGTTCAGGAAATTCTCGACGAATACATTCGCCCTGCCGTCGCGCAGGATGGCGGCGACGTCATCTTCGACAGTTACGAAGACGGTGTCGTTCGTCTTCACCTGCAGGGTTCGTGCAGCGGTTGTCCCAGCTCGACGTTGACCCTGAAGATGGGCATCGAAAACATGCTGCGTAACCAGATTCCCGAGGTGCGCGAGGTGATTCAGGTCTGAACCGCCGCCCCGCAGCCTTGCCCGAAAGCCCCGCCCCGGCGGGGCTTTCGGCTTTCGGTCAGATTTTCTGCCGGGTGTCCTTGAGAATCGTGGTGATTTCCTTCATGAACTCTTCGATGTCGCGAAACTGCCGGTATACCGAGGCAAAGCGCACATAGGCGACTTCGTCGAGGGCGTGCAGCTCGCGCATGATGAGCTCGCCGATCAGCGCCGACGGCACTTCCTTCTCGGTGCGCTCCTGCAGCGCGGCCTCGATGCGGTCGGCGATTTTTTCAATCCGGTTAATGGAAACCGGTCGTTTCTTGCAGGCCGTGCTCAGGCCTTCGATAATCTTATCGCGGTTGAAGGGTTCGCGCCGTCCATCCTTCTTGATGATGACCGGCATGACCTCTTCGATGCGCTCGTACGTCGTAAAGCGACGCTTGCAGTGCAGGCATTCGCGGCGCCGCCGAATCTCGGCGCCTTCCTTGGCGTCGCGAGAGTCGATGACCTTCTGGTCTTCAAAGCCACAATACGGGCACCGCATCGAACACCTGCGCTCCTTCGTACGCGCCGCCGCGGCGTGGCGTACGGGCGGCGCGTTTCCTCGGGGAAACGCGCCCCGGGTTACATCAGACGGCGTGCCGGTACAAAGGGTGCCGGCCGGCCAGTTCATTGACCTGCTTCTTCAGCGCGGCCAGCTTGTCGGCATCGTTCCGGTGCTGGAGCGCTTCATCGATGAAGCGGCCGATTTCCTTCATTTCGTCTTCCTTCATGCCGCGCGTGGTAACCGCCGGCGTACCGATGCGAATACCACTCGTGACCGCGGGCGGCCGCGTGTCGAAGGGCACGGCGTTCTTGTTCACCGTGATACCGGCGGCGCCGAGGGCGTCTTCGGCTTCCTTGCCGGTAATGTCCTTGTTCGACAGGTCAAGAAGCATGAGGTGGTTGTCGGTACCGCCGCTCACCAGCCCATAACCGCGTTCGACGAGCGTATCGGCCAGCGTTTTCGCGTTACGCACAAGTTGGCGCTGGTATTCGACGAAGTCCGCCTGCAGGGCTTCCTGAAACGCAACCGCCTTGCCGGCAATGACGTGCATGAGCGGGCCACCCTGAATGCCGGGGAAGATGCGTGAGTTGACCTTCTTCTCGAAGTCGGCCTTGCCCATGATCATGCCGCCGCGCGGGCCGCGCAGGGTCTTGTGGGTCGTGGTCGTGACGTACTCGGCCACCGGCACCGGGCTCGGATGCTCGCCCGCCACCACGAGGCCCGCGATGTGGGCGATGTCGACCATCATCTTCGCCCCGACCTCATCGGCGATTTCGCGGAACTTCTGGAAGTCGATGATGCGGGGATAGGCGCTCGCGCCGACGATGATCATCTTCGGCTGGTGCTTGCGGGCCTGATCGCGCACTTCGTCGAAGTCGATCATGCCCGTTTCCTTGCCCACGCCGTAGGAAACGATGTTGAAGAGCAGGCCCGAGAAGTTGACCTTGCTGCCGTGCGTCAGGTGGCCGCCGTGAGCCAGGCTCATGCCCAGCACCGTATCGCCCGGCTTCAATTCGGCCAGGTATACGGCCATATTGGCCTGGCTGCCCGAGTGCGGCTGCACATTGGCGAATTCGGCCCCGAAAAGCTTACGGGCACGCTCGCGGGCGAGTTCCTCGACGATGTCGACGTACTCGCAACCGCCATAATAACGCTTACCCGGGTAACCTTCGGCGTACTTGTTGGTCAGAACCGAACCGACGGCCTCCATGACCGCCTTGCTCACGAAATTTTCGCTGGCAATCAGTTCGAGATGCGTTTCCTGCCGGTCGGCTTCCTTGTCGATTGCCGCGGCAACCTCGGGGTCGACCTCTTTCAGCGAACGCAGATCCATGGTGTCACTCCTTACCCAGGCGCAGATTGTTTTCGATGAGTGCGATTTTGTCGAGGCGGCGCTGGTGGCGCCCGCCTTCAAATGGGGTGTCGAGCCAGGCACGCAGCAGCGTCAGGGCTCCCTCGGGGCCGCTCGTACGCCCGCCGAGCACCAGCACGTTGGCGTTGTTGTGTTCGGCCGCCATGCGAGCCATGAATTCGTCGGTCACGAGCGCCGCCCGCACACCGGGAAACTTGTTGGCCACGATGGACATGCCGATGCCCGTACCGCAGACGAGTACGCCGCAGTCGACGTCGCCCCGCGACACCGCGCCTGCCACTTCGGCGCCGTAGTCGGGGTAATCGACCGACTCGTTGCCGTTCACGCCGTAGTCGACGACTTCGTGGCCGCGGGCACGCACTTCTTCGGCCAGTGCCTGCTTGGTTTCAAAGCCGCCATGGTCGGAGCCGAGGGCGATTTTCATCGGCTCACCGATGCTCGGCAATGTAGTCGACGATATCCTTGACGGTCGCAATCTTTTCGATGTCTTCGTCAGGGATTTCGATGTTGAACTCTTCTTCCATGGCCATCGCGAGTTCAACGACTTCGAGCGAGTCGGCGCCGAGATCCTCGGTCAACGAGGCTTCGAGCGTGATTTCGGTCTCACTCTTGGAAAGAGTGTCGGCAATGATTTTCTTGATTTTATCTTCGAGGTTCATGGAAGTCCTCACATGTACATTCCGCCATTCACGTGCAACACCTGGCCCGTGATGTATCCTGATTCCGGCAACGTAAGAAAGCTCACGGTCGCGGCGACCTCGTCGGGCGAGCCGATGCGACCCAGGGGTATCGATTCGAGAATGCCTGCACGCGTTGCCTCGGGCAGGTCACTCGTCATGTCGGTGTCGATGAAGCCCGGCGCGACGGCGTTCACGGTTATTCGCCGCGGCGCGAGTTCACGAGCCACCGAGCGCGTGAACCCCAGAATGGCCGCCTTCGTCGATGCATACAAAGCCTGCCCCGCATTGCCGCTTTCGGCCACGACGCTCGTCAGATTCACGATGCGCCCGCTGCGGGCCTTCATCATGGCGGCCGCGGCTGCGCGCGTACAATGAATGACTCCGCCCACGTTCACCGAAAAAAGACGGTCGACCTCTTCTGGCTTGAGTCGCACAAGCAACCCATTGTGCACGAGTCCGGCGTTATTGACCAGAATATCGATGCCGCCCTGGGCACGAATGAACGTATCAAGGCTTTCCTTTACCATGGCGGGGTCGCCGACGTCAAACGGAAGGGCCTGGGCTTCGCCGCCCCGCTCGCGTATGAGGGCGACGGTTTCCTCGGCGGCATCGGCGCCGCGATGGTAATTGACGCCGACCCGGGCGCCTTCGGCAGCCAGCCGCAGGGCAATCGCGCGCCCTATGCCGCGACTCGCGCCGGTAACGACGGCTATTTTTCCTTCAAGTGGGCCCATAGGGTCAGGAAAGCGCAAAGGCTTCGATATCTTCGGGTTTCTCTACCGTAACCGTATCGGCTTCGGCCAGGATGCGTTTCACAAGCGCCGAAACCACTTTGCCCGCGCCGAATTCGACGCTGCGCCGCATACCGGCGGCGGCCATGGCGCTCACGCAATCTTCCCAGCGCACAGGCGCGCAGACCTGTGCGGTCAACCGCTCACGCACGTCGCTGCCATCGCTGCGATACGCCGCGCCATCGACGTTCGCTATGACCGTAAACCGCAGCGAATGTACTTCGACGTCGGCAAGGGCCGCCTCGAGTACCCGCGCGGCCGGCTCCATCAACGCACAGTGAAACGGAGCGCTCACGTCAAGCGGCAAAATGCGCCGGGCGCCGCGGGCCTTCGCAATCGCGCCGGCCCTCTCGACGGCTTCGGCGTGACCTGAAATCACAATCTGACCGGGCGCATTCAGGTTGGCCGGGTTCACGACCTGGCCCCGGGCTGCTTCCCGGCAGACTTCGCGCACGGTTTCGAGCGGCAGGTTGAGAATCGCCGCCATGGCTCCCCGGCCCACGGGTACGGCTTCCTGCATGGCCTTGCCGCGCAGGCGCACGAGGCGCACGGCATCGGCAAAGGAAAGTGCTCCGGCTGCCGCAAGCGCGCCGAACTCGCCCAGCGAGTGCCCTGCCGCCGCAACCGGCTCGACGCCGAAGCGCTCGCGCCAGACCCGCCAGGCCGCCATACTGACGGTCAGAATGGCCGGTTGCGTGTTCTCGGTAAGCCGCAAGCGCTCTTCCGGGCCCTCGGCGCAGAGGTCGAGCAGATCGAAACCGAGCGCCTCGGAGGCTTCGTCGAAAGTCGCGCGCGCCGCCGGATAGGCCTCGGCCAGCGCAACGCCCATGCCCACCCGCTGCGATCCCTGGCCGGGAAACAACGCACCTATGCTCATTTCCGACCCTCGGAAAAAAGAATACCGCCCGCTACAGGCCGTTGAGCCCTACGGGCGGTGATTACATCGAGAACGGAGGGACGCACGTGCGAGCCCGAAGTCGTTACTCAGATTCCTTGGCTTTCAGAACCTGACGGCCGCGGTAGTAGCCGCAGTTGCCGCAGGCATGATGCGGAGCGATGGCTTCGCCGCAGCGCTCGCAGCTGCCGGGGTTCGGGGCTTCGAGCTTGTAGTGAATGCGGCGAAGGCGCTGAACGGTCTTCGAATGCTTACGCTTCGGTAAGGGCATCTGAGTCTCCTACTGGTTCTTTCCCAGTTTAATCTGTTTGAGCGCCGTCCAACGCGAGTCGGTGCGGCCTTGTTCGCACTCACAGCCGTTTTCGTTCAGGTCTGCGCCGCAATCGGGACACAGCCCCTTACAATCGGGCCGGCAGTGCGGATACGGATCGAGAGTCAGAATGACCTGCTCGGCCACGACCTTTCCCAGATCGATCCGCTCTTCCTCATAGTACGCGAGGTCGACGTCGTCGGCCTCAATTTCATGCTCGCGGTCAGGCTTGTATGAATCCGAATGCGGAAGCAGCGTAAGCCGGAACGGAGCGGAAATCTTTGATTCAACAGGATTCAGGCAGCGCACGCACCGGGTCGCCACCGTACCGCTGAATTCACCCTCGACGAACACATTGTCCTGGGTTCTTTCCAGGTGCGCGTGCACGTCAAGCGGTGACGAAAAACTGTAAAGCCTGCGAAGCAGATCGGAAGACTCGTCGTCAAGCCAGTGAAAGGGCACCTGCGCGTCGACATCGAGCCCCTTATCGGGAATCTCGTGGAATTCTAGGACCATGCCACCCTTCCCCGATTCATGCCTCAATATAAAAGACTAAGTGTAGCAGATGCCACAGGGGCGGTCAAAGCCTCTCTGATGCATCGGGCGGCGGGCAATCGGGCGCCCGCCGGCAAGGCGGCTTACCGCGCGGCGGCTTCGTCTTGAACGGTAAACG
Organism: bacterium; assembly: GCA_041687475.1. GTDB lineage: Bacteria > J088 > JAWLBW01 > JAWLBW01 > JAWLBW01 > JAWLBW01. Next base: position 6,066 of record JAWLBW010000232.1, read on the forward strand.
TCTGACCGTAGAAAAATTCCTGCTCGCCGTCGGAAACGATAACGCCGTAGGTAACGGGCCCCGTCTGCGAAGCCGGTATCTGCCAGCTAATGCGGCCTGACGCGGCGTCGATGTTCATGCCCTGCGGCGCCTCGCTGAATCGATAGCGCAGCGAATCGCCGTCGACATCGCGCGCCTCGACCTGCATGATCAGCATGGGCTCGGCTGCGACGACGCCGACCCCCGTAATTTCCGGCGGCGTGTTGCCCACGGTCAGTTCGGCGCTGCGGGACGAGGCGCCTGCGACGCCGCCGCGGCTCGGTACGACCTCGACCAGAATACGCCTTCCCTTTCGTACGTACTCGGGCGAAAGAACCTCGCCGTATTCTCCCGCAACACGTTCACCGTCGACGTACCAGATGTACTCATACAGCGTGTCGCTTTCGGGGCTTGAAACCGCTGCCTGGATACGGCTTCCGTGAACCGGCTGGTCGGGTGTCACACGCACGCCCGCCACCGTGGGGGGCTCTGCCTCGACGACAGCAGGCGCTCGACGGGTTTCGGGCTGCGGCGTTTCGACGACGGCGGTTTCGACTTCGGGCGTCGACGGAGCGGCCTCATCGGGCGATTGCCTGGAACAGGCCGCTGCGGCAACCAGGGCGACAACGGTAAGGATACGACGGTTCATCACGAGCACCTCATCTGGTTCTACATACTAACGCAGGGCGCCCCCCGGTCTGCAACCCCATGCCGCCTGGAAACAGGAGCATGGGGCATGCGACTCTCCGGATGCCGTTGCCGCCCGTTGAACGCGCCCCGATACTGGAAGCCGAATCATATGGCAAAAGGAGGAGAGATCCATGGCTAATCGCCTGATGAACCGCGTGAAAGGCTTCATGAACCGCGCCACCCGAAACATGCGCAACCGGCGCACCGGTCCGACGTGAGTACGCGCGGGGGAGAGCACGTTCTCTCCCCCGTTCTTTCTTCCCGCCGACGCGCCCGCTTTCCAAGCGCTTTTCCGACCAATCGCCCCCACTCCGAAAGCTTGACTTACACGAGCCCTATGAGTATGATATGCCTTTCTTTTTACCCTTGCGGAGGTTGGCGTGGCAGACCGTAACGAAGAGCGGAATCTGGTGCAGAAACTCATGAGCCTGGGCGAAGAACGTTTCGCCGAAGTCGTCGACGAGCTTCTATCGAACGAACGCGTCAGTCTGACCATCGGCAAGGCCATGATGCGCACGCAGACGCTGAAAGCCAGGCTCGACAAGAACGTCGCCCTCGCCCTTTCCGTCGTAAACCAGCCTACCCGTGAAGACTACGACAAGCTGCGCAAGCAGGTCCGTCACATCGAGCGCCAACTCGACGAACTGATGGAAAAGGTCGAATCGCTGGGAACGGCCCCCGCCCCGCAACCGGCCAAGGCGAAGCAG
>JAWLBW010000233.1:0-7458 GCA_041687475.1 bacterium
GACGTTGGTGCGACAGTCGCCGCTCGGCGCGATCCGGCTGCAGGCAGCCACGGCCTTGTCGCCGACAACGAAGACACGCACGTCGCGGCCGCCCGACGGTACGAACTCCTGCAACAAAACCGCCCCGTATTCGGCCAGGTACTCGGGCACGACCCTGCGAAGCTTGTCGGTCGAGCGCCAGAGCTGCACGCCCTCGCCCATCGACCCGTACATGGGCTTCGCCACCACCATGCCCTCGCGGCGCACCACGTCTTCGGCGGTGCGAACGTCGGCCACTGCCCATGAGCTTGGAACGGGCAGGCCGGCTTCCTTGAGGCGAGCCGTTATCGCGAGCTTGTCCATGGCGTTGACCATGGCGTCGACCCGGTTGACGGCGACGGACAGCAGCCGCTGCCACTCACGCAGCACCTGTACCTGAAAATCGAAAGACCCTTTGGGGTTGAGCCTGCGGAAAACGGCCGCGTCATAGGGGGGAAGCGCGGCCCCGCGGCGACGCAGGCGAATCCGGCTGCGGTGCAGATCGACGCTGAGCTCGCCCGGGTCGACGACCTCGACCCGGCAAAGCCCGCGCGACGCCGCCAGAAACGCTTCGACGTGCCGGGTAGCCACACCACTTACAATTGCAATCCAGGGCCGAGCCACGGCTCATCTCCCATCAATCTTCAGGGCATGAATCTTCAGGACTTCAGTCATGCGACTTACAAAAAAGTTGCGGGGGGGCGTGGCCGCAGGCCCCGCCCCCGCCGACCGTTTATCAGCCACCGAGACGCTTGCCGCGTTCGATGAGTTCGGCAACCTTGCGGCCACCCTTGCGACCGATTTCTTCGAAATGTTCGTGGCTGTACTTGCTGGCGACGGTTTCACCGCCCTTGCGGCCAGCTTCCTGGACAGTCATGTTTCCCTTCGATGATTTCGCCATTGTTACTCTCCTTACCAGGTTGGTTCCGGCTGCCGGGGCAGCCTTCCGTGCACACTGAAGCGACTTACTTTCCGCCGCTCATGGCGCGCTTACCACGTTCGATCAGCTCGGCGACCTTACGCCCGCCTTTCCGACCGATCTCCTCGAAGTGTTCGTGGCCGTATTTCTGCGCCACGATTCGGCCACCTTTTTCACCACCCTTACGGCCGGCTTCGGCGACCGTCATCTGCCCCTTTCCGGGCGTCGACGATTTGGCCATGTCCTCTCTCCTCCACAACTCCGGTGCTTTTACCGGAAGAAAGTTCACACTGCAGACGCCTCATCCGTCGCCGGTTCTCCGCAGGTACGTTTGCTGCCGTTCACCGACGCCGGCGGCGGTGAGCCTCGCACCGAACGAAGGATCTGCCGTCGGGGGCCCGCGTCGCGGCGGGTAACCCACATCGAGACGGGTTCGCCTTGCATCGACCGGCCGGATTCACGCGCCGACCGGTGCCGTGAGGTCTCATGGGTGCTGGTGAGACTGCGCCGTGCTTTTCCATGCGCCTCTTCGAGCGAATGACGCTCCCGGTAAAGCTCGTCGAAACCACCACCATGTTCAATCAAGACGCCCATGCGACTCTCTCTTTATCCACTATGCGTCATCCAGACTCTTCTCGCGTCGGCAACGGCCCGCAGCGCGCGGGGCGGTTGCATTACCGTGCGTTTTGTTGCCACTCGCAGAGCGAGCGAATCTGTTTCCGACGGCATGACTCACACCAGGTAAGACAACGGCCGTCAAAAAAAGTTTTATCCCCGGGGGGAAGAGGGGCGGGCGAGAGGTTGCAGGGGGAGGAAAAGAACGTACACCGAGACGCAAAGACACAGAGAGAACCGGCACGAACCGCATAAAGCGGAAGCGTTCAACGAGCCGATTTCTTTTTCTGGAAAACGGAAGGCTACCGGATCGACACATGCCTGGTCGAATGTCTCATCGCCTCCTGTCGGCGCAGCGCCTGTTCACCATGACAAGGCACCATGACAAGGTGCAGGGCGTCGACTCACTGCGTACGGGTTGACGCGCCATCGACACCGGGCGCGAGGCGTACATGCAGCTCAATGATCGTGATGGAATGGTAGGCGTTTTGCGCCGGCTTCGCTCAGACGATGCAGTCGTCGGTCGGAAGACCAAACAGCGTGCGGGCGTTGCGCGTGGTCTGCGCAGCCAGCACTTCGGGGTCGGCCTTCCGTTCGGTGGCGATACGCTCGAGCACGTACTTCACGTAGGCCGGCTCGTTGCGCTTTCCGCGAAAGGGAATGGGCGTGAGATAGGGGCTGTCGGTTTCGACCAGCAGCTTGTCTTCGGGCACCATGCGGGCGCTCTCGCGCACGTTCTCGCCCTTGTTGAAGGTCACAATGCCGGGTATCGAAATGTAGAAGCCGAGCTTCAGAAAGCGCTCGGCATCGGCCGGTTCGCCGGTAAACGAGTGAATGACCCCGCGCACGGCGCCCTGCCCTTCCTCGCGCAGAATGCGCTCGGTGTCTTCGTGGGCGTCGCGGTTGTGAATGACCACCGGCCGGTCGAGCCGCAGGGCCAGCCGCACCATCTTGCGGAAGGTTTCGTGCTGCACGTCGACCGCGGCATTGTCGTAGAAGTAGTCGAGTCCGATTTCGCCGACGGCCACGACCTTCGGGTCTTTGGCCAGGCGAACGAGTTCGGCCTCGATTTCGGGCGACCACTCGGCCGCTTCGTGGGGATGAAGCCCTACCGTCGAAAAGACGCCGGCGTAGGTTCGCGCGACCTCCAACGAACGCCGGTTGCTTTCGAAACCATACCCCGAGCCGATGTTCACAATCTGTCTGACGCCGGCTTCGCGTGCACGGTTGACACAGTCGTCGCGGTCGTCGTCATACTTGGCGTCGTTCAGGTGGGCGTGGGTGTCGATGAGTTCCATTGCGTAGGGCTTTCTGCAGAATGAGTGGTTACAGGCTTTGATTGTAACGCACTTTGGGATCGCAGATCCCAGATCGCAGATCGCAAATGGGGGCATCAAACGCGGAGCTCGGAATGCGGACGAGCGCGAAACTCACCACAAACGCAGAGTGCCGACAAGGGAACAGGGGAAACAGGGAGCGCCGGGGTCAGGGCGGCAACCCTACAGCCGTTCAGTCGTTCACCCAGGTCTACTTCAGGCACTTACGCCGTGATCCGTTACCGTTCACCGGCCACTGGTCACCAACCTAGGAGCCGATCAGGCCGGCAACCTCTCACGTGTCACGTATCACTGCGTCTACGCGCTGCACGACTCAGTCGGCCTTGGTAAGCGTGAGCGACGTACCCGGACGGAACGATTTCAGCTCGCCGTAGACCTTGCCGAAGAACACCTTCGATTCCAGGCGCACAGGCACTCGATACGAATCGTTCGAAACCCAGAGCGTGGCGTCGCTGATTCGCTTCTTCTTCGTCGGGTCGCTCAGGTTTTCGAAAATCGGCCGGATGCGCAGGGTATCGAACTTGCCCGCACTGATGGACACCTTTTCCCGCGCTTCGACCACGAAGGTGAGCAGGTGGTGATTCTTGCCGTCGAATACCGGAAAGGAGTACGACTCGCCCACCTTGAGCGGAAGACTGCGCGCCAGATAAGCCACCGAGAAGGGGTCGTAATTGCCGTCGACGGCGACGTCGACCGCGGTTACCTTTTCTTTGGCGATGCGCCGTCCGAGGTAACGATCGTCTTCCCGAATGAGCTCGGTGCCGAAAATGGCGCCGCCCTCGTTGCGCATGAGCTCGTAGCTGAGGGGCTGAAGGGTGGCCCCGTCAATGATGGCCTCGACGTGATCCTCGCTCTTATAGGCCCAGCTGATGTGCGACATGGTGCGGGCCACGCCCATGTAACGAAAGACCGGACGGCCATTGCGGTTTTCGTAGCGGGCCGAGACGACCATCTGCGCGGCCGGAATCCCGTTCCACCCGAACTCGAACGTCAGGGTCTCGCCGGCCCCGAAGGCCAGCCGGTCTATGTCGTGCGAAGCGTTGACGACCTTGCCGCTGTGGCGAATGGCCGCGGCCAGACCGGCCGGTTCACTGAGGAGCGTCGAGAAGGCAATCATGCCGATGGCGGCCAGGCGACCGCTGACTCGAAATGCATTCATTTTCATACCCAGATCCTCCCGAAATGAATTATACCCCGGTCAGGGCTCGCTGGATCAGCGTTCGGCTTGAATTTTTGTTTTGATGAGTGAGCCGTCGGAAACCATCGGCTCGTCAACGGCGATCGTGGGCGCGTCGCCTGCCTCGCGGCGAAGCCTTTCCTGCGGGTCGGGGTCGTCTTCCCAGGTCTTGAGGTATTGCACGAAGTCGCGCAGGGGTTCGCCTCGTTTCCGGTACAGGCGGGCAAACAGCGTCAGGTCGCCCAGGTAGGCGCTGCGTGCGAGCAGTGACGCGTTGTTCCACTCACGCTGGGCAAAACCCGCATAGTAGTCGGGCCGGTGAAAGGTCGAGGTCACTTCGCTCGCGAAGCGCTCTTTTTCAGTTTCGACAAAGGATAGTTTACGGGCCAGCTTCTCGGCCTTCTCGACAGGCTCGGCGTAAATGGAGCGAAGGCCGGCGATCACGCCTTCGATGAACTGCGCGAAGGCCTGCTGGTCTTCCAGCTCGTAAGCCACTCGTGCCACCTGGGTCGAATCGCTGCCGTACATGCGGGCCAGATACTCGACGGCGCCCTGGTTGCCGACGAACGTGGCCACTGTTTCGTTGAATTCGGTATGACCGGCAAAGTACAGGGTGGCGTGGGTCATCTCGTGAATGATGGTATCGACCAGGTTCGACTCATCCATGCGCAGCATGGGTGAGAGAATGGGATCTTCGAACCAGCCCAGGGTGCTGAAGGCCGCCGCGGGACGAAGATAGACGTCGTATCCTTCTTCGGCCATCATATCGCGTTCGCGCTTGGCCCGGTCGCGCGAGAAGAAACCCTTGTAGGCCACGCTGCCGACGATGGGAAATTTCCACCGATACGCATCGAGGGCGTCGGGGGGCGCAGCCGTGAGCACGAGCGTGGCATACGGGCGGTCGAGCTTCACGAACGTTTCGTACGACCTTCCGCCCTCGAGCCCGAGGGCTTCGGCGCCGAAGGTCTTCACGTGCTGCACGAGGGCCAGCTTACGTCGCTCGGTCTCGTCAAGACCGTCGTCGTTGACGGCCTTTTGAATCGGCACCCGATTGAGCAGGATGGAAAGCTGACCGGTACTGACATCCCAGTAGTACCCCAACGGGGCACAGGCGAAGGAGAAAGCGGCGATGGCAAGCAAGAGTAAAAGGCGTGAACCCGTTTTGAGCATACGCATTATGAAAACAGACTCAATTTATCGCCGCAAGAACGTGCCAAGGGCGGTTACAGAGTGTACGGCTGCATGCCGGTCGGCCGTCCCCCAGTCGTCCGTCGCCCGAGAAGCACCACGTGCAGCACGGGAGGATCGAATGCTGCAGACCTTCAGACCTTCAAACCTTCAGCCATTCAGACCTGCAGACTCGTCACTTGCAGCACCGAGAGCTTCGTCCCGAGCGGAGATTCGCTGGTTGCGTCCGGAACACACAAAAGAGAAACGCAGGCAGGTGCAGGTTCTCCCGTTTCGAGTACCGCCAACTCTGCGTGCCCCGCGATCTCCTGTTCAAAGCTCTTCACGAACAAAAGCGCGCGAAGCGCAACCTCACCCCGCCACTCTTCTGCTAGGATAGTGAAAAACCATCACCCAAAACCCGAAACAGGAGCAACCCTCATGCCCAGAATCGGAGTCGTTCTTTCAGGCTGCGGCTACCTCGACGGTGCCGAAGTGCACGAAGCCGTCTTCACCCTTGCCAACCTCGACAAGGCCGGCGCCGACATCGTCATCATGGCCCCCGACATGGAACAGATGCATGTCGTAAACCACATCACCGGTCAGCCGCAGGAAGGCGAAAAACGGAACGTGCTGGTCGAAGCCGCCCGCATTGCCCGCGGCAACATTCGCAACATAGCCGAGGTAAAGGGCGACGACATCGACGCCCTCATGTTTCCCGGCGGTTTCGGCGCCGCGAAGAACCTGTCCGACTTTGCCGTGAAGGGCGACAAGGCCACCGTGCACCCTGAAGTCGCCCGTCTCGTGCGCGAAGTGCACCAGGCCGGCAAGTGGATCACGGCCGTCTGCATAGCGCCCGTCATCGTGGCCAAGGTTCTCGAGGAATCGGGCGTCAAGAATGCGAAACTGACGCTCGGCGCCGAATCGGAATTTGCCGACAAACTGCGCGGCATGGGCGCCGAGCATGTCGAATGTCCGGTGAAGGAAGCCCGTGTCGACACCCGGAACCGCGTCATCACCTCGCCCGCCTTCATGTACGAAGCCCGCTTCAGCGAAGTGGCGGCCGGCGTCGAACTGGCCGTGAAGAATCTGATGGCGGCGGTGGCCGGACAGCCCGTACCGGTCTGAACGGACGCAGCGGAGATCCCAGATCCCAGATCGCAGATCGCAAAGGAGCGGCCTCGTGCAGCACGGGCTGACTTCTCTGGGATCTGCGATCTGTTATTTTGCGCTCCATAGTATGATAGCTTCATGACGACGGGCACGTTCATCAGCGAAGACGAATACCTGATTCGCGAACCCGAGGCAGCTTACAAGAGCGAGTTTCGCAACGGGCGTATCGTGGCCATGACCGGCGCCAGCCCAGCCCACAGCCGCATTACCATGAATCTGGCAGTCGAACTGGGTACGCAACTGAAGAAAAAGCCCTGCCGCTTGTTCAGTTCCGACACCCGCATCAAGGTCGAAGCGGCTCAGTTTTATACCTACCCCGACCTCAGCGTGGTCTGCGAAGAACCGCGCTTCGACCGGCGCGACAGGCACGCCCTCATCAACCCCCTGCTCATTGTGGAAGTGCTTTCGCCCAGCACCGAAGCCTACGACCGCGGCCAGAAATTCGCCTGGTACCGACAACTTCCCTCGCTCAGGGAATACGTGCTCGTCGCGCAGGACACGATCTGCGTCGAGCGCTTCTCCAGGGACGAAACCGGCGGGTGGAGCTCCACCAAGGTGGAGCGGCTCGAAGACGTCATGGAGCTGCCTGCACTCGGCTGCCGGCTGCATCTCGCCGACGTGTACGACAAAGTCGACTGACCTCTCATGCCTGCCGGGCCAGGTAGCCTGGAAAGCCGACATCACCCCATTTCCCTTTCTCAGACGCTGCGGGACATGAGACGACCGCCGGGGCGCCAATCGATTCGAACGAAAGAGCGACTCGGCGCCGAACCACGTTCCCGCTGATTCCGTCTTCAGCGCAACATCCGTCCGTGCTATCATTGCCCCATGACCACGGGCACGTTCATCAGCGAAGACGAATATCTGATTCGCGAACCCGAGGCCGCTTACAAAAGCGAGTTCCGTAACGGGCGTATCGTGGCCATGACCGGCGCCAGTCCGGCCCACAGCCGTATTACCATGAACATGGCTGCCGAGCTGACCTATCAGCTCAAGAAAAAGCCCTGCCGCTTGTTCAGTTCCGACACCCGCATCAAGGTCGAAGCGGCTCA
>JAWLBW010000234.1:0-7409 GCA_041687475.1 bacterium
GGCGAGCAGGGCTGCCAGAAGCACGATTTCGACGATGAGGTATCCGTAGAAGCGCCGCATGAACGCGAGTACGGTATCGAAGGCCGAGCCGCCGGCGTACCCGGCAAGAGCGGTGGTCAGGTGCAGCACCAGAAACACGCTGAACACAAGTGCGCCGTATTTCTGCGCCTGATAAAGTCGGCGATTGGTCATGTCGCACGGTCGATGAGTCGAAAGTCCAAGACTATCGCAGGCCGGGGCCTGCTTGCTGCCCGGTGGTCAGGCCAGGCGCCCCTCGATGTGCGCCGGTTCGCACGGGGTTACCTCAACGCCGTCGATTCCGGCGGCAAAGGCTGCGCCGAAGGCTTTGGAAGGCGTCAGCGCTCCCTTGGATATGCCGCCCTCGAGTACCCGCCCGACGGCTTCCAGCGCGGTGAGAACGGTCGTTTTGTAGCCTTCGGGACATCGCATGCGCATGGCGACGGCGCGGCCCTTGCCCGAGGCTTCGCCCCAGAGCAGAATGTGGCCCTGGTCGCGGGCGTGGGCGTCGGGCCCCGTGATCCGTTTTTCGACCTGCTTCTTGAAAAAATTCTGCACCGGTCGCAGGCCGAGCACGGGTCCCAGGTAGCGGCTCAATTTCATCTGGCGTACCTGGGCGGGCCAGGTGCCCATGTAGAATTCGATGTCGGGAATGCCCGTCGAGTAATACGCCGTCGAAACGTCGCCCCAGGGAATGGTGACGGCCAGCGAACTCTTGTCGGCCTGGAAAGGTATGTCGGCCACCTTCCAGGCCGAGGGTACGCGTTGCAGCCTGCCGTCGCGACGAATGCAGCCGCCTTCGGCCAGGCCCTCGACCATGGTCTTGGCGGTACCGGGGCTGTAGCGGCCCTTGACCCACTTCATGGCCAGTTTCAGGGTATCGGCGTCAGGGTGGGCTTCCTTGAGCATGGCCGCGAGGCAGTCGGAAGGCACTACGTCGAAGCCGACGCCCGGTATGGCCGTAATGCCGGCCGCCGCGATGGCCTCTGTTCGCCCGTGCACGGACTCGAAAACGCCGATTTCGCCGGTAATGTCGAGGTAGTCGGCGGCGACGGCCATGCATGCGTCGACCATGGGGCGGCTGGTTGCCGAGAACGGACCGGCACAGTGCAGTACCAGGGAAACCTCGGCAAGGCCGCGACGGACGGCTTCGACATTGTCGAGGTCGAAAACCCGCCAGGGCAGGCCCAGCGTCTCGGCCAGCTCGCGCACGGCTTTTTCGTTGCGGCCGGCCAATATGGGGGCGAGGCCGCGCCGGGTTGCTTCTTCGGCAATGAGGCGTCCGGTGTAACCGTTGGCGCCGTAGACCATCCACTGCTTCATGGGCGAAGGCTCCGCTTGAACGAGGGGCACAGAATGTTTTTATTGTGCCACGTGGCGATCGTGGTGCAAGACGGGCTGCCGGCTCTTTTTCGGTGAACCCCGGGCGACGGACAGGCAGAGGCGCAAAAAAAAAACGGCCTTCGTTTCCGAAGGCCGTTCGTGGGGGCAGCAAGCTGCCCTCCTCCCCAGAGGCATGTTGCGTGCTCAGCGCGAGGCCGCGGCCTTTCCGCCGACGGGCGCCGTGTCCGAGCGCTTCGACGAAAGGAACGCGAGTACCTTGTCGCCGATCTTCTTGTAAAGAATCGTACCGAGAAAAATGCCGGTAACCGTAAAGAGCGCCGTGAGCTTACCCTCGCCGATCTGGCTCAGGGCGGTACCGGGGCAGGCGCCCGTGATGGCCCAGCCGGCGCCGAAAATGAGGCCGCCCCAGAGGTTGCCTGCGTGGCGCGGCTTGACCGAAATGTCGGCCGGGCCCAGCAGCGTACGCATGTTGAACTTGCGCACCAGAAAGAGTCCGACGCCGGCTACGAAGATGGCCGTGCCGATGACGCCCATGAGGTGCAGGTTCTCGAGCAGGAACATCTGCTCGATGAGGTCGTAGTTGGTGGCTCCCGACCGAGAAAGAACAAAGCCGAAAGCGAGGCCGAAAACAAGCATACGAATCATGATAAATCTCCTGAAATGGCCTTGCCTTATCCGATCAGGACACGGTAGACGAGGTTGGTAACGACGAACCCTGCCGCCATGAAGCCGCCGGTGGCGATGAGCGACGAGGGCGCCAACAGCGCAACCCCCACGATGCTGTGCCCCGACGTGCAGCCCCCTGCAAGGCGGGCGCCGAAGCCGATCAGCACGCCACCCAGGGTAAAGACCACGGCTTTCACGGCCACCGAGGCCGAAAGCATGGTATCGAACATACCCATGGCGAAGCTGGGCTCGAGGCCACCGGCCAGCATGGTAGCGATGGCGCCGCCGCCGATCATGCCGCCGATGAAGGGCAGGCGCCACGACTTACGGGCCTTGTCGTCGGTAACGGCGTTACAGGCATCCATGTACCCGGTCGATACGCCCAGGAGTTTGTTGGCGCCGAACAGAAAGGCAAGAACGAAACCGCCGATGGCGATGCCGCCGAGCCAGAAGGGCCAGGTTGCAGACGAAGCAAAGAAGTTTTGAATCATATCCATGGTAGATGCTGGCATTTGTTTATAGAGAAGGTAGAAGGCCATGACGAGCACGAAGAGGGCAAAGCCCTTGCGCAACGTGTCCTGATTCAGACGACGACCGAGCATGGTACCGAGAAACGAGCCGGCAACCGCCGAGCCCGTAACCACCGCAGCCAGGTTGTAGTCGATTTCGACATGGCTCACATAACCCCCGAAACCCGCAAAGGACTTCAGGGCAATGACCACGAGCGACGTGCCCACGGCCTGGTGCATGGGCAGCCCACCCATGAGGGCAAGCGCCGGCACCACGAGAAAACCGCCGCCGGCCCCGACGAGCCCTGTAACCACGCCGACGACAACGCCCTCGAGTAGAATCTTGCCGATGGGCAGTTCCTTTTCTTCACCGCCGGCTTCGGCGACCGCTTTCGAGCGGCCCTTCCACATGGCGGCTGCCGTGGCGATCATGATGACGGCAAAAAGGATGAGCAGAATGGAAGCCGGAATGTACCGGGCGACCATTCCGCCCCCGAACGCGCCGGCCATGCCGGCGCCGCTGAATATCAGGGCGATTTTCCATTTCACGTTGCCGGCGCGGGCGTGTTGAACGCCGGCGACCAGGCTGGTAATGGCGACAACCAGCAGCGAGGTCGCAATGGCGGCCTTCTCTTCGACGCCGAGGGCGTAAATGAGAATGGGCACCGTGAGAATGGAACCGCCCCCGCCGAGCAGGCCAAGCGAGAGGCCAATCAACAGAGACAGTCCGATAGCTAAAATCATTCCTTCACTCACACCAGAGGTTTACAAGACTACTGCACATGCATTTCAAGAGGGCCGAACGGCGGCGGGGCCCCGCAGGGCCCCGCAACCGGAGAACTCAGGCGGCGGTTCGTGCAACCGGCAGCTTTTTCTCGTTCCAGAGCAGCATGCCGCCCGCCATGGACGCGACCTTGTGAAAGCCCATCTGTTCGAGCAGCAGGGCGGCTCGGCCCGAGCGACCGCCCGAGCGGCAGATGACCACCACAGGCTGCGTCAGGTCCCACGTCTGCGCCGCGTGCTGTACCGTATCGAGGGGTACCAGCTCGGCACCGGCGATGTGGCCGAGTTCGCCTGCGTACTCATGGGTTTCGCGTACGTCGACCATGCGGTACTTGGCGCCGCTTTCGGCAACCCAGTCGGGCGTGACTTCGGGAATGCCGGTGGCGGTGCGATAGACCGGGGCCCAGTCATCGGCAGGCGCCGTACCCTGTACGACCTCGCCTTCGGAAAGACCGCAGTGCAGGTTGGCCGGCACAGCTACATCGATTTTCTTGGGGCGCGGCAGCTTCAGGTTATTCATGATCTGCGCGAAGTCGTCGCGAGTCTTGCCGTGGCCCAGGCGCGGGTTGTACGCCTTTTCTTCGGCAACCGTCGATACCGTGCGGCCGTTGTAGTCGTGGCCGGGGTATACAAGGCAGTTGTCGGGCAGCGTGAAGATCTTTTCGTAAACCGAGTCGTACATCTTGTTCGGGTCGCCCTGCTGGAAGTCGGTACGTCCGCAGCCGCGAATGAACAGCGTGTCGCCGGTGAAGGCCATGGTCTGGTCGCTCAGCACGTAGGTAATGTCGCCGTCGGTGTGGCCCGGGGTCGAACGAACTTCAAGCGCGTAGTGACCGAAGTTGATGGTGTCGCCGTCGTCGACGAGTACGTCGGGGCAGGTGGCGCCACCGAACTTCGACACCACCGTCTTGGCGCCGGTGCGCTGGCGCAGCAGGCCGGCGCCGGTCACGTGGTCGGCGTGCACGTGGGTCTCGAGCGCGAACTTGAGCTTCAGGCCCAGTTCGTCGAGCATCTTCATGTCGCGGTCGACACGTTCCTTCACCGAGTCAATGATGACGGCTTCGCGGGTCTGCTCGTCGCCGAGAATGTAGGTGTAGGTCCAGGTTTCTTCGTCGAACAGTTGGCGGAAAATCATGTCGTCTCCATGCAGTTTGTAGATTCTGTTCTTTCCGTGAAGCAATTCGTGTGCCAATTCGTCTTTCAATCAGGCGACGCGACGCTCCGTTGCTCTTTCCTTATGCAGATGCCGTGCCAACTTCATCTTCTGCTCTGAAAACAGACTCCTACGAGGGTGGTCGCAAGGATCGGGGGCCATGCTTGCATTTCAGAAATCTGATAGAGTGAAACACGTAAATGTTTCACTGAACCAAACCACGTGAAACGTTGAAACATTGGTTGAAACATGAAACAACCGTCTTCCTTGTTCCTGAAATGGTTACGAGACGTCGGCCAGGTCGAGGCCTTTTCGACCCTTGCCGACCTCATGCCCGATACCGCCGTGTTCGCGGTCGACGCCGATAAGTCCATCGTGTATTGGAACAGCGGCGCCGAACGGCTTCTCGGCTTCTCGGCCGACGAAGTGCTCGGGCAACATTGCCTGAAGGGCAGCCGTTGCGCCGAGTGCATGGGCGGCTGCGGCCTTACCGAATACGGCACCGTGCACAACCGCCCCCTGCGCATGTACCGCGCCGACGGGCAATTGGTGAACGTGCGCAAGCACGGCCGCGCTTTCATGGATGACGAAGGCGCCTTTCTGGGTGGAATCGAGATACTCGTACCCGACACCGCCGGCGAAAAGCCTTCGCTCAGCCTGTTGCCCGATGCCGCCGGCGCCGAAGGCGAGCCGCTGCGGTTTCACGGCATCGTGAGTCGCGACCGTAAAATGCGCGAGATTTTCCACATCATTCGCAACGTCGCCGAAACTGAAGCCACCGTACTCGTGCGGGGCGAAAGCGGCACCGGCAAGGAGCTGGTGGCTCGCGCGCTGCATGCCGAGAGCTCACGGAGCGACCACCCCTTTCTGGCGGTAAACTGCGCCGCCATGACCCCCACCCTGCTCGAGAGCGAACTCTTCGGTCACGAGAAAGGCGCCTTTACGGGTGCGGTCAAGGAACACAAGGGACTTTTCGAACGCGCCAACGGCGGCACCCTGTTCCTCGACGAAGTGGCCGAGCTGCCGCTCGAGCTGCAGGCCAAGCTGCTGCGCGTGCTTCAGGAACGCACCTTTTTTCGCGTCGGGGGCAGCCGGCCCATTTCCGTCGACGTGCGTATCGTATCGGCCACCCACCGTTCGCTGCGTGAGGAAGTGGCCGCCGGGCGCTTTCGCGCCGACCTGATGTACCGGCTGCGGGTCGTTCCGCTGTTTCTACCGGCGCTACGCGAGCGCAAGGGAGACATTCCTCTGATTCTCGAGCACTATCTGAATATTCTCAACGAAAGGGGACGGCGCCAGGTGCACCATGTCTCGCCCAACGCCATGCGCGCCCTGCTCGACTACAGCTGGCCCGGAAATGTACGCGAACTGCTCAACGTACTGGAGTACGCGTTTGCCGTGGGCAGGGGAAGCGACCTCGATTGCGAAGACCTTCCGCCCGAAGTCAGGCGAACCACCGCCGCCTTGCAAGCCGAGCCGGTCGTACACGCAAGCCCGAACGCCCATCGTTGGTCCACTGAATCTCCTGCGCCTTCCTCCCAACCAGGCGCCGGGTCCGATACACTGGATGAAGCCGATCGTATTCGCGAGGCGCTTCGTCGGTTCGACGGGCATGTCGGAAAGTCGGCCGACTGGTTGGGCATGAGCCGTCCGACCTTCTGGCGTAAGCGTAAGAAATACGGGCTCTGAGTCGGCTGCCCGAACCCAAACGAACGATTTCATGTCCCAAGTGCGCCATACGTCTCCACCGAAGAACAGCATGGCCAGGCGGTACCGCCATGCCAAGGCGTGGACCCGCTATTTCATCGTCGGCACCCATACCCTGCTGGGCCAGCTCTTCGATGTCTTCGTTACCGTACTGATCATTCTGGGTGTGGGCGCGCTCATTCTCGAAACGGTGCCCGAGGTTCGCGAAGACTGGTTGACCGAGCTGCGGGCGCTCGAGACCTTCGTCGGCATCAGCTTCAGCATCGAGTATCTTCTGCGTGTGTGGACGGCACCCCGCCGCCTGCGTTACATATTCAGTTTCTGGGGCATCATCGACTTCATGGCGATTTTTCCCTTTCTCTTTCCGGGCGTCGGCATTGCCTGGTTGCGACTGTTCCGCATTCTGCGCATCTTCAGTATTCTCAAAATCGCCCGCTACACGGCCGCCTCGCGAGTGCTGCTCATCAGCCTGAAGGAAAGCCGCAGCAAGATCGGCATCTTTCTGCTGAGTGTAGTGCTCATCGTGCTCATGGTCAGTTTCGTGTTGCATGGTATCGAGCCCGATACCTTTCCGACGGTACCGCACGCCGTGTGGTGGTCGATTGTGACCATCAGCACCGTGGGCTACGGCGACTACGTCCCTGCAACGCCCTTGGGAAAGACGGTGGCGGCAATGCTGATGATTACCGCCTACGGTATCATTGCGGTGCCCACAGGCATCGTGGCAGCCGAATACAGCGCCGCGCTCCAGGGGCAGACCCCGCCCCCCAACTTGGCCTGCGGCACCTGCGGGTTTCGCAGCGCCGATCCGGCCGCGCGCTTCTGCTCGCGCTGCGGCAACCCTCGGGAAGAGCACTCTGCCGGGCAGGCATCCTGATTTTCCCCTCAGCCTTTCCGCGCGTCACTCGCAACGAGCCCCCACAACCGCGAATCGATCACCCAGAGCCGGCTGAAAGTCGGCGGACCAGGAATTACGGCCGGGCCGCACGGGCATAGCCTGCTTCAACCGTGCGCAAGAGCCGGCTGAAAGCCGGCGGACCGGGCCTGCTTGTTTGCGCTCACACCATGCGCTGCCTATACTGAACGGTTCACTTCGTCGACTGCTCTGCAGGCGACCCGTCGCCCCGTTCCCTGCTCTTTCTGCCGTGTGCTCCCGGGGGCTTATCCGTTCACGCCGGAGACGCCATGCCCACCACTACCGCATTCGTACCCTACGACACCTACAACCG
>JAWLBW010000235.1:0-7408 GCA_041687475.1 bacterium
GGTTGATTTCGCGGGCCTCGTCGGTGCCGCCGGTCATGCCGCTTATATAAAGGGGAACACGAAGCGTCTTGCCTGCCAGCTCGACCGAGGTATCGACGTCGTCGACCTGCATCTCGGGCAAGGCTTCATGCAGAAGATGCACGTGTTCGAGCAGCGTCGAACGGTCGCGAAACTGCACGTCTTCGTTGAGGCAGATTTGAAGATGATCGCGTTTGCGGCGTTCGATATCGTCTTGAACAATGGGCGCCATGATTAACCGTCGCCGGTCGCTCCTTCTGCAGAAAACTCACGACATTATAGCCGTGAACGGGGCAAAAAGAAAATTACTTTTTCGACAAAACACGCCGTAAACCTGCGAACTCGCTGGGGATTCCTGCCTACCGATCGGTAGGCAGACCGTTTCCCGGCAGGCCGCCCATCAAGGCGGGGCGCGTTCGGAATCCGGCGTGATCACCCATGCTTACGGCAGCGTGCAATCAACTACCGATCGGTCGAACCGTCCGGTTCGAACAGGTGCAGCCGGAAGCCTTACCCGTGGATTATCGCAAATTTCAGAAAAATTTGAAACATCGATAATTCCACGTTCGAAACTGGCCCCATTCAGTGGTGCACGGCATCGCGTGTTTCCACCCGAACCGGTTCGGCCTTCCTGCTCAACAGTCCATCGATGGAGAACCGCCCCGCCCCTGCGAAAAGAAGGGTTGCGTAGGCGGCGGCGAAAAGCAGCGGAAGCTCCTGCTTTGCCCAGGGGTCGCCCGCGTGCGCAATGAAGGCGGCGGTGAGCATGGTAACCAGCAACGGAACGACCGCAAAGCGCGTGAAGACGCCGGCCATGACAAATGCCGCGCAGAACACTTCGGCAAACACGGCCAAAGCCAGACTGAGCTCACTGCCCAGGCCGAAGGGATCGGAAAAGGTCTGGGAACGCGTCGAAAAGTCGGCCAGCTTTCCCCAGCCATGCGCAAAAAGCATGAACGAGCCTGCGACCACGCGCAGAAGGAGTAGACCGGCGTCGCCCGCCCACGCGGGCCTGGCGAACAGAAAACGGTTGATTGCGTGCATGGATCAAATGATAGCCAACAGCGGGTGCCGATCGCGAATCGAGGCGTGCATGGGACGGATCGGGCCGAGATGACTACTCACCTCGAGGCTTTGAAGACGATGAGTCGGACAGCCGGGGAATCGTAGCACCTGCCGCTTACGGCGACATCTCCCCCGTGTTTCTTACCGAAGGAGCTTTTCCACCGGGATCGAACGTCCGAAAACGGAAACGATTGGTCGCGGCGCGCCCCAGCTTCAGCCTCCGGTCACGAGGCCAGTATTTCCTTGCGCATGTAGCGCCCGTCGTTCGGATCTGTGTCGGCATCCTTATAGGCGGCCGTGAGCTTCTGCATGAGGGCGACCGGATCCCAATGCGCCCAGGATATGGCGATACGGCCGTCATCGGCAAATCGCACAACGCTGGCTCCGCGCAGCGAGACCCGGCGCGAGGTCGGCGTAAGATTCAACAATTTTCCGCGGTGCGTGCCCCGTGCTATCCACCGCACGGTTACCTGGTCGCCGGCGTCGATCATTTCTTCAATGTCGATAACGAGATCGGGAAACCCTTTGCGGAACATGGAAATGGTTTCCTGGTAGCCTTCCAACCCCTCGCTGACGCCTTCGACGTTCGGGTCGATGTGTACAAAGTCGTCGGTCACGAGCTCGGCTATCACGCCCAGCTTACCCTCGTTCCAGGCCGCATCAATCAATGCCAGCGTTCTTTCGATATTCCCTGCCATGAGCCCAGCATGGCATTGCCGCTTCTTCTCGACAAACCCGAAGGCCTTACCGGACGAGCGTTACAGAAAGAAAGGAGCGGGAGAAACCCGGTCGGCGTGTCGATAAAAGGCGTTCACCCCAGATTGTTCAGCCTTCGAACGGGCGACCGGCCTTCCACGGGTCGAGCAGCTTGTAAAGCGGCGGCGTCCACTGACTGTGCTCGTCGACCTTGAGCAGGCACTCACGCTCGCGGGGGTCTTCCAGGTCGGAGCGTTGCACCTTCACGACCACCGGCCAGGCTTTCAGCGGATGAAAACGTATGCTGCGATTGTCCTGCGGCGAACGCACGATGAGATCGGGGGCAAACGTATTGCCGTTGGCGAATTCCTGTTCGCACGCGAGCCGGTGCTCTTCACACCAGGTGTTGATCTCGCGCTGAAGCTCCTGAAAGCGCAGGGGAGGATGAATGGTTTCGAACGGGCGGCCGCCGGCCCACGGATCGAGCAGGCAGTGCAGGTTCGGATTCCACGAATTGTCGTTGTTGACCTTGAGCAGACGCAGGGCGCGGTCGTCGTCGGGAAAATCGTCGCGGCGCACTTCGATGATGACCGGCCATCCCTTGACCAGGCGAAAATGCATTTTACGCCCGTCTTTCTTGAGCGTCACCATGAAGGCAGGCACTTCTTCGTCGTCGACGGTGAATTCGCTCGTGTAGTCGGCATTGTGCTCGGCGCACCACTGCCCGACTTCCTGCTCGAGTTCCTGGAATCGCAAAGGGGCCCGCATTTCAGCTCTCTCCGGGGTGAACGTCAGCGAAATCGCGTATACAATGGACTATTCCTTTCTATCACAATTTTACCTGTTCCCGACTCGGCGAGGGCCGGTTGAGCAAGGTTTGTTCGAGTAGCGAGTACCCATGGCGTTGTTTCTGACCGAATCGCAGGTGAACGAGCTCATCACGGCCGCCGATGCAGTGGCGGTGGTCGAGCAGAGCATGCAGGAAATCGGCAATCGCACGGCGATCAACCTTCCCCGCCAACGGCTGCGGCTGCCGCAGGGCATGCTGCACATGCTGGCCGCGGCCCAGCCCGAGCAAGGCGTTTTCGCGCTCAAGGCCTATACCGCGTTCAAGGGGAAAATCCGCTTCCGCATTCTGCTCTATGATGCCGCCAACGGCGACATACTCGCCCTCATCGAAGGCGACCGTCTGGGGCAACTGCGCACCGGCGCCGCCACCGCAGTGGGCACGAAGTACATGGCCAACCCGAACATCGAGCGGGCCGGGCTCTTCGGCACCGGCTTTCAGGCCGAAGGTCAGCTCGAAGCCCTGGTGCACGTCTGCCCGCTGAAGGAAGTGTTGGTCTACGGACGCGACGCCGAGCGGCGCAAGAGCTTCTGTGAGCGAATGTCGACCAGGCTGGGCATCGACGTCAGGCCGGTCGAGTCGGCGGCCGAGGCCGTGCGCGACCTTCCGCTCATCATTACCGCCACCACCAGTAAGGACCCTGTCTTCGACGGAAAGCTGCTGGCCGAAGGCGCGCATGTGAACGCGGTGGGCGCCAACCTGCTCATCAAGCGCGAAATCGACGGCACGACGCTCAAGCGAAGCAAGCCCATCGTGGTCGACAGCATCGAGCAGGCCAAGCTCGAATCGGGCGCGTTGCTGCAGGCCGTCGACGCCGGGCGCATGCACTGGGGCCAGGTGTGGGAGCTGGGCGACGTCATGGCCGGACGCGTGCCGGGCCGTAACGATACCCGAGACATCACCCTTTTCCACTCGCTGGGCCTTGCGGTCTGGGACACGGCCACCGCCAATTTCGTCTATCGGAAAGCCATGGCGCAGGGCGTGGGAACCGAACTGCCTTTCAACTGACGCCGTTCGTCGACGACGCAATACATCCAGGAACAGGACATGCCATTCACCGATGAACAGCGAGCACGGTTGCGCAAAGCCGCCGAAACCTTCGGCCTTTCTCTTTCAGACGAACAGGTGGCGCAGCTCGAGAAAGCCACCGACATGCTGCTCGAGTGGAACGAGCGCATCAACCTTACGGCCCTGAAGACCGTCGACGACGTGGTCGACAAGCACCTCATCGACAGCCTGGCGGCCGGTTCGCACATCGGCCCGAACGCCTTCGTGCTCGACATCGGCACGGGCGGAGGGTTTCCGGGCGTACCGCTGAAGATAGCGAGCCCCGATCGGCGACTGTTGCTCATCGACGGCACCGCCAAAAAGGTGAACTACGTGCAAACGGTCATTCAGGCGCTGGGCCTGCAGAACATTACCGCCATGCACCAGCGCGCCGAAGACAAGGGCTTTCAGTTCGGTCTGTCGGGCCAACTCGACGTGGTAACGGCGCGGGCGGTGGCGCGCACCGAAGAGCTGCTGAAGCTTGCTTCGCCCTACCTGAAAAAGGGTGGTCGGGCCGTGCTGTACAAGGGAATCGCCGAAGCCGAAGAGGTGATGGAAGGTGCGAAGTTTGCGGGCTACCAGGCACCCGATCTTCACCTGTATGAACTACCCAAGGGCGATCGGCGGGCGTTGCTGGTCTTCACGCGCAAGTAGCCGCGTCATGCCGACACCCTACGACGACAAGGTCATGCCGCGTTGCGCCAACCCAACCCCGTGAGTGGTATACTGTATCCTTTCCCGCGCTTCCCTCAGGTGTTGCCATGGCCTATCTGATTCTCTTCGCCACCATCGCGCTCTTCATCAGCGAATTCGGCGTTCGCAAGGTCGCCCGCAAGCGCGCGGCCGCCACCCTTGCCTATCTCAAGAGCAAACACGGCGACCGGGACGTCGTGCAGGCCATGAGCGGCGACCCCTCGGACAAGAATTTCAAGGCTTTTCTGCAGTCGCCCGAGACCTTCGACGACGCTACCGTGGCCGGCCTGAAGAACCGCACGACCAAGGCCTCGAAGTGGGCCATGGTGCCGTTTCTGGTGCTCATCGGTTTTCTCGCCGCCGTCACCTTCCTCAGCAATATACTCGCCCTTCTGAAATAAATCCTCAATTCTCTATCCTTAATCCTTAAGGAGGAGGAGGAGAGGATTGTCGCGAGCGGTATGCGCCGAGGCGACCGATCAGTCGGCTGCCGTGGCGCCGTCGATGACTTCGGCCTTCCCTTCGACGATACCCGTCCACAAAAAGCGGGCGGCCTGGTGCTGCGCCGCCTGTACGATGGGTTCGTGGCCGAGAATCAGCAGGTAGTGAGGATCCCAGTTCTTACCGGCGAACATGTTGGGCTCGGGCATGACGTATTGCTGGTGCGCCACCGTGACCTCGCCTTCACCCCGCCACGGCGGCGTGACCGAGGGCCGGCCCTCAATGGCCCGCGCTACCGGCTCGATCTGCACGGCACCGAGCGCCCGGCCGAGATTTTCCGTGAGATAATTGGGCACGATGCCGTCTTCCATGCCCTGCTGCACGAGTACGTTCTTCGGCCGCTGCTCGGCGAAGGTCGGCGGCGTCAGGCCGGTGGCGTACGGCGCGTAGTAAAGCGGATCGGCGGGTCCGAGAACGGCCTGCAGACCGGCCATGCTCTCGAACAGCAGCCCGTCGGGAAACGCGAGATCGAGCGGTGAATACGCGTTTTCGTCGGCCAACACGGCAAAGTCGGTCAGCCCACCGCCGGGCACGTTGAGTACCGACGCGGTAATGCGCGGCTCTACGGTCGTCAGCAGCGTACCGAGAATGCCGCCCAGGCTCTGGCCGATATAGCCGATCTCGTCGAGCTTGAGCCGGCCGGTCGATTCGGTAACCGTACCCAGGCTTTCGAGAAAGTCGCGCTCGGGCAGGCTCGCCAGCATGTGAACGAACTGTATTTCATCCAACACCGTCTGGCGGAAGTTGTCGCGGGCAATTTCGACGTCGGCGAAACGGATGAATCGCATGCCTTCGCTAATGCCCGAGCCGCACGAGTCGAAGGGGTCGGTAATGCGGGTGCCGTGCTCGATGACGTCGATGCCGCCGACCGCCAGGCCATAGCGGGCGAAGGTGTTCGCGACGCCCAGCAGCGTTTCCTTGCAGGCTGTCAGGCCATGCCCGAACACAACCAGGGGGAAGCGGGCGGGGCTGCCCAACGCACTGCGATACGGCTCTTCGACGGCGTCGAGCTTCGGCAACGCGAGCAGGAACTCAAGCGATTCCGTACCCTGCGGCGCCGACGACCACTTGTCGTTCTTCTGATAATCGGTAGCGTCGAAATTACCGAGCACCACGTAGGCCACGTTGTCGAGTTTCGCGTGCACGCCGAACTGCAGGCCGCTCGGCAGCGACGGAAAGCGCGCCTTGAGCACCGGATTGAACTCGCCACCGGTTACCAGAGCCGGAAAGACCTCGATGCCGTACGGATCGATGGGCGATGCCGTTACCTGCGCCCGGCGCTCGAACAGGCCCCGGGTAATCGACTGCGTGGTGTACGGCGCGACGAGCAACAACCGTGAGCGCTGAATGCCGTTTTCCTTGTCGCCGGTCAGCCGCGTCACGCTCTCGCGAATCGACGCTGCGGCGTGGGCGGGAATACCGGCGTCGTCGCCCGCCAATACCGACGCGAAGGTCGGCGACGCACTGGTGCAATTGCCGCCGGTCGAAGGACGGATACCCTTCTGCACGACAATGGCGTAGGTGGTTTCCTCGCGCAGCGGCGTGAAGGGAACCAGGTAAACGCGCGTGGGTTCGACGCCCTGCCCATGTTTGATGCGGAAGGGAACCCGCTTCAAGGTGTCGAGCGCCACCAGTTGCAGCGAGGCATCGGCTTCGGTGCTGGCCGTAACCGTCTGCGGCAGGCTCTCGACATCGACCTCGACATTGAACTCGACGCGAATGGGGCCGTGGGGGGCCCAACCGTCGCCGTTGTTCACGCTCGGTTCCATGAGTAGTCCCTGCCGCGGCGTTGCATTGCGAAGCCCCGTGGGCGTGTCGGCCTCGACCGTGTAAATGTCGGACGGAAACGGCGATGCCAGCGCCGCCGACTCTGCCGCCGCGTCGGGCGTCGTCAGCAGGGGCTGCAACGAAACCAGGCAACGGGTATCTTCACTTGTCGAATCGTCGCCTGCGGCGCAGGCGCCCAGGAGTCCGGCAAGAAGAAGCGCTTGCAGTCGAGTCACAGATTTCACGCTGGCTTTCATCGAAAATTCCTTCATTCAGGGGGCACTTCCCACGCGCTGACGGTCCGGCGTAGCTGCCAGACAGTCTACTTTGCGTACGCCTGTGTTACAAGCCGATCACCGCCCAAGGCTCCCTTTCACGAGCGCTTTGAAATTCGCGCGCTGCTTTCGTACCATGTTTTTCATGCCCCCTCCGGTCACGCCCGAACGCCTTGCCGACGCCACGGCCCAATGCAGGGCGTACTACCAGGAACTCAGCCTGGGTCTGCAACGGCGCGGCCTCAAGGCCCTGCCCGAGATACGTATTTACGTAAGCAACAAGATGCGCCGGAACTACGGCTACTGCGCCTTTCGTCGAAAGCCCGACGGCTTTCAGGTCGAGAAGATCGCCATTGCGTGGATGGCCTTTCGCAAAGGCCCCTCGATGTGGAAGGATGTGGTTGCCCACGAAGCGGCCCATGCCTACTGCATCGCCTGGCACAACCGCACCGATCACAGCCCGAGCTGGAAGCACATTGCCCGGCTGCTGGGCTGCAGC
>JAWLBW010000236.1:0-7372 GCA_041687475.1 bacterium
GGGTCCTGCACCGCGAACCACTCGAAGCACGGCAGGGAGACGACCCGGGTGCGGACTCGCTGCGCCTTCGAGGCGTCGAAGGACATGTAGCGCGACGAGACCATGACGCTCTTGAAGGTGAACGGCGGCGGACGCTTGGTGATTCGGTCGGCAATGACTTCGTAAATCAGCGAAATGCCGGCAGCCAGCTTGGTCGGCATTCGGCGATCGGGCACCTTCACGCCGGCGACCTTGCCCACCATGCGGTACAGCTCGTGAATGGTAATGTTGCGGTTGCCGAGAATGTAGGTTTCGCCGGGCTTGCCGTTCTTTTCGGCCAGCAGGTGCCCGGCGGCAACGTCGCGCACGTCGACCACGTTCACGCCGCCGTCGATGTAGCCCGGCACCTTGCCGTTCAGCACGTTCAGCACGATCTGGCCGGTGGGCGTGGGGCCGATATCGCCGTCGCCGAAGGGAAAGGCGGGGTTCACGATAACCACCGGCAGCCCCTGCCGCGCGTAGCGCAGGGCCACCAGTTGGCCCTCGTATTTGCTCTTGATGTAGGCATTGGCCACCCAGCCGTAGTTCCACGGCGTGCGTTCGTCGGCGGGTTTCTCAGTCGTGCCGATGCCGAGGGCGGCGATGGAGCTGGTGTAGACGATCTTCTTCAGCTTCGCGTTTTTGGAGGCCTCGAGCACGATTTCCGAGCCGCGCACGTTCACGTCGTAAATGAGTTTCTCGTCGAGGCACCAGATGGCGTAGATGGCCGCCAGGTGATACAGGGTGTCGCAGCCCTGCATGGCGTCGGCAACGGCCTGGGCATCGAGAATGTCGCCGCGAAAGATTTCGACGCCCAGATCGTCGATGTTCTTCGTGTTTTCTCCGGGACGCACGAACGCGCGCACCTGCCGTCCCTGCTCAACGAGCATGCGCGTAACGTGCGAACCGATGAAGCCTGCCGCCCCCGTGACAAGTACCTTGGCCATGTGCGAACCTCCGGTGGAATCTGCCGCCATTGGGCCAAGTCTACCGCGTGGTAGGTAAGGTGTCAACAGGATATTGAGAGTTGGGGGAGGAAAAATTCACATCGAGACGGTGGGCGCGGTGAGCTTTCGGAGGGGGAAACTTACACGGAGACGGGAAGACGCAGAGTTTGCGGCTTAGTCTGGCGGGCGATCGCCGGTTCCGGGGTGTTGCCCTTCCCCTTGTTGGTTCTTTTTGCGCCTTCGGCGGAAGAGAAGCCTCTGAGAATGCAGGAGCTTACCGAGATGCCTCGGTCTGGAAGTCCGACGGTCTGAAAGTCTGAAAGTCTGAGGGTCTGAAAGTCAGACGGTCAGACGGCCGGCTCACTGAACTCACCGCCTCGATGTGCAATTACTCAGGCTCAGGAGCGGTACGAGCCGTTGACCTTCACGTACTCGTAGCCGAGGTCCGAGGCGTACATCCACGTCGAGGCGCGGCCGGCATGCAGGTGCACCCGTACCGTGAACTCGGGCTTCTTGAGCACCGCCGTGGCCCGGGCTTCAATCGTGTCGTCGGCCACCGCAATGCCGTTGCGTACCACCGCCACGTCGTCGAAGTCGATGCCGATCTTCAGCGGATCAAGCTTGACGCCCGCCGCGCCGGCCGCCCCGATGATGCGGCCCCAGTTGGCGTCTTCGCCGAAGAACGCCGTCTTCACCAGCGGAGAATTCGCTATCTGGCGC
Organism: bacterium; assembly: GCA_041687475.1. Taxonomy (GTDB): domain Bacteria; phylum J088; class JAWLBW01; order JAWLBW01; family JAWLBW01; genus JAWLBW01. The sequence goes on from JAWLBW010000236.1 coordinate 1,686, forward strand.
GCGACCTTCATGGCGTCGCGTTCGGTGCGGGCGCCTTGTATCTCAATGCGCGCGCATTTCGTGGCGCCTTCGCCGTCCATGACCATGAGCTTGGCCACGTGCTCGAACATGGCCGTCAGCGCCTTGCAGAACACGCCGTAATGGCGTCCCGTGGTGTTGATCGGCGTGTTGCCGACCCGGCCGTTGGCCATGAGCAGCACCGTGTCGTTGGTGCTCATGTCGCCGTCGACCGTAATCGAGTTGAAGGTCGGGCCCGTGGCGGCCTTCAGCGCCGCCTGTGCCGGGGCGCGCGCAATGTCGGCGTCGGTGGTCACGAAAACAAGCATCGTGGCCATGTTGGGGCAAATCATGCCCGCCCCCTTGCCGAATACGCTGACGCGTACCTGCTTCTTGCCGAGCGTGATGATATCGCTGGCCGTCTTCGTGTACTGATCGGTGGTGAGAATCGCGTTGGCCACGTCGCCGAAACCGTCGGGCGTAAGCCCGTTCACCAGCCCCGGCAGGCCGTTCATCATTTTCTCGACCGGAAGCTGCACACCGATAACGCCCGTCGACGCCGAAAGAATCTCGCCCGGCGCCACGTCGAGTTGGGCGGCGAGGGTCGACGTCAGCAGTTCGACGTTCTTGATGCCGTCCATACCGGTGGCCGCATTGGCGTTGCCCGAATTGACGAGAATCGCACGGGCGCGGCCGCTGCGCAGCCGCTTGGCATTGGTCAACACCGGCGCGGCCTTGACCTGGTTGGTCGTGGCGACGCCTACCGTAACGCATGGCTCATCGGCCACGATCAGGCCCATGTCGAGACGACCGGCTTTCTTGATACCGGCCGAAACGGCGGCGGCCCTGAACCCCTGCGTACCCAACGATTTGAGATCGGTATTCATACGGCAATCCGGGAAAACCTACAAGGTACAGCCTTTCCGCTTGCCGTGCAAGAGTACGCTCTGCGCAAAGCGCAGAGCGTACTCCTTAATCCTCAATCCTTAATCCACCATAGGAATCAACACCCCAGATGCAAGATACGCATTCGGTTCCGCTTTTTCCCCATTACACGTTTCGCGTTCCGCGTTTCTAAATTTCCGCATTCCGAGTTCCGCGTTTCTTTGGGTTCCGCGCACGAAAAAGCGGCCCCGTAGGGCCGCCAAAATCACGATATTTCGTGTCGCGTCAGGCGTGCGCGTGACGGCCGCGATGACGTTTCTTCTGAACCAGTCGTCCGACTGCAAGCAGAATGATGGCGCCGATGGTCGAGGCTATGATGCCGGGCCCCGACTCGTCCATACTGTACAGCCCGGTTATGTTTCCGAGCAACCAGGCCACGCCCGCGCCGCCGATACCCAGCAGCAGCGTCATGCCCCAACTCATCTTGTCATCGCCGGGCATGAGCGCGCGGGCAAGCAGGCCTGCTATGAAGCCGACAATTATAAACCAGAGAATTCCCATAACGCACCTCGCTTTTCTCCCCCAGCATACGTCGTCGATCTGTGAAGGGAAACAGCGGGCCCCTGTTGCGCGTCCGAACGTGGAAGCGGGGAGGTGAGGACCGGGTGATAGGCAGATGGGGCGATGGGGAGATGGGGAGATGGGGAGATGGGGAGAGGCGAACGGTCGGACGCCGACATCTCGTCGTCCCCGGACGCCCTGCGCCGGCCGGCGACTCGATGTGGCCATCCACTTAATGAGGATTTGGGATTAAGGATTGAGGATAAAAAAAACCGGCCCCCCCGTGGTTGGGAGAGCCGGTTTCCGGAAAACAGGATGCCTCGAAATCCGAGGAAGCTTACTTGAGCTCGACCTTGGCGCCGGCCTCTTCGAGCTTCTTCTTGATGGTCTCGGCTTCGTCCTTGCTGACGGCTTCCTTGACGGCCTTGGGAGCACCGTCGACCATTTCCTTGGCTTCCTTCAGGCCAAGGCCGGTGACTTCGCGAACCGCCTTGATGACGTTGATCTTGTTGGCGCCGGCGTCGGCCAGAACCACGTCGAACTCGGTCTTTTCTTCGGCGGGCGCGCCGGCGGCAGCGCCGGGAGCCGCGGCAACGGCAACGGGAGCGGCGGCGGTAACGCCCCACTTGTCTTCGAGGAGCTTGCTGAGTTCAGCAGCTTCGAGAACGGTAAGCTTGCTCAGTTCTTCAACGAGAGCGTTCAAATCAGCCATGTGATATCTCCAGATCTTGGTGCCGGTCGTTGAAAGATGCGACCGGCGAAGTCGTACAAAGGATTCTTGTTGCGCGTCGTCCGATCAACAGATCGGGCCGACGGGAAGTCACTGCTTTTCGGCGTAGGCCTTGAGCACGGCCGCGATGTCGCGTCCGGGCGCCTGCAGAATGCCCATGATCTTCTGGGCCGGAGCCTGCATGATGCCGACAAGCTTGCCGCGCAGCTGATCGAGGCTGGGCAGTTCTGCCAGTGCTTCGACCTCGGCCTTGCTCATCTTGCGGGTACCCAGGCCACCGCCGCGGATCTGGAGCTTGTCCACTTCCTTGGCGAAGTCCTTGAGAACCTTGGCAGCCGAGACCGCGTCGTCGGGGGCCGTAACCACCGCCGTCGTGCCGATAAAGTACTCGGTCAGACCTTCGTAGTCCGTTTCCTTCGAAGCCAGACGGAGCAGCGTGTTCTTGACCACGCGGAACTGACCGCCGCTTTCACGCATCTTCGCGCGCAGCTTCGTTACCTGTTCGACCGAAAGGCCGCGGTAATCGGCGACGAATACGCCTCGTGACTCCTGGAATGCGGCTTTCAGCTCAGTGACGACCGCTTCCTTCTCTTGACGATTGAGTGCCAAACGAAATCACCTTCCTTCTCGGCTCGGTGTGGAGGCGGTAAGCATTACCGCCTCAGCGCATTCCGGCAGCCGACTCCGGAGCGCCGGTTTCCCCACAACCGAGTCGAGATTGTCCAGGCTTTCACGAAGCGAACTTCGCGCGTCTCGGCGGGAAATTAAGATTGTCCTCGAAAGGACGCTCACCCGCTGTCTTGGACTCAAGCCGTGGGGAAGAATGACCGGGCCGCAAGCGGCCCGACCGTTCAAAACGTATGTTCTATCAGACCTTGGCCGCGCTCTGGACGTCGGCCTGGTCGAGCGGAATGCCGGGGCTCATCGAGCTCGAAAGCGTCACGCTCTTCATGTAAACGCCCTTCGCGGTGGCGGGCTTGGCGCGCACGACCGCTTCAATGGCGGCAACGGCGTTCTCACGCAGCTTGGCCGTTTCAAACTGCACCTTGCCGATGGCCAGGTGAAGGTTGCCCGTCTTGTCGACGCGGTATTCGACCTTACCGGCCTTGGCTTCGCTGACGGCCTTGCCGACGTCGAAGGTAACCGTGCCCGTCTTCGGGTTCGGCATGAGACCGCGGGGTCCGAGCACGCGCCCGATCTTACCGACCTGGCCCATCATGTCGGGGGTGGCAATCATGCTGTCGAACTCGAGCCAACCGCCCTGAATGCGCTCGATGAGATCTTCGGCGCCGACCACATCGGCTCCGGCTTCTTCGGCTTCCTTGACCTTCTCGCCCTTGGCGACAACGACCACGCGAATGGTCTTGCCCAGACCATGCGGCAGCACGACGGCGCCGCGAATCATCTGGTCGGCCTTTGCCGGGTCGACGCCCAGGCGAAAGCTCAGCTGCGCGGTGGCATTGAACTTGGCGAAGGTAACTTCGGGAAGAAGCTGCAGCCCTTCGTCGAGGGTGTACTTCTTGTCGGCTTCGATGCGGGCGCGGGCCGCATCATACTTTTTGCCGCGATTGGCCATGGTAACGACTCCCGGTCTGCGAGGCAGACCTGTCTCCCACCCTGGTTGAACGATAACGCCCCGCCCGGGTAGTGAGAGCGGGGCGCCTTGTAATGCAGAAAGAAACTCAGACGACGTCGAGGCCCATCGAACGGGCCGAGCCGGCCACGATGGTCATGGCGGTCTCTACGTCGTAGCAGTTCAGGTCCTTCAGCTTGAGTTCGGCAATTTCGCGAACCTGCTGCTCGGTAACCTTGCCCACCTTGTTGCGGTTCGGCTCACCCGAGCCCTTCTCGACCTTGGCGGCCTTCTTGAGAAGGTCCGAGACCGGAGGCGTCTTGGTGATGAACGTGAACGAACGGTCGGCGAAAACCGTGATGATGACCGGAATGATCATGCCTTCCTGACCGGCAGTACGGGCATTGTACTCCTTACAGAACTGCATGATGTTCACGCCGTGCTGACCGAGAGCGGGACCAACCGGGGGGCTGGGATTCGCCTTACCGGCCGGAATCGCGAGCTTGATCTGTCCGACAACCTTCTTTGCCATGACCTGTAACCACTTCCTGGGGGCGAATGCCCCGAAATGTCAACAAACTGGCCGCGCCGATAAGTCGGGCGCAGCCCTCAAACCGTACGTTCTACCTGGGTGAAGTCGAGCTCGACCGGGGTGCTGCGACCGAAGATGCTCACGAGAACGCGAATCTTGCCCTTCTCCTGATTGACTTCTTCGACCACGCCGTTGAAGTTCGAGAAGGGGCCTTCGATGACCTTGACGTTCTCGCCTTCCTCGATGTCGATCTTGACCTTCGGCTTCAGCGTGCCTTCGGAAATCTGCGTGGTAATGCGCTCGACTTCGAAGTCGGGCACCGGCGTCGGCTTGTTGCCGCCGAGAAAACCGGTGACCTTAGGAATGTTCTTGACCTCATGCCAAATGTTGTCGCGATCTTCACGGTCGAGATCCATGCGAACGAACACATAGCCGGGAAAGAACTTCTGCTTGACGTTGCGCTTGACGCCCTTGACCACCTGAACTTCTTCCTGGGTGGGCACGAGCACTTCGGCGATTGCGTCCTGCAGTTCCTTCTGGCGCACGGTTTCGAGCAGGTTCAAGCGAACCTTGTTTTCGAAGCCGCTGTAGGTGTGAACGACATACCAGCGTAAAGCCATGTCGGCGTACCCCCTGCTCAGCCGAGCAGCATGCTGAAGAGCCAGTTTACCAACGCGTCGACGCCGAAGAGGTACAACGACACGACAAGGCTGAACACGATGACCACGAGAGTCGAGGTAGTCGTCTGACGACCTCCGGGCCATGTGACCTTGCGCATTTCGCCGCCGACGTCTGTAAGAAAGTCGGTGGCCTTTTTGACTGGTTGTGCCATAACGTCAACGTCCGGGTTCCAGGCAGAAACTAAATTGGCAGGCCAGGAGGGATTCGAACCCACAACCCGCGGTTTTGGAGACCGCTGCTCTACCGTTGGAGCTACTGGCCTGTAAACCTGCCGCAATTCACAAGGAATTGCTTTTGCTAATCTCTATATTGAACCCGACTCGGTGCCTCACCGTCAATAGCGAGGTGCTTCGGCGGGCGAGTCGGGCCGTAAATTCTGCGTTTCCGCAGTACTACTCAGGCCTTGCCTTCCTTATGCAGCTGATGAGAGCGGCAGAAGGGACAGAACTTTTTGACCTGAAGTTTTTCCTTGGAGGTACGCTTGTTGCGGGTGGCCGTGTAATTACGGCGCTTGCAGACTTCGCAACCAAGGCTGATGATGTCACGCATCGTCGGGTACCGAATAAAAAGCGGGTGGAACGCGCTAGGCGCTCCACCCCTGGTTCAAAGCTTACTTGATGATCTTCGAGACCACGCCGGCGCCGACGGTGCGGCCGCCTTCGCGAATGGCGAAACGCAGACCTTCGTCCATGGCGATGGGCGTAATCAGTTCAACCGACATCTTGATG
>JAWLBW010000237.1:0-7356 GCA_041687475.1 bacterium
GACGGCGCCTTCGACCCCACGGCGGGGGCGCTCGTCGCCATATGGAGACTACGCACGGGCGGAAGGGTTCCCTCTGACGATGAGCGGAAGGTAGCCTTGGAAAAAACCGGCTACCCATATGCGCGTATGACCACGCAGGGGCTCATCAAGGAACGCGCAATTGTCTTTGAGGAAGGCGGCTTCGGCAAGGGAGCCGGACTCGACCATGCCCTCGAAACCCTGTCGGCGACCGCCGTCACCGCCGTGTCGCTCGATCTCGGCGGCCAGATCCTGCGGCGCAACTGGCCCGCCGCCGACCGGCTTGCCCTGGCCCACCCGCGGCGACGCGATCGGGTTACCCTCCGGCTCGCAATTTCCGACGGCTCGGTCGCCACGTCGGGCAACAGCGAACGAGGGCTCACGGTGGGGGGCAAGCGCATCGGTCACCTGCTCGACCCGCGAACCGGAAAGCCTGTCGACGACTGGGGCAGCCTTACCGTCATTGCTTCGACGGCCTTCCGCGCCGATTGCCTGTCGACCGCCCTGTACGTCGCCGGCCCCGACGCCGCGCTGCGCTTTGCCGCACGTCACCCCGAGGTCGGCGTCATCGTGCAGGAAACCACCCCGGAGGGCGCACTCTCGGTACGCGCCGGCCGCAATCTTCGACACCGGTTGACGGCGGCCGACGATTCGATTCGTCTTCACTTTCCCTGAGCCGGGTGTCGTCTCCTGCCGCGTCTCGTTTTACTCAAACGGGCGTCGGTGGTTTACTGTAATGTCTGCCCCCCGAAGAACATGTCACGATTGCAACCGACTCATCGCAGGTTTTTCCTTCACCGCCCCTTTGCCGTCGCGGCGGTTCTTGCCACCGTGTTGGTTTCCGGCTTTGTGCCCGCACGTGCCCACGCCAAGGTGTTTCTGTCGGGTGATGAAGCCCTCGAGCTGGCCTTTCCCGGCTGCGACATCGATCGGCAGACGGTATTCCTGACCGACGAGCAGCGTACAGAGGTCGAAAAACGCGCGAGCTCGAAGCTCGACACATCGATCGTGCATCCCTACGTGGCCACCTGCGAGGGTAAACCGGGCGGCACGGCCTACTTCGACAAACACCGCGTTCGTACGCTGCCCGAAGCGCTCATGATCGTCGTCGACCCCGAGGGGCGCATCGGGCGCATCGAAGTACTGGCCTTCAACGAACCTGAAGATTATCTGCCGCGAGGCGCCTGGTACGACCAGTTCAAGGGAAAAAAGCTGTCCGAAGAGCTGGCTCTGAAAAAGGACATTCGCGGCATTTCGGGCGCCACCCTCACCGCCCGGGCCACCACCGAAGCGGCGCGCCGCGTGCTTGCGCTGCACGCGGTACTCGGTTCGACAGACCAGGACGCGAAGAAACCCCAGCCATGACTCGCACCCAATCGCGCCTGCAGCACCTGTCGAATCTTCTTGTCGGCGGCACCGGACTCGTGTACTTCGTCATGCTGTATTTCATGCAGCCCGCCGATGAGTTCGCGGTGGTGAACCATCCCTGGCAGCCGCACGTGCAACACCTGCACGTGCTGTTTGCCCCGCTGCTCGTGTTCGCGACCGGCCTCATCTGGCGCACGCACTTCTGGGCCAAGTACAAGAGCGGGCGGCCCGCGCGACGGTTCTCCGGTCTCGAGCTGGGCCTGAGCTTCGTGCCCATGACGGCCTCGGGCTACCTGCTGCAGATATCGGTGGAAGCGAGTTGGCGCACGGTATGGGGATGGGTGCACCTGGTAACCGGGCTGTTGTGGATTGCCGGGTATCTGGTGCATCAGTTTGTGCGACGCGGCGCGCGGTAGGTGGGAGAGAAGGGACCTACACCTTTCGCCCAAACGCAGGGCAGGCTCCAACGCAGAGACGCAGAGTTGCGCTGATTGAGTTTGGCGCGCTGCGGCCTTCTCCGAAGATTGGGGGATACGCCCTTCCCGGCGACAAGATGTTGTATGTTTCCACTTCGAGTCGCGCAGACGAGCAGGGCGAGGCCGACGACGAGAAGTGCACCTGAGGCCCGGCCCATCGGGGGGCCCACGGTATATACGGCTTTTCTACCGGTGACACGGCGTTCTTCGACTGAACGGGAAGCATCTCGTCGTCCCGGGCGCCCTGCGCCCGCCGGCGACTCGATGCGGACGTTCGTTCCGCCGGCTCGACGTGGATGCTGAATCCCGGGCCTGCCGAGCAGTCAGCAGGTCTGAACGTCTGATGGTCTGAAAGTCAGCAGGTCTGAAAGTCTGACGGTCTGAAAGTCTGACGGTCTGAAAGTCTCCCCCTCGCCCCATCGCAGGCTCTCCCCCTCAACGGAGCACCCGGTCTGCACGGCTCTCTCCCTCGACGGAACAACCGGCCTGCACGCCCGTGCCGGACGTAAATCCCTTGCCCTCGCCCTTCCCCTCTGATATTCTTTCTATTTCACCTTCGTTCGCGAAGGAACGTCTTGAGGGGCTATAGCTCAGCTGGGAGAGCGCCTCGTTCGCAACGAGGAGGCCGGCGGTTCGATCCCGCCTAGCTCCACCAAATTCAAAAGGGCCGCGTTCATACGCGGCCCTTTTCCGTTTTCGCTTGTGCAATATTCGTTACCCCGCTGCCCCGTTGCCCCTGGCGCTTCCGCCGCAGGTTCCGGCCTCACGGGGCAGTCGCGCTTCGAAGGTGGTTCCCTGCCTCTCGTTCGAGGTAAGCTCGAGCGTTCCCCCATGCGCTTCGGCGATGGCCCTGGCAATGTACAGCCCAAGGCCCAGGCCGTCACGAACATTCGTGGTCGCCCGTACGTACGGGTTGAAAATATCCTTTCGCACCGACTCATCGATAACCCCGGCGTTCCACACAGAGAGGCGCACGTCTTCACCCTCGCCTGCAATCTCGACCCGCACGGGCCCCGGCGTTCCGTGCTGGGCAGCATTGGCCAGCAGATTGGTGGCCAACTGACTCAACCGATGAGAATCCCAGCATCCCTCCGTGTTGCCGTCGACACGCAGCAGAATCTTGCGTTCCGGAAACACGACCCCCAGCTCGTCGACCACCGCAGCAACGATGCTCTGCAGGTCGGCGAGGTCGCGTTCGACCGGCATTCGGCCCCGGGTGCGGGCACGCGAGACATCGAGCAGATCGTTGATCATGGCCGTCATGCGCCTCGCTGCACGGTGAATGCGGCCGAAGGCCCGATGCGCCGCCGCACGGTAGCGTTCGCTGTCATCATCGGCGGCCAGAAGCATTTCGGCCGACATCTGAATCGCCGCCAACGGCGCCTTCAGATCATGCCCCAGAATACTCATGAAACGCTCCTGCAGAAGGAGAAGCTCATCACGCTGCGCGTTACTGGCCGTTTCATCGGTTTTATCGAAGAAATTCACCACCCCGCCCATGACCTCGCCTTCGACCACCAGGGGGGCGGCGTTGATTTCAACAAGGCGGTCACTTCCATCGCCCCGCCGAAGAACGACACGCCGGTTGCATACCGTCATTCCGTGCAATGCCTGCTGGAGCGGTACCTCTTCGGCGTCGAGAATGTAACCATCGGGAGTTCGCAGATCATATACCTTGGCTCTCTCTTCGGGGGCTGCATTGAGATCGTCGCGACCGTGAATGCGCCGCGCCGCTTCATTCGCCAACTGCACGTTTCCCGATTCGTCGCCGACGATGATGCCGATCGGGCTTTGCTCGATCACGGTTTCCAGCATCACGCGCTGCAATCGCGAAAGTTCGTTGACCGCCGCCGCAACCACCCGGTCAATCGCGGCATTCAGGGTCAGTGTCGTCTCAAGATCGGGCGGTCCCATCGACCTGGCCACCGATTCGAAAATGAGACGCCGGAAAATGGCCATTTCCTCGACCAGCTCGTTGGCCGTATAGCCCGATTCGGCCCGAATGCGACCGTGAATGCGCCCCACTGCCACGCTGGGTTTGTCGACCGGGGTCGTCGAGACGCCTCGAGACAGCCTGTTCAGCTCAAGTATCATCAGATCGAGCATCTGCGGCAGGTGATCGATGAGTTCACTGCGACTCAGATCATCGGATTGGGGAATGCCCTTGTGGTGACGGACGTGCCGGGCCCATCGATCGAGCAGATCTACTTTTTCCTCCTTGAGAAGGCGTGCAATGTCGCTGTATGGCATTCCCCTATCCTGGCTCATCTTTCCAGTATAGGGGCAGTATAGGGCCGGGATGGACGTACGGCGACCGTCGGCGCTCGGTGCCGGGACGCCGCACCAGAGGTGTCGGGGTAACCCGCTGCGGGCCTAAGCACCTGAAATAGCGCGCTTTCTCGGAACGCGTAAAGAAACTTGGGAAAATCTTCGTTCTCGCGTAAAATGAATGACTATTCATTCAATTTGAAATGGGTCTCACTTCCCATCCGTACGCTAACCGCTAACGAAAAGGTGTGCTTCATGCAGAGAAAGATTAAAACGGCGGCCGTACTCGGCTCCGGCGTCATGGGTAGCGGCATCGCGGCCCTGCTGGCCGGCGCGGGTATCCGCACGTATCTGCTCGACATCGTGCCGAAGGACCTGCCCGAAGGCGGCGACCGCAGCAAGATTGCCAAAGACAATCTGAAGGCGGCGCTCAAGTCCAAGCCGGCCGCGTTCTACTCGCCCAATGACGCCGAACTGGTCATTCCCGGCAACTTCGACGATCACCTCGACAAGCTCGCCGAATGCGACTGGGTGGTCGAGGTCGTGGTCGAGAATCTGCAGATCAAGCAGAGCCTGATGAAGAAGGTGTCCGAAAAGGTGGCTGCGCACACCATCGTGACCACCAACACCAGCGGTATCGACGTCGACGCCATCGTCGAAGGCCTGCCCGACGACTTCCGCCAGCGCTGGCTGGGCACGCACTTCTTCAATCCCCCCCGCTACATGAAGCTGCTCGAGCTCATTCCGGGTAAGGATACGTCGAAGGAAGTGCTCGACTTCATGACGACCTTCGGCCGCGACACGCTCGGCAAGGGCATCGTCTGGGCCAAGAACACCCCGAACTTCATCGCCAACCGCATCGGCGCCTGGGGCATGATGGCCCTCGTGCACCAGATGGTCGAAGACGGCTTGACCATTGAAGAAGTCGACGCCGTGTTCGGCAAGGCCACCGGCCGCCCGAAGACCGCCGTGTTCAAGACCGCCGACCTCGTGGGCCTCGACACCCTGGGCCACGTCGCGAAGAACACGCACGCCGCCGTCGAAGGCGATCCGTATCGCGACCGCTTCCTGGTGCCCGACTTCATCGAGAAGATGCTTGCCAACAAGCAGCTCGGCAACAAGACCAAGGGCGGCTTCTACAAGAAGAACGGCAAGGAACGCCTGGTTCTCGATTACAAGACCGGCGAATACGGCCCGATTTCGAAGCCCAGCTTCCCCTGCGTCGACGCCGCCAAGGGCATCGAAGACGTACGCGAGCGCGTCAAGACCGTCATCATGAACAGCGATGACGCCGGCGCCAAGTTCGCGTGGAAGGGCACCATCAACACCCTCATCTACAGCGCCTACCTCATTCCCGAAATCTCCGACAGCATCGTCGAAGTCGATCGCGCCATGCGTTGGGGCTATAACTGGGAAATGGGTCCCTTCGAAACCTGGGACGCCATCGGCGTTCAGGAAAGCGTCGAGCGCGCCGAGAAGGAAGGCTTCAAGGTTCCCGACAATGTGAAGAAGATGCTCGCCGCGGGCGTGACCTCGTTCTACCAGGAACGTGAAGACGGCCTGTACGCCTACAATCTCGTCAGCGGCCAGTACGAAAAGGTCGACGTCGACGAGAAGAACATTCGTACCGAAGCCCTGCGCAAAGCCGGCAAGGTGCTCAAGCAGAACGCCGGCGCCACCATTTTCGACATGGGCGACAACGTTCTGCTCGTCGAGTTCCACACGAAGATGAACGCCGTCGACGCCGACATCGTCACCGCTCTGAACGACGCGGTCGACATGGCCGAGAAGGACGGCTGGAAGGGTATCGTCATCGGTAACCACGCCGATGCCTTCAGCGCCGGCGCCAACCTGCTGCTCGTGTTCATGCAGGCGCAGAACGGCCAGTGGGACGACCTGAACACCATGGTCAGCGAGTTCCAGAACGTGAACATGAAGCTGCGCTACTCGTCGGTGCCCGTCGTGGCGGCCGTGGGCGGCCTGGCCCTGGGCGGCGGCTGCGAAATCGCCATGCACGCCGACTACGCCGTGCTCGCGGGCGAAAGCTACGTGGGTCTGGTCGAAGTGGGCGTGGGCCTGATTCCGGCCGGCGGCGGTACGAAGGACTTTCTCGTGAAGATGCAGGAAGGCGACGTCGACGGCGTGCCGGCCATGCCCCTTCCCTCGACCCAGCGCGCCTTCGAGACCATCGCGATGGCCAAGGTGGCCACCAGCGGCAAGGAAGCCGTCGACACGGGCTTCTTCCGCCCCTGGGAGTCGCGTGTGGTGCTCAACCGCGACCACGTCATTTACGAAGCCAAGCAGCAGGTTCTTGCCATGCAGGAAGCCGGCTACGCCCCGCGTCGTCCGTTCAAGATCAAGCTTGGCGGCGGCGGCACCTACGGCGCCCTTCTCGTCGGCGCAGACGCGCTGCTCAAGTCGGGTTACGCCAGTGAACACGACATCTTGATCGCGAAGCAGCTGGCCAAAATTCTCACGGGCGGCAAGCTGCCCGAGGGTACGGTCGTCGACGAGCAGTTCGTGCTCGATCTGGAGCGTGAAGCGTTCATTACCCTGCTGCACGAGCAGAAGTCGCTTGATCGCATTCAGCACATGCTCATGAAGAACCGGCCGCTTCGCAACTAAAGGGGAAACGGATTATGAAAGAAGCAGTAATCGTAGCCGCCAACCGCACGGCGGTAGGCAAAGCCAAGCGCGGCGCCCTGGCGAACGTACGCCCCGACACCCTCGGCGGCGTCGTACTCAAGGACGTTGTCGAACGCGCCGGCATCGACCCCACGCTGATCGAAGATCTGCAGATGGGTAATGCCATGCCCGAAGCCGAACAGGGCATGAACCTGGGCCGCATCGCCATTTTCTGCGGCGGTCTGCCCAACGACATTCCGGCCAGCACCGTGAACCGGTTCTGCTCGTCGGGTCTGCAGTCGGTGGCCATCATCGCCAACCGCATTCAGGTCGGCGAAATCGAAGTGGGCATCGGCGCCGGTTCCGAGTCGATGACCATGGTGCCCATGGGCGGCAACAAGATCGTGCCGAACCCCGATCTGGCCGAGGTCTTTCCCGAAGCCTACATCGGCATGGGTCACACGGCCGAGAACGTAGCCAACCGCTACGGCATCAGCCGCGAAGAGCAGGACGAGTGGGCCGTGACCTCGCACGAGCGCGCCATTGCCGCCATCAAGGCCGGCAAGTTCAAGGACCAGATTGTTCCGGTCGAGGCGGTTCG
>JAWLBW010000238.1:0-3273 GCA_041687475.1 bacterium
CCTGCACCGGGGGGCGGCCCCGGACGGCGGGCCCCTCGCCGCTACGGTGAGATATTGTCGCACGGTCTCCAGACCGTACCATAATTACCGCAGGCGGAATTTGACCGGCACGGCCACCCGGACGGGTACGGGCTTGTCGCCCTGTTTCGCCGGGTTGTACTTTGTCTTGCGAATGGCGTTCAGTGCCGCTTCGTCGAAGGGCAGGCCGGTGGGCCGCTTCAGGCGGCAATCGACCACATTGCCCTCGGCGTCGATGTCGACTTCGACAATGACCGTGCCTTCAATGCCCTCGGCGCGCAAGTCAGGCGGGTAGTCGGGGGTAACCTGGCTGCGTACCGAGGGGTACGAGGTGACCTCGATGATGGGAGCCGGGTTGAACGGCGCCTTTTCGGGCTGCACGTACGGCTTTACCTCTTCGGGCGGCGTGAACTCATCGTCGGGCGGCTTCATGAGGGTGTTGCCCACCGGGGCCGCTACTTCGCCACCCTCGGCCACAGATTCAGGGGTGACGCCGAAGACCGGTTTGGGAGGCTCGGCAGGCGGTTCCTCTTCCAACGGCTTGGTGCGGTTCGAGGCCGGCAGCTCCTGCGGAGGCGGCTTCGGCGCTTCCTTCACCTTCTTCGCTTCGCGGAAAACCGGTTTCGGTTTGGGCTTCGGCGGCGGCGGCGTGGGCTCGGGCTCGACCACCGGTTCGGGGGGCGGCGGTGGCGGGGGCGTTACGAAATCGACTTCGACGGTGCGCGCGCGCCGGGGTTCCTGATCGACCTGCGACAGGCCCCCGAAAACGGCGACGTGCAGCAACACGGAAAGCGCCACCGCTGCCGGAATGAGCCATTGGCCCTGCCTGTCTTCTTCGGGAAAAGTCATGACGGTCAGGGCCGGCTGGGGTTCATGGCTCGACGTTGATGGCGAACTTGGTTACGCCTTCGTTCTTGACCACGTCGATGATGTGAATGACCTGCCCGTGCGAGACCTCGCGGTCGGCCGAAATGATGGCCTGCAGCTGCTTCTCGTCGGCACGCTCCTTCTGAATGAAGGCGCGCACGTCTTCTTCGGTGGCTTCGGCGCCGTTCAGGTACAGCTTGCCCGACTTGTCGAGCACGAGCCCCAGGCTCGACGTCTCGGTCTTTTCGCCGCTCGCGGCCTTGGGCAGGTCTACCTTGATCGAAGGGGTGGAAATGAAGGTCGCCGTGACCATGAAGATGATGAGCAGCACGAGCACAACGTCGACCAGGGGGGTGACGTTGATGCCTGTGATCATGTCGTCATCGTCTGATTGCATCGCCCCCATGTCAGCCCTCACCTCGTTCGCCCTTCAGGTGCACGAGAACGATACGGCTGTAGGTATCCATGTTGGCGAGCACGCGCTTGACGCGGCGCATGAAGTAGTTGAAGGCGATGACAGCCGGTATGGCCACGAACAGACCGACCGCCGTGGCCACCAGGGCTTCGGAAATGCCGGCCATGACCACGGTCGGACCGCCGGCCTCGGAGTTGGCCAGATCGTTGAAGGCCTTGATGATGCCAAGCACGGTTCCGAACAGGCCGATGAAGGGGGCGTTGTTGCCCAGGGTGCCGAGGAAGGCCAGGTTTTTTTCGAGCCGGAAGCGCTCCTGCAGCTGCACGCCGATCATGGCTTCTTCGGCTGCCGCGGCGCCCTGGGTGGCCTGTTCGAGACCGGCGCGCACCACCTTGGCTTCGGGGCTTTTCTGGTCGCGCAGCCACTCTTGGGCCCCGTGTACGTCATCCTTGACGAGGTAATCGTTCAGACGCGAAACGAAGGGCGATGCGTGCAGCGAGTGTGCCTTGAAAAAGAAAACACGTTCGACCATGATCGCCACCGAGGCGATACTGGCGAAGATGAGCAGCCACAACACCCATTCGCTCCCGCCGAGCGTGATCTGAAGCAGGAAGCTGACAATGTCCATACCTTGGCCTATTGCTGAAGAAATAAGAAAACATTCTAACGGTAACGACAGTGCATGTCACGATGGGTAGGGGCCTTTTCGTGGGGCCGCCGTACGGTGGGCGAGGCCCTTTTCGACCATACGGTTCCCGAGGCTCCGAGGCATTGTTTTACCCATGGGATGGCTAGCCGGGACAACGGTTTGTGGTAGGATGAATCGCCCGGTATTCCGGCCCATTTTCCTCTGGAGTAGAAGTCGATGGACGATCACCGTTTGAAGCCGCGCATGCACCGGCGCGTGCCCATCAAGGTCGAGTTGGTCTTCGAGGGTGATGCGACGGGCGAGGGCCTGTTGTGCGAAATGAGCGAAGGCGGCATGTCGTTTGAAACCGCAGACGACATTGCCGAGGGCGCGGTGCTGCGCTTTCTGCTTTCCGACGACCAGGAGCGCTTTGCCGTCGAGGGGCGTATCGTCTATGCCCGCCACCTCGATACGGGCCGGCGTTACGGCGTGCAGTTCGGGTCGTTGCCGCCGAGCCAGTCGGTGACCATTCGCGATTTCATTCGCCGCCATCGTTTTCATCACTTCCGCCTGTGAGCGTGACCCGGGCGAGGGCATGAAAAAAGCCGCCCGGTGCTACCCGAGCGGCGTCTGCCTTTTACCCTCTTTCCCCTCAGGAAGCGCTCACGAAAAAAGCACGCAGCCTGCGTTGCACGGCCGATCTGGCCTGGCGGTGCAGGGCCCGCCGAAAACGTTGCTGCCCGAACCGCGGCCGACCGTGCCCGGGGTACACCATTTCGACCCGAAGAGATTCCAGACGGTTGATGTTGAGGTCCATGACCTCTTCATCGGCGCGGAAGGGGTTGAGCTGAAGCTCGCCGTCGCAGCTGACCAGGGTATCGCCCGCGAGTAGAACCTTGCCGCGGGCGTGGTGCAGGCAAATGCTGTCGGGCGAATGCCCGGGCGTGTAAAGCACCTGCCAGCCGCCGGGCAACCGGTTGCCGTCGGCGAGCCAATCGGTAACGTCGAAGGCCCACCGTGGCTCACGCGTATCGTTCGCCCTTATCGCCAGAAACGCCGAAATGCGTTCGCGCAGGCGGCCCAAGAGGTGATGCTCGGGATCGCGGCGGGCGCCGAGCCGGCGTGCCTGCTTGTGCAGGGCGACGCGGCAGCCGGTCAGCTCCTGCAGGACCTTCAGTCCCTCGGTGTGATCGTGATGGGCGTGGGTGGCGGTGGCAAGAAAGATATCGCGCGGTTTTTTCTTCGCGCGTAGAACCCAGGCCACCATGCGCCGCGCCACGCGGGCGCTCCCGACATCGACGGCAATGAAACCCTGTGGCACGGGCAGGAGAAACGCATTGGTTCC
>JAWLBW010000238.1:3283-7348 GCA_041687475.1 bacterium
GGGAAATGGAACCACGAGTCGTGACAAGCATGCTTTCATGTCGACCTTCCCTCTTTGTGTCACAACGCACGGACACATAACCCCTATCCTAGGATCGGTCGGTGTGAAATGTAAAGAGGGTAGGAGGCCGTGATAACCGATCTTCCGCAAGGGGGACACGGCGATGCCGTGTCCGCACAGAGAAATCGTAATGACGATCATCCGTAAGGGCACGGCATGCCGTGCCCCGCACAGCGACCGTGATGCAAGATCACCCGTAAGGGCACGGCATGCCGTGCCCTCTACCGGATGTCCGGATTCACGGAAAAAGACCGTGGTGAAGTCTCATCCGCCGTAAGGCCACGGCGTTGCCGTGGCCCATTGGGGTGACGGGTCTCCCGAAAGGACACCGGCCATCATTGATTCATCGAATCGAGGAACTCCTGGTTGCTCTTGGTGTGCTGCATCTTGTCGAGCAGGAACTCCATGGCGTCGATGGTGCCCATGGGGTTGAGCACCTTGCGCAGAATCCACACACGGTTGAGCACGTCGGGGGCAAGCAGCAGCTCTTCCTTGCGGGTACCGCTCTTCTGAATGTCGAAGGCGGGGTAAATGCGGCGTTCGGAAAGTTTGCGGTCGAGGTGAATTTCCATGTTGCCGGTGCCCTTGAACTCTTCGAAGATCACTTCGTCCATGCGGCTGCCGGTTTCAACGAGGGCGGTGGCAATGATGGTGAGCGAGCCGCCGCCTTCAATGTTGCGGGCCGACCCGAAAAAACGCTTCGGGCGATGCAGGGCGTTGGAATCGACGCCGCCGGAAAGTACCTTTCCGCTCGGCGGAACCACCGTGTTGTAGGCGCGGGCGAGGCGGGTAATGGAGTCGAGCAGAATCACGACGTCCTTGTTGTGTTCGACCAGGCGCTTGGCCTTCTCGATGACCATTTCGGCCACCTGCACGTGACGGGTCGCCGGCTCGTCGAAGGTCGACGACACGACTTCGCCGTTGACCGAGCGCTGCATGTCGGTCACTTCCTCGGGGCGCTCGTCGATGAGCAGAACGATGAGCATGACCTCGGGGTGATTCGTCGTGATGGCGTTGGCCACCTGCTGCATGAGCACGGTCTTGCCTGTGCGGGGCGGCGCCACGATGAGGGCACGCTGGCCTTTGCCGATGGGCGCCAGCAGATCGAGAATGCGGCCTGCGTAAATGTCGCCCTCGACTTCCATGTGCAGCTGTTCCTGCGGATACAGGGGCGTCAGGTTGTCGAAGAGAATCTTGTCGCGGGCGACTTCGGGGTCTTCAAAGTTGACCTTCTCGACCTTGAGCAGGGCGAAGTAACGCTCGCCTTCCTTGGGGGGGCGAATCTGGCCGCTGACCGTGTCGCCGGTGCGCAGGTTGAACCTGCGAATCTGGCTGGGCGACACGTAAATGTCGTCGGGGCCCGGCAGGTAGTTGTAGTCGGGGGCGCGCAGAAAACCGAAGCCGTCGGGCAGAATTTCGAGAACCCCGTCGCCGTACACCGAGCCGTTCGATTCGGCCTGGGTCTGCAATATGGCGAAAATGAGTTCCTGCTTGCGCATGCCGGCGGCGCCTTCGACGTTCAGGTCGCGGGCCATCTGCAGCAGTTCGCTGATCTTCCTGTCCTTCAGTTCCTTGAGGTTCATCGACTACCTGCGGGGGGAGAGAGTGCGCCGGAATGCAATGGGGAGGTATTGCGAATGTCAACGGCGGCGGGTTAGAGCGGAAAGCCGTGAGCGAACCGGGCACGAAAATGCTCGGCTGACCGGTCGGAGACCTTGACTAACCATTACTGTAGTCAAGGGTCGATCTCAGTGTCAACCCCTTTTTTTCCGGCATTCTGCCCGGGCCCGTGCTTGACACTCATAAAAACACGGGAGTACAATATTCGTCTACACACATCCCGTATTTTCGGGCCCATAGCTCAGTTGGTCAGAGCTGCCGGCTCATAACCGGTTGGTCCCAGGTTCGAGTCCTGGTGGGCCCACCATGATTCATGCAACGACGTATTGCTTCATATCACACATGTTCGGGTAAGGAAGATTGCACGGTACTATCCGTGCATTTTTTTTATGGAGGCGCGCTTTGAAAGAGAAATTGGCTCGACTGAAGTTGCTCCAGGCCGTCGATCAGATACTTGACGGGCTGAAAGAGCAACGGGAATCGCTTCCGCAGGATCTGGCGGAACTCGAGTCGCGGGTGGCGGCCAAGGCGGCGGCCCGGGACGAAATTCACCTGCGCCACAAAGATCTGAGCTCGCTCAAGAGCAGCCGTGAGATCGACAGGGCGAACGAAAACGATCGGGTCAAGAAATACGAAGGCCGCCTGCAGGAAATCAAGACGAACCGCGAGTACCAGGCGCTGTTGCGCGAGGTGGGCTTTGCCAAGAAGGCGGCCGCCGAACTCGACGACGAGATCAGCCGCCTCGGGCAGGAGCTCGAGACCCTGGCCGAGCAGGTAGCGGCCGCAGACAGCGAGCTCGAGCAGGAGCGCGCCGTTCTGAACGAGCGCCGGAGCGATATCGAGCGTACGTTGACCGAGGTCGAGAAGGCCTATGAGGAAGAAAAGAAGAATCACGAAAGCCTGATGAAGGAAATTCCCCGTGATCTTCTTTCGCGTTACAACCTGGTGCGTCGCCGAACGAACCTGGTGGTGGTGAACGTGGGCTCGGGCGCCTGCCACGGGTGCTTCATGGCACTGCCGCCCCAGCTGTTCAACCAGGTTCGCCGGGTCGATCAGCTGTACACCTGTCCGAATTGCCATCGTATTCTGTTCTACGAACAGCCGGCCGCCGAGGAAGCGAAGGTCTGAATGGCCGATCTCGAGGCCTGGTTCCGCGAGGGGCGGGCCGTCGTCGATGCGGCACTTGAAAGTTGGCTGCCCGAGCAACCGGGGGCCGATCGGGTGCAGGATGCGATGCGGTACTCGCTCTTCGCCGGGGGAAAGCGGCTGCGGCCCCTGCTGGCGGTGCTTACGGGTGAAGCCATCGGCTTTTCCCGCGAGCAGAGCCTGCCCTATGCCTGTGCCCTCGAAATGGTGCATACCTATTCGCTGATTCACGACGACCTGCCCGCCATGGACAACGACAGTCTGCGGCGGGGGCGTCCGACCTGTCACGTCGTGTTCGGCGAAGCGACCGCCATGCTGGCGGGCGATTGCCTTTTGACGCTGGCCTTCGAAGTCCTGGGGCGCGCCTATGCCGGTCTTCCGGCGCCACGGCTCGCCAACGCCCTCATTACCTTTTCGCAGGCCCTGGGCATTGACGGCATGGTGGGCGGGCAAAGCCTCGACATGGCTTCGGAGGGAAAGAGCGCCGACCTTGCATTGCTGCGCCGTATCCATGCCGGCAAGACGGGCGCCCTTATCAGGGCCAGCTGCGAGGGGGTGGGCCACCTGGCCGGCGCCGATGCCCGGTCGCTTGCGGTTCTGCGCGCCTACGGTGCCTCACTGGGGCTTCTGTTTCAGATTCGCGACGACCTGCTCGACCTCGACGGCACGGCCGAACAGCTGGGAAAAACGCCGGGTAAGGATGTGGCCGTCGGCAAGGCAACCTATCCTCGCGTGCTGGGTATCGACGGCGCGCGCCGGTTTCTCGACGAGATCTGTGCCGAGACCGTGGGGCTTGTCGCGAAGTTACCTGGCGATCGGCAACGTTTCGCCGAGCTTGCCGAGTGGGCGGCATCTCGTGGTCATTGACCGTGAGGGTCGGTGCGTTCTCGGCGGCCTGCCGGGCAGCGTCGGGTCCGGCGGGTAAGCGCGTTGTCTGTTGCGGCCGCTTCGGCGCCTTCCCTATAATGTGGTATGCTCCAGACCGAGGTTGTACCCAAGGGCGACGAGGCGCGGGCCGAAGTCGCCCGGCGGCGTCGACGCCTGCATCGCGCCGTTTCCATCCTGTTCGAGCCTTCGCTCGTGGCGTCGCCTCTCATTCTGTTGCTGGTCTACACGCGACGTCATCTGTTTTCCATCGATCTCGTGCAGGTCTATGCGGTGCTGGCGCTGCTCGGCAGCGTGATTCCGGTCGTATACACCCTGAGCCTCATGCGCCTGGGGCTTGTCGGTTCCTTCTTC
>JAWLBW010000239.1:0-7334 GCA_041687475.1 bacterium
AGGCCATCACTACTCCCTTGATAAGGAAATAGTCAAAGCCTAAAATTGGGACCCATGTCTTGGCAAATGAGTGGTACCCATGTTTTGACGAACAACCCGCTGCAGCGTGCTGCACGTGCAACCGCATCCGGCATTTGCCTTTTGTCATCTGCCGTTCCGCCGAGGCGCGGCTCTGCTCTTCACGCCGGGTGGAATGATACGGGTTCACGATCATCCGTAGGCTCGCACCTGCGGTGCTCGTCCGGTCGTGCTGCACGTGGCGTTCCCCCCCTTCTTCCCCCAATCTGCGGCCGGAACGGACGCGCAGGGGCCGGGGGTAGGTAGGGGGATCGTGAGCGCGAGCTGCACGGCTGCCTGGTGGTCGTCGGACGGCGGACGTCTGACGTCGGTATAGGTGCAGCGTGCTGCACGTGCAACCGCATCCGGCATTTGCCTTTTGTCATCTGCCGTTCCGCCGAGGCGCGGCTCTGCTCTTCACGCCGGATGGAATGACACGGGTTCACGATCATCCATAGGCTCGCACCTACGGTGCTCGTCCGGCCGTGCTGCACGTGGCGTTCCCCCCCTTCTTCCCCCAATCTGCGGCCGGAACGGACGCGCATATGGGGGAGGAAGGGGCCGGGGGTAGGTAGGGGGATCATGAGCAACGTGCTGCACGGCTGAACGGCGGTCGCCCCTTGCTGATGGGCGGTTGCCGGCTTCCGGCTGCACCGCGGAGCAACCGCCATTCCGGGGCGCTGCGGAAAATCGGAAGTTGCGCGTCGAGTTACCGTCAGACCGGCGTTGGCCCGTGGTCTTCGCGCTGGGCCAGGGCCATGTCGCGTACGTTTTTCTGAACGGCTACCGCTGCAAAGAGGCTGAGCAGGTATGACATTGCGTAGAAGCCCTTTTCGCTCAGCATCATGGTCGCGTTCCACAGCCCGACGGTGAGAAACAGCAGCGCAATGCCGGTCGAAACCCAGCAGAGACCATAGTAGATATTGGTGACCGGAATACCCTCCATACGGTCACGCACCGACTTCTGGAGTGATACCGCCGAGAAAAGCCCGTACAGTAACACGGTAAGGTAATAGCCCTTCTCGTTGAGCTGCATGTCGGCATTCCAAAGGCCGATGAGAAAGGCCAGCATGCCGACGAACAGTGCCGTCCACGAAGCACCGATGAATGCAGGCGTGGGCGGTTGTACTTGCTGTTTCATGGAATTTCCTCCGTGAGGCCGGCGCCTGGTAGCCTTCGGGCCGACCCGTTCCGGCGAAACATCATATCACGACGGCCAGGGGGGCACGCTTAACACGGCAACAGATGAAACATGGGCAACTCGTCCCCCACCTCGACCATCGGCCATTGGACATTGACCATACCGCGCCGCAGGCAGCGGTCAGGTCCACCGTTCGGCCAGTCGGTTCGCGAAGAGGCTGGCGAGGCCGTATATCGTTTCCTGGGGATTGACGCCGAGCGCCGTCGGAAACGTCGAGCCGTCAATGACGTGGAGATTCGCAATCTGGTGGTGACGGCCGTCTTCGGAGCGTACGACGCCGCCCCTGGGATCGTCGCTAAGACCGCAGCCGCCCATGACGTGCGCCGAGAAAATCGCGACCTTGCGGGGTGCGAACGGTGCGTCGTCAATCTTCGCGATGTCCGATTCCTTGCGAATGTGCACGGCCGGGTCGTGAAAGGTAACCACCTCTCTGGCGCCGGTGGCCAGGAAAACCTTCGCCATCTCTTTCTGACCATGCCTGAGCGCGCGCCAGGTCTTCTCGGCAATGACGTAGTCGAGAATGGGCAGGTTCTCGCGCAGCTCGACCTTGCCGCCCGGCACGTCGTCGTGCAGGCCGTCGCCGGTGAGCGCAAGGTGAACCGCGGTATTGGCCACCTGCTCCATCCACCCGCGATGGGTCTTGCCCAGGTCGGGAATGGCCGAGGCAAGAAGACCGGGATGCACGGGCACGGCTTCGAGCAGATAGCCGACTTCGTCGCCCCGATCGTAGAACTCGTGGCTGGCCACCGATTGGGGCGCGCCGTAAAAGCCGTTTACCTCGTCGTCGTACAGGCCCATGCTGGCGATGACCGGGTGCAGGAAGGTGCGTATGCCGAGGCGTTCGTGCGGGTCGGGCGCGCCCGAGCGCATGAGCACGGCCGGGCTTCCCATCGCCCCCGCGGCGAGAATGAAACGGGGCGCACGGACTTTGAGCTTGACGCCGGTGGCGAAGCGGCCCGTGGCGTCGAGCAGGGTCCCTTCCACATGACGGGCCTCGTTGCCCTGCATGACGATGCGTTCGACGCGCACGCGGCTGATGACCGTTGCGCCGGCGTGCATGGCGTCGGGCAGGTACGAGACCAGCATGCTTTGCTTGGCATCGACCGGACAGCCCATGCCGCAATAGCCGGTGTGAAGACAGTTCTTGACGTTACGGGGAATGGTTTCGACGTGATAGCCGAGCTTCTCGCAGCCGTCGTACAACAGACGGTTGTTGCGGTTGACGACTTCAAGCGGCGGCCGGGCAACGCTGAGGCGTTCTTCGACGGCCTCCCAGTGGGGCACCAGATCGGAGTAGGCAAAGCCGTTCACGTCGTGATGCGTCTTCCACCTGTCGAGGACCTTTTCAGGGGTGCGGAAGCTCGTGGTCCAGTTAACCACCGTGGTTCCCCCGACCGCCCTGCCCTGCAAAATGACCATGGAGCCGTCCTTGGTCGTGCGCGCGCCGCCTTCCTGGTACAGGTTGGGAAACGAATCTTCTTCGAGCATGCGAAAGCGGTTCGCCGTAAAGTAACCGCCTTCTTCTAGAACGATGACCTTGAGACCGGCCTTCTGCAGGGTTGCGGCCGCCACGGCGCCGCCGGCGCCCGAGCCGATGATGCAGACATCGCAGGAATATTCGGCGTCGGCGGTGAGGGTCTGCCCCTCGATTACGCCCGCGGGTACGTCGCGTGTCATTCGGTCACTCCGTCGGTCACGAGGGCCGGATCTCCATCGGTAACGAGGGAATCGTCGACGTTCGCCTGAACGACAAACGGCGGCGATAGCGGCTTGCGGGCCTCGATGGGGCCGGGGTCATCCTTCAGCCACGGCGGGCCCGGATAGCCGACTTCCTTCGCGACATCGAGATCGCCGTACAGCGAGCCCAGCACCAGCTTGCGCATGCCGATGTAGGCCAGGCCCAGCAAACCGATACGCGAATCGCGCCAACGGTACAGGGCCTGTTGCCGCTCGGCGACGTTCATGGTCGAGAAGCGCTTGAAACCGCCGCGCGTAAGACCGCCGGCCACGGGGTTTTCGAGCAAGGCAAGCCCGAGGTTCATATCCTTGCGAATGCCCGGATAGCCGTGGCTCAATCGCTGGTCGAAGGCCAGGGCAAGCGAGGGAATGTCGTAGTCGCCGTCGGGTATGACGGCTTCGATCATGGCCACCAGGGCGCGCCAGTTCGACGGCTCGACGGCCGCCAGGTCGCCGGGAATGTCGGTGGAAACCTTGCCTTCGGGCGCGACCACGAGGGCGCCGGCCCCGGCCGCCAGCAGTACGCCGCCGACCAGACCGGTCTTGAGAAACATGCGGCGCGATACCTGGTTATCGTCTGCCATGGGGGCCTCCGGAAACAAGCGGGAAGCTATTATTGAACCCCGAATGGCGCACGCGATCAAATCGTTCTACCGTTCGGTCGGTTACCGGCACGGCGACCGGAACGCGCGAAACGAGAAAGGGGAGCCCGAAGGCTCCCCCTGAGTGTCAATGCTGCGTGAAGGCGTGTCGCTTAGTCGACAGGTCCGAATTCGAAGCGGCTGCCGCTGCGAATGTCGAGGCCGGCCTGCTCGAACTGGGGCATGCCCAGGAAGTTCCACCAGGTGGCCACTTCGACCCCCGTCGGGTCGACCGACGGATACTCGAGCGCAAAGCGTCCATCTGCGTGAATGCGAAGCAGGTACGTATTGTGGTTCTCGACGGCAAGACCGGTCTTGAGGTCCCACCAGAGAATTTCGACGTGTGGGTCGGTGCCTTCGGTAACCTCGCGCAGATAAATACCCGACTTGTTCTCGCCGACCTTCGTAATGTTTTCTTCCAGCGTAGTCCACATCGGCGCCCAAAGCGGCCCTTGGATCGCACCCGGCATCAAGCCGGCGATGCCGCCGAGAACCGGCGCCCCGACCTGTTGGCAGTCGCCGTCGAAAACAGCGCCGCAAACCGCGCCATATGGGTCGAACTTGAGTGTCGTGTAGGTAACGCCTTCGAAGGGAAAGTCGAACGGTAATGGGTAGATACCCGTGTAGGAATCGACGGCAGAGCCCTGCGCGAGGGGGGTGTACTCGTCGAGTGAAATACCATCGACGCGAATGGCGCTGACCGGCACCTCGATGTCGGCGAAGGAGCCGTCGGCCGGGTGAATGCGCAGCACGCCTTCGACCAGCTCGTCGCCCACCGGAAGGTCATCGGCCGTTATGGTTACAATGACCAACGCCGACGAGTCGAGGGTTACCGTCGTTTCCGAAAGCGCGAACCACGAAGCCGAGGTCGTGAGCGTGACGTCGACCGGCGCACCACAGGTCGTGAGCACCGCCAGTTTCGTATACGTGCCCCCGGCGGTTACCGGAAGCCCGGTGAGCAGTGGCTCAACCTTCACGGCCGAAGGAATGTTGGGAAGACCGACGATACCACCGCCCAAAGGCAGCTCGCTCATTTCGCTGCTGGACTCGTACATGAGCGTTCGGTAAGGCTCACCGCACGCATTGGGCTGCCGTACGCGAATAACCGGTTGCGCATCGACGAAATCGGCACGTCCAACTTCGGCTTTCGGAGTAGAGAACGCCATCATGTTGTAGGCCATCAACACACGGGAGTCGAAAGACGCATAGAAGTCGACCACGGGTCCGTTCAACGATGCGCTCCAGTAGCCGGTAGGCTTGATGCCTGCGTTCACACCACTGAAGGAAATCACCTGCTGGTCGACGTTGGGCACCGGCGCAATCGACGCCAGCGGCTGCCCCGCCAGTGCGACGTGGCCCGAGACGGTAACCGTTCCGCAGCCGGGCTCGACCGATACCGTACTGATGGGACCACCGTACAGATTCGTGATGCCGATGTCGGTTTTCGCCGCCAGTGAATAGGCAAGTGTTGCGGTAACGTCGGTACCGCTTCCGACAACGGCGCCGGCTTCGGGGGTGATTTCGGTAATGAGCACGCGGTCGAGACCGTCTTCGCAGACTTCGGGGGGAAAGCCGCCCTCGGGCGTAAGACCGCTGTCGGCGGGCATGTGCACCGTGACGTTGACTGCCGTTGTGGCGGCTGCGCCCGAACCGTCGACGATTTCGACGACGAGTGAGTCGCTACCCGAAACGAGGCCGTCGGGGTAATAGGTAACGAGCCCCAGGGCATTCACCGTGGCCGATCCGAAGGCGGGCTGGGCGTGAATGCTGTAGACGGCCGCATCGCGAGGGTCGGGATCGCCGCTGGCCACGTTTGTATTGCCCGGCAGACCCGATTCGGTGTGAATGCCGGCCGCCGACGGATTGGGCGCGCGGTTACGCACGAGAACGGTAACGGTGGCCTCGGTAGCGCCGCCGCCCAACAGCTGCAGGCTTACGTCGACCGCGTCTTCGCCGTCGAAGCCCTCGTCGGGCGTGTAGGTGAGCAGGCCCTGGCCGTCGACTTCGGCCGAGCCGTTCGCCGGCGGCGTAAGAATCGCATAGGTATGCGGAACCCCCTCTTCGGGATAGACCACGTAACCGGCAGGCGTGTTCTTCCACGTTTCCAGGTTGGCGGCGGCGGTGGCATCGGCAGGCGACATACGCACGGCCGCCGATACCCAGGTGGCGCCGGTCACGCCACGGTTGTCGGTAACCGTGACCTCGAAGCGGTCGACACCGGCGAAATCGTCCTGCGGAATGTAAACCACCATGCCTTCGGCGCCGAGGTAGGCCTTTCCGTGCCGCCCGTCGGCGGTCACCGTAAAGGTATGCGTGTCGCCCTCGTCGGGGTCGTTGGTCATGACCTGCGTCGAGCCCTGCTGCCCGAGGCTGGTAACCACAGGCGCGGCAGTAGGCTGCGGAGGGTTGTTCTTCGCTTTCCCTGCACCAACGTCATCGCTCGATGAGCCGGCACAGGCCGCAAGCAGCGCCACGGATAGCGCAGCGCCGAGGTAGCCCGTTCTCAATGCGTACATTGTCTCTCCCGGAAACACTGAATAAGATAGCTGTTGCCGAGCAGAGCGCCCGGACAGCAAACCGTGTCATGGTACACGATATGTTCGAATATTGCTGTGACACGCTTCACAGAACGTGAAGCGTGGGGCGAAACTGGGTGTCGGGGTGAACCCGTCGGGTTTTCAGCCCAAAAAAAGGGGCGAGCAGAGCTCGCCCTTTCCCCCTCGAATGCGACCCGCTTGGCGCGGAGCTTCATTCGATATCAAAACCGTAGCGGTGACTCGATACACGACCGCTGAAGTTATAGGATACCAACCTGCAGTATAAACTGCAAGGCAATCCGTAAAGCACTGCGGCAGCGAGGTGTACGCCCTGATATACTCCCGTCATGCCTCAGGAACGCTCGCTTTTCAATCGTCTTCTGCATTCGTCTACGGGGAGGTGACATTCCCCGCCTTCTCCTCACCCGTAACCGATCTCTTCGGCGGCCTGGCGTAGAATGGCCGCACTGTCTTTCAGCCGCGCCGTTTCGTCGTCGGCAAACCGTGAGTACAGGGTCTCGACAACACCGGCCCGGCCCACCACGCGTGGAAGCGATAGCGTGACCTCGCGTACCCCCACCACCTCGGGCGTCAGTGCAGAGACCGTGTACACCGCGCGCTCGTCGTTGAGCATGGCCCGGCAGAGCCGGGAAAGACCGGCGCCGATGCCGAACCAGGTAGCCCCCTTCCCCTCGATAATGCGGTAGGCGGCATGGCGCACGCCCTCGTCGATACGGGTACGCACGCTATCGTCGAGCACCCGGCCCGAATTTTCGGCGAACCCGTCAATCGTCAAGCCCCCTATGCGCGCTTCAGACCAGGCCAGCACTTCCGAATCGCCGTGTTCGCCGAGCACATAGGCGTGCACCGACTTGGGCGAGACGGCGAAGAATTCGCCCAGCAAGGCGCGGAAGCGGGCCGTGTCGAGAATGGTTCCCGAACCGAGCACGCGTCCCCCGACGTCGCCTGTTCGCTGCGCAATCCGGTGAACCACCTGCGTCATGACGTCGACGGGGTTGGTGGCCACCAGCAGTATCGATTGCGGAGCCGCTTCGAGAACGGGGGGCACGATGGCTTCGAACACCCGGGCATTGCGGTCGAGCAACTGCAGGCGCGTTTCGCCCGGCCGCTGGGCGACGCCGGCGGCGAGAACGACCACGG
>JAWLBW010000240.1:0-7327 GCA_041687475.1 bacterium
CGTAACGATCGCGATCGGTTTCGAGGCGCACCCGTCCGAACTCGGGGTCGTGCACGAGCCAGCGAATGGCGTTGCTCCAGAAACGTTGGTAGTAGCTGCCCGTTCCCCCGAGCCCCGCGGCGACGAAGTTCCACCGCCAGGTGCTGTCGCCCGTAAGGGCCATCGACCGTCCCCTGCCCGCTTCCATGACGGTAAGGACAGGCATGTTGCGGCCGTCGGCAGTTCGCTGCTCGGGGTGACGCATGAGAACCGACGCACCCGGTTTCGCGGCGCCGACCACATTGCTGCCGATAAGGGGAGGAAGCGAATTCCACACAGCCGCGCTTTCTTCGGGTGGAAGGTCGAGACTCGTTACCGGATGGCGGCTGCCCTGCTCGGTCGGTTGCGGTCGAAACGGCGCCGGAGCCACCCTGGGCGCCAAGTCGAGCCCTACCGGAATGACTTCGGCCAGGGCCGTGCCCGCATACCCGCCGGCTGCGAAACTCTGCGCCCCGCCGATCATGAGAAAGCCGCCGCCGTCGTCCTGCACGAAGCGACGCAGATTGTCGAGCAGCTGGCCGGGAAAGAGGTTGAAGTAGGGCCGGTAGTCGAAGTTCTGAAAAATAACCAGGTCGAAGCCCTTCAGCTCATCGGTAAAGAGCTCGCGCGTGGGAAACGGAATCAGGCTGAGCTCCGACTCGGGCGTCGAATTGTCGTCTTCGCGCGTACGAAGAATCATGAAGGAAATCAGATCGACATTGGGGTCGGTTTCGAGATATCGCCGCAGAAATCTCGAATCCCAGTCGGGCTCACCCACCACCTGCAAGACCCGCATGCGATCACGCACCACCCGCACGACCTGCTGACGTCGGTTGTTCTCGGTAATGGCTTCATCGGGAAAGGTGGGTATTTCGACCGAGTAGACATAGCTGCCCACGCGCTGCGGCGTGTGCTTGAATTCAACTTCGGCGGCGCCGTCTTCGCCCAGCCTTACGGCACGGGTGGTCACCACCTTGCCGTCGACGCGAAGCGTGGCGTTCACGCTTTTCTGCCCCAGCCCGTGCAGATTCAGGCGGGCCCGCAGCGTAAAGGCGTTGCGAACGAAGGCGTAGGGATCTGCCGAGAGCTCGACCACGGCCGCGTCGGGGGGCAGTTCCTCGGGTAGAAGCACCGGATAAATGGGCACGGGTGAAAGCGTGGCCCCGTCTACGGCCCGCGCCAGCCTGCCCTGATCGGCCCCGTCCGTCAGCAACAGAATGCCGACCGGCGGGTTCGCCGACATCGCGCGTAGCACGCCATCGACCGACTCGCCTATGAGCGTCTGCCTCTCCCGGGCCTCCAAGGCTTTCAACCCGTCGCGCTCCAGTTCACCGGCAGAGGCGCCGAACGAGAACCATTGCGTCGAAAAACGCGCCTCGATTCGGTCGAGCTCATCGCCGCGCTCGTCGAGAACGTCTTTCACCCAGGCAAGCCGCGACCGCCCTTCAGCCAGCTTCAGTCCCATGGAATCGGAGGCGTCGACCAGGACGGCGAAACTCTCGTCGCGCGCCCTGGTCTTGAGAAACGCAAGGGCGGGGTCGAAGACGATCATCGCCAGAAGAACGGCGGCAAGCGTTCTGGCCGTGAGCAGAAGCAGGCGCCGGCCGCGGCCTTCGATGTCACGGTTGGCCCGCACCGAAAAACCGATGAACACGGCCAGGGCAACGACCACAAGGGCCAGCTGCCACGGCCCCGGCCAACGCCCCCAGACAAATTCCCAGCGGTCGAAGCGGGCGGCGTCGACGCCGAGCAGCGAGGCCAGCCAGTCGGGAAACCCGGTCACGGCTGCCTCCGCTTGAGAATGAAGGGAATGTGAATCTGGTCGCGTTTGTAATTCAGGGTGAGTGCGTATAGTACGGTGTTGATGCCCTGGCGAAGGGCCAGCTCGCGCGTGCGACTGCCCACATCGTAAATCGGGTTTCCGAAGGCATCGACCATGAGAGCCCCGAGAAGATCATTGGGGCTGAAGACGACCATGGTGCGGTCGCCCTCGGAAATACCGCGCAAGTCGGCGCCGTCGCTGGTGCGGCCGTAGGCGCGGTCGAGCAGGTAGAACGAGCGGAACACGCTGTGCTCGGTGGCAAGCGCCTCGACCTTCCGCCGGGGAAAGAGTGAGCCCAGCTCACGCGAAATCCACCTTGCGGCGGCGCCTTCGGCCCGCCCCTGGCAATTGTCGACCAGCAGCAACCCCCCCGTATCGAGCCATCGGCGCAACAGGCGCGCCCGGTCTTCGCCCAGCGGCGGCAGCTCTCGGCACACCGGCAGAATGAGCATGGGATTCGTGAAGACGGCTTCGCTTTCGAGCGGAACGAAAACGGGCTCGAGGGCTACGTCGATGCTGGTGCGCGCACGAATGCCCCGCGCCAGGGTGATCAGGCCCGGGGTGCGCTCACGAACACTCGGGTCGAGTTCGAGCACGGCCAGCTTGAACCGCGTCTCTTCGCCGAAGGCGTTCGCCGACGAGGGCTGCAGCGCAAGCATGAGCATGAACACGGGCACGAGCCGGGTAAAGCCCGACAGCAGTCTGCGCAGTACCTTCATTACCTCCTCCTCTGCGCCAGGACCGACTCGGCCGTCAGCAGCATACCCAGCAGCCCCAACAGCACGAACACGGGGTCTACGGGCGGTTTTGCGGCCGTAGACGCCCCCTGCACCGTTCCGGTCAGGCCCGCCTCGCCCAACCTGGCTTCCAGTTCGGCGGCGGGCATGCGCCGCAGGTCGCTGACCGCCGGATCGCGGCGCATGAAGAAATCGGCTTCGGGGCGTCGCCGGCCGTCGACCACAACCTGGTAACGACCGGCCGCCCGCGTGTCGGTAAACGGGGCCTTCAGGGTATCGCCCGTGCGTTCGGTCGTTCGCCCGTCGGGCCGCACGATGCCGACCTTTTCGCCGGCAAGATCGAGCGTCACCGATTCGCCCACACGGCGTACCGGCGGCATGGGCGGATGCAGTATGCCGCCGAGAAAACGTACCGATTGGTGCACGATGGGCAGGTAAAAGGGACGGTAGGGAAAATTGTTCCAGTCGGCGTCGAGCGTGCTCGCAAACCAGAGAACCCGGCCACGCCCGTGCCGGTAGGAAACGAGCGACGGCGAACCATCGGCAAACTCGAGCAGCACCTCGGCGTCGGCAGGCAGATTCTCAATCTGGGCAAACGCCGTGAAGCGTGCGGTCGCGAGACTACCCAGCGTCAATTCGTCGAACAGCGGGTGGCTGCCCGGAAAACTCTTCAAGCCCACCGCCTTCTGGCCGGGTCTACGCAGATCGCGAATGGTACGGAGTCGCCCCGGCGAAAGGGCGCCCAGCGCCGAAAAGTCGGCGGCCGTGAGGTGATCGCCGACAGCCAGAAACAGGCCGCCCCCGGCTTCGGTAAACCGTGTCAGCAGTCGCAATGTGTCATTGGGCAGGCTTCCCGTATTGAGCAGAAAGACCACGTCGATGCCCTGCAGGTCTTCAGGCCGCAACATGGTTCGCGTCAATACGCGGGGCTCGACGTTGCTCGGCGACTTACCCGGACGCAGGGCCGTCGCCAGAAAATACGAATCGGCCTCTTCGGCATAGCTGCCGGGGGCGCCGTCGACAATGAGCACGCGTACCGGCCGCCCGAAGTAAAAGCGAAACGGCAATTCGTCGTCGTCGGGCAAACCGTCGGCTTCGATTCGCGCGACACCGTCTACGGCCTCGCGGTCGCCGGCGCTCACGTCGAGCAATTTCTCGCGTACGCCCCACTCATCGAAGTCGACCAGCCCTTCGGCCACCACGCCGCCCTCGGCATCCTGCAGGCGCAGGCCGACGGTTTCGGCGGGCACGCCATGACTTGCGGCGGCAATATTCGCCGTCCACCTGGCGCCGCCGATACCGTAGGTTCGTGCGACCGATAGCCGGGTCAGCGCCCGGTTGGGCAGGTCGCGGCCGGCCACGTCGACGAGGTTCAACCGAACGTCACGGGTTCCCGAGGCAGGCAGCGAAGCCGCCTCCCAGGGGCCGGCGACCAGATTCGTGTAGACGCGAATCTCGACACCGGGTTGCGGGCTCGAAGCGGCCAGCGCGATGCTGTCCTGCAGGCAACGGCCCCAGTCGACAGCGAAATCGCCGGCTTCGGCCCGCGAAAGACGCGGAAGCAGGCTGCCCGGCGCCCCAATCTCATCGGTCAGGTGTCGCCAGCGGTCGTCGCAGACCACCAGGGCGGCGCTTTTACCCGGCTCGAGCGCAGCAACGTCGCGCCGCACGCGCTCGACGGCCCGTTCGAAAAGCGTCTCATCGTTGTCGCCCCGATACTTCATGCCGAAGGAGCCATCGAGCACGAAGATGACGCTCTGCGCGTCGGATGTCAAGCTTGGCGCCGCACCGGCTTCTTGCCAGAAGGGGCGCGCCACCAGCAGGGCCAGCAACATGACGGCCAGGGTGCGCAGGGCGACAAGCAGGATATCGCGCAGGCGTATCCGGCGTTTGACCTGCTCGTTTGCCTGCAGCAGAAAACGCAGCGTCGGAAGCTTCTCGACCGGCAACTTTCGCTTGTCGAAAAGATGGATCAGCACCGGAAGCGCCGCCGCGGCAAGCCCTAGAAGCAGCAGGGGGTTGGCGAAGGAAAGTCCGTTCATCGGCGCCCCAGAAGCTCGCGCAAAACCCGGTCGGGCGCCCTGGAGGTGTCGACCAGGCGATAGGTGATTCCCCGGGCCAGCGTGTTCTCGCGCCACCGCGTCAGAAAGGCTTCGAGTTGCCGGTTGTAGGCGTCACGAACAGACTCGGGGTCGGCGGGCAGTTCGCGGCCGTCTTCGGGGTCGACAAAACGGCTGGCCTCTTTGTAGCCGAAGCGCAATTCCTCGGGCGACAGCACATGCAGCAGCACGACCTCGGCCGGACGACTTCGCAGCCGCGACAACGCGGCCAGCACAGGCTCTTCGTCGGTCAGCAGATCGGAAATGACGACCACCAGGCTGCGCCGTCGCATGCGCTCGAGAAGCTCATCGAGTCCGGCCGCCAGATCACACGCGCCCTTGCCCGGCTCGGCTTCTTCGAGCATTTCAAGAATGTGGCCGACGTGGGTACGCGCGGCCCGGGCCGGTACGGCCTCGGCGCCGGTGGGCCGTATCAGACTGAGGCCGACCATGTCGATCTGGTCGGTCAGCAGATAGCAGAGGCTACCGGCCAGAACGGCGGCGTAGTCGTGCTTGCGAAGCGGAGCACCGAAGTCCATGCTCGCCGAAAGATCGAGCACCAGGTAGGCCGCGAGATTGGTTTCGTCCTGAAACTGCTTGACGTAGTAGCGATCGGTTCGCCCGACGAGCTTCCAGTCGATGGTGCGCAGCTCGTCGCCCGAGGCGTACTCCTTGTGCTCGGCGAACTCACTGCTCGAGCCGCGGAAGGGGCTGCGATGCAGGCCCGAGAGCACTCCCTCGACCACGCTGCGCACCCGCACGGAAAGGCCGCTCAGGCCCGCCAGCACATCGGGATCGAGAACGCGGGCCTTCGTCATCGGCTGCCGGAAACCTCTTCAAGAAGGCGCTTGATGATGGTGTCGGCGGTCGTGCCCTCGGCCTCGGCGCGGAAATTGGGCATGACCCGGTGTTTCAGCACCGCCGGCGCCAGCGCCCTGACGTCGTCGATGTCGGGGGTAAAGCGGCCGTGAAGGGCCGCCCGCGCCTTGGCGGCGAGCACAAGGTTCTGACTGCCGCGCGGCCCCGCCCCCCAGGCAACCCAGCGATCAATCGACTCACGTCCCTGACCGGGCCGGGTGGCCCGCGTCAGACGCACGGCGTACTCGACCACCGGATCGGCCACGGGTACCCGGCGAATCAAAGCCTGCAGACGAAGAATTGCCTGCGGGTCGAGCACCTTGTCGAGGCTGATCTCTGCCGAACCCGTGGTCGACTTCACGACTTCGATTTCATCGGCTTCGCTCGGATAGGGCACGTCAATCTGCATGAGGAAGCGATCGAGCTGCGCCTCGGGCAGCGGGTACGTTCCTTCCTGCTCGATAGGATTCTGGGTGGCGAAGACAAGAAACGGCTCGTCCAGCGTATACGTATGTCCGCTGGCCGTTACCCGGTGTTCCTGCATGGCCTGCAGCAGCGCTGCCTGGGTCTTGGGCGGCGTACGGTTGATTTCGTCGGCGAGAAGAATGTTGGTGAAGATCGGACCGCGTACGAAGCGGAAGTTGCGCTTTCCGGTCGAGCGATCTTCTTCCAGAATGTCGGTGCCGGTAATGTCGCCGGGCATCAGGTCGGGGGTGAATTGAACCCGGTTGAAGCGCAGATCGAGCACTTCGGCCAGCGTCGAAACCAGAAGGGTCTTGGCCAGCCCCGGGGCGCCCACGAACAGCGAGTGCCCCCGCGAGAACAGGCTGATGAGCAGGGCTTCGACCGTTTCCTGCTGGCCGACGATGACCTTGCCCAACTCGGCGCGAACGCGACGGTAGGCTTCCGACAATTCCTCGAGCGCGGCCACCTCGTTGTCGGGAAGCTTCAGGGTATTCGACATCAGTTTCCTTTCAGTAGGGAGAGTACCTGCTCTTCACGAGCAGCCAATTTCTCTTCGCCCAGTTCGCGATAGGTCTGCAGCAACAGGCTGTGTATGCCCGGATCGAAGGGATTCACGCCCAGCGCGGCCTCGAGGCTGGAGCGGGCGCGAGCGAAATCCTTCCGGCGCACATACACTTCGCCCAGCCGGCGATTGGCCGGCCCGAAATGCGGATAGACGGAAAGCGTCTCATGCAGCGCCTTCTCGGCTTGCTCGAGATTGCCGGCGAGCATGTGCGCGAGCCCGAGTTTGTTCAGCAACACCGGGTGAAAACCCGGACTCGCTTCGCGCGCCTTCGCGTACTCGAAGGCGGCCTCGGCGTAGCGCTTCCGGTCGCGCAGCATATCGCCGAGGCGAAGGTGCTTGCGCGCCTCTTCATCGGCGACCGACTTCACGTCTTCGCTGTCTTCGCTCGAGCCGTCGTCGGCCAGCTTGGTCTTCAGCACCTTCAGGCCGGGTATGCGCTTGAGGCCCCGTTCGGCCAGATACCCCTTCCACTCGCCCAGAAAACCGTCGAGACTCTTCCAGCCTCCGGCTTTTCGCAGCGCCTCGTCGCCTTCGGCGCCGTTGGTCAGTTCATCGAGCAACTTGAGCAGCATCGGGTAGCCGCCCTTGCGCACCAGATATCCCACCATGGTCACGACCTGCGCGAAGGCAAGCTGCGTGTCTTCGGCGCTTTTCAGCTTGGCCAGCGACGGGTGCATCTGCTCGAGCGTGATGAAGTAGTTTTCTTCGAGCGCTTCGGCGAGCAGGCTTTCCGACATGGGCGCCAGGTTGGCGATTTCGTTTT